>SLCH01000259.1 GCA_007125915.1 Syntrophobacteraceae bacterium
AGCGTCTCCAGGGGCATAGATGGTGGGTTTGGCTCCCAGGGCCTTGAGGCGTTTCTTGAGGACCGCAATCCCGTAAGGTTCGAAGGTCCATCTCATGAGAGCCTTATTCCAATGACGGATTCGAGGCAGTTGTGATGGGGCGTGCACCGTCCAGGAGATCACGGGCATGGTGCCTCTTATGGTTTTGGAGGAGGCTCGAATGCGTTTTCCCGTGAGAATGCGCACGAGGGTGTCAAGGGTTGTGTGGCCCGAACCCCTTCGCCCCTCAAAGAGACTTTCAAGGTAATCTTCGTAGGACTGTCCCGGCCAGGGGCCCCAGCAACTCCTGGTATAGTGATAAAGGTAGGCGCTCCAGGCTTCGGGAGGGGAGAAAAGGTCAGAGGGGTCACGCAGGGGGCGGGCCTTTGACGGTGGTTCAAGGGGATCTTTGGGGATGGCGTCGATGAACAGGGGGGTTGCCCTCTCGGAAATGGAATGGGCCATGGTTTCGTGAAGGTTCATGGGTTGGCTCCCTTGGGCCGGGACTGCGAAGCGAAGGGATTTTGAATCACTTGGGTGCATTTCACGAAGCATGCGGTGCAGGTTCCCTTCCGGGCGAAGTTCCAGAATGAATTGTTCATGGGCCAGGTTTGCCAGAAGGCGGTCTCTGCAAAGCATGAGATCCCTTTTGGAGCAGGCCATTCCGGGAGCTCGGCAGGTGAGCGTGGCCAATGGCGCCAGCTTTTTGGAAAAACCATGTTCCTGATCAAGGTTTTCCAGGTTGTCAAAAGAGCTGTGCACCACGAGTACAGTGGAAATGGAGCGGGAAATGGCCACATGAGTCACCATGTCGTGGGTGAGGGTCCCCAGGCTGGAGGCCAGAACCGGGCCACCGGCGGACCACATTTCCATGAAACCGCGCAGCGCTTGCACCCAGAACACTTGAGAAGACAAATCCCTGGATTTTCTTGAATTGAAGACAGCGGCCAAGGGGGCATCCCCCGGAAATCGCCCCTGCCCGAAGAGAAAATGGGGGCAGCCACCCGCCCGTTTCAGAGTTTCGCCATCTGATGTGAATTTTGCCACCCAAAGCTGCCTGGATTGCCATCTTTTCAAGAGATTTTCTGCCCGAAGCATCTGTTTGCTGGAAATGCTGCACGGCATTTCCTCTTCCAGCCACTCTGCCCTGGCGGTCCAGTTGTCCAGGGAGAGAGGGGATGCGCGTGCAAGCACACCGTGCTGTGTGGTTCCCTCCTGCCTGGGCATGATGGCCAGCAGAGCTGCCAGGGCAAGAATTTTTCGAGCCTCCTTTGGGGGCAGAATGGCAAGGGGGCTGGAAGAAGGGGGTGCCTTGTCCATAAAAAAATTTCAGTGCTGTCCAATAGTTGACGTTTTCCCACCCTTTGAGTATCTTCCTGCTCCGGCGGGGTTTGCCAGCTGCGGGCCCTTTTTAATGAAAGCATTATGAAGATGAGTGGCCCAAGTCAAGCTTTTGGTGAGATTTGTTCCACCGCCTGAAAAGTTACAACGGATTTTTGGATTTTTCAAAGGGACCAAATATATGAAACTGGGAATCATTGGCTTGGGGCGAAGTGGAAAAACGACCCTTTTCAACGCACTCACGGGACGCACCGGGGAGTCGGCACCTGCGGGCGGGGCGGTGACCCCTGTCATGGGGGTTGTTTCCGTTCCCGATGAGCGCGTCCTATGGCTGAGCGCCCTTTATCATCCCAAGAAAACAACTCATGCCCAGGTGACCTACATGGATCTTCAGGGCATGTCCTCAGGCGCCGAAAGCAAGCGGGAATACATGGCCCATCTCCTCAATCACATGCGCCCCATGGACGCCTTTCTCATGGTGTTGCGCAACTTCGAAGACCCCGTTCTGGGGTCTCCCAGGGCAATGGCGGACATGAGGGAGCTGCAGGATGAATTTCTCATTGCAGACCTTGCCACCGTTGAGAAGCGCCTGGAGAAGCTCTCCATGGAGGAAAAAAGAGGCAAGAAGCTCACGGGAAAGGAGAAGGAGCTCCTCTCCGCCTGCTGGGAAGTGCTGGACTCGGGGCAACCCCTCAAATCCAGGCCCGATCTTTCTGCAGCGCCCGAATTGCGGGGCTTCACATTCCTGTCTGCCAAACCTCTCCTGGTGATTTTTAATAACCGGGACGAAGACGATCGGCTGCCTTCATCCCAGTTGGTTTCTGAAGAAGCCATGGTGGTCCGTGGAAAGCTGGAGATGGAAATGGCTGAGCTGGCAGCCGAAGAGGCTCAAGATTTTCAAAAGGACTTCGGGATTGAAGAGTCCGCCATGAACCGCGTCGTTCAACAGTCTTTCAGGCTGCTCCAGCTCGCCACATTTTTCACCGTCGGGGATGACGAGGTGAAAGCGTGGACCATACCTCGCGGCCTTCCCGCCCTGGAAGTGGCGGGACACATCCATTCAGACATTCAAAGAGGTTTCATTCGCGCAGAAGTGGTGGCTTTCGAAGATCTGCGCGCCGCCGGGGATTATGCGGCGGCCCGAAAGCTGGGAACCGTGCGTTTGGAAGGAAAAGCCTATCCCGTCCAGGATGGCGACGTGATTCATTTCAGATTCAACGTCTGATTCCCTCCATGGCGCCCTTTTCGCCCTGAGAGAAGAAAGCCCTTTCCTGGCGTAACAGGGGGAAAGGAAGACAGCACGGGTTCACCAATGACCGATGGATGCAAGATCGCTTCTTGCGCGGTGCAGTGCCGGCGTGGTGCATTTGCTCATGCGCGCGCTGTTTCAGGTGAGAGTCTCTTGCGCGCGGAGCAGTTCCAGGAGGAGGCGGTCGAGCCTGTCGAAAATGGAGCGGCTCAAACCGCCATGGTTCATTTTTTCACCGAAAAGCTCCCGCCTTAAATCGTCCACCAGGCTGCTCACGGCACTCAGCTTGGAAATCCCTCCGTTTTGCGAGGCCGTTTTTTCTTCCATGAGCAGAAGTCTGGCTTTTTGACAGAATCGTGACACATCTTCAAAAAGGTCAGGAACAGGAACCGAGCTTGATGGCTGAAGTGCGGGAGATGACTCTTTCCGCAGCAGCCGGCGGGTCAGACAAACGGCGTTTTTCAGGGAAAGAGCCAGCATCCCGTATTCGAGCCCCCGAACGCCGCGCCTCCAGCTCAGCAGCCAGGGATTTCTCCAGCGCCACAGGAGGTTTTTTTCACCCATGAGGATCAGCTCGTCCGCCATTCCCTGGGCTTGCATGAGCAGGGCGAGGGTTTCTCGGGAAACAGGGGCACGGGGCGTTTTTCCCACCTCGGGCCTGGAAGTTTTCCAGTGGGGCAGATGGGCACCGCCGTGGAGGTCAAGATAGCTCAAAAGATTGAAGCAGAGCCGGTTTCCCCAGGAGTCTTCGGGACTTTCCAGGTGAGGGTAGGAGAGGATCAACCGTCCCTTGCCGAGGGATGCTTCTATGATGGCCTGGTCCGGGATCAGTTTTTCCGGGTTGAGATTTATGCCGTAGGTGTTTTCCATGTGCTGCCAAGCCTGGGCTTTTTTGTTCCCGTGCGCCTGTTCAAAACTTTCCACGCATATGTCGGCAACCATGAAATCTTTTCCCCTGGCGCGATAGGTGCCCAGTGAGGTCACCTCATGTTTTGCGGGATTGTGAAACTGGGAAGGCCACCAGACCGTTACGGGCAGGAACCCGGGAAGGCCGGCCCAGGCGGGATGGCGGGGATTTCCCTCGATCCACACCTCACCGCTCGCACTGGGAAGCCTGTCCTGAAGCTTCTTGCGCTTCAGGGGAACCAGGCCCAGGGAGGGAGGGCTGGAGAGCGCCAATCCCGCGCCTCCGCAGAAGCCCAGGTAAGTGCCCCCATGGCGCAGAAAATGCTCCAGGCGATTCCTTCCTTCGGTGCCCAGTGCCTGCACCTTGTGGGAAGCCCAGCCTCCCGGCATGAGGATCACTCGATGATGATCCAGTGCGCCGGCGCGGATGTCGCTGGAAGTGATGAGGTGAAAGGGGATCTTCAATTTCTTGAGTGTGTCGAGACACATCAATCCCCACACAAGGGACTGATCCCAGAAAAGGGCAACGGGGGGACCAGTCCATGGGGGTTTTGAAGAGAGCCATGGATCAATTTTTTGGGTCTTTTTCATCTTCTTCAAGTTTTGCGAGTCCGCATTTCTTGAGGGCTGCCACGCCTCCCTGCACATTGACCGCTTTGCCGATGCCCGCTGCTTCCAGTTGTCGAAGAGCCTCGTAAGAACGCACCCCCGAGTTGCAGATGACAAAGAGGCGTTTGTCCCGGGGAATGTCCTGCATTTTGTGCTTGAGGGTTTCCTGGGGAATGTTGATCCACCGCTGGGGGAAATGGGCCACATAGGGCGCCGCATTGGACTCTCCCCGCACGTCGAGGCAAATGGAGTCATCGCGGCATTCCTGCAGAAAGCACTTTTCAAATTCCTCCAGGTCCACGGCCTTGTTGAGACCGTCCAGGATGTTTTCTGCATTGTTGGCAGAAGCGTTGACAATGTCCATGGCCGATGCGAATGGAGGGGAGTAGGCCACTTCCATGTTGGAAATATCTTCCAGGGTGGGCTTGTGGGGCAGAACAGCCGCGATGCTGTTGATCCTTCCCAGGAGAGCGTCCCCGTTGGCTCCGATTCCCTGGGCGCCCAGCACGCGCCTTGTCTTTCGGTCCACGGTCAGCTGAAGGTACATGAGGTCCTGGGTGGGGTAGAAGTGAGCCCGGTCGGCCTGAACGACCAGGGCGTCCTGGGCATCGAATCCCTCCTGCAGGGCCGTTTGAAGGGGAATGCCCGTGGAACCGACAGCCAGGTCAAAAATCTTGATGGAAAAACTTCCCACCACTCCGTTGAAAGCGGCGAAGCGGCCGGCCAGGTTGGAGCCGATCACCCGTCCCTGCCGGTTGGCGAGGGAACCCTGAGGAAAATACATGGGTTTTCCCGTGATGAGGTGCATCACTTCGATGCAGTCTCCCCCCGCGTAAATGTGAGGATCGGATGTTTGCAGCCTCTGGTTGACCATGATGGCACCTTTGGGGGAAAGGGCCAGTCCTGCTTTTCGTGCCAGTTCCGAATTGGGTCTGACGCCCACGGAAGTGATCACCAGGTCTGCATGGATGGTGCGCTCGCTCGTGACGACCTGGACGGCATGGGCGCCGTTGCCGGGCAGAATTTTCTGGACCACTTCCTGAAGGTGGACTTGAACTCCCTTTTCTTCCATGTGGCGTTGGACCATGCGCGCCAGGCTCCTGTCCAGCATGATGGGCAGCACCTGGCCGGCGATTTCCACCATGGTGGTTTCGAGGCCCCACAGGTCACTGAGGGCCTCGGCCATTTCACACCCTATGGCTCCTGCTCCGATGATGACCGCCTTGTCCACTTCCCCTTTGGAGATGCGCTCCTTGACGGCCAGGGCTGTGTGCAGGTTGGTCACATCCAATACCTGGGGAAGATCTGCTCCCTCTATGGGAAGCCGGTTGGGGGTGCTTCCCGTGGCCAGAACCAGGTTGTCGTAGGGAATTTTGTCTTCCACTCCCGTGTCCAGATTCAGGGTGCTGACCGTCTTGCTTTTCCGGTCGATTTGGACGGCCCGGGTGCGTACCAGCACACGGACGTCCTTGGTGTCTTCGAAAAACTGGGGTGTGCGCACCATGTGGAAGCTGGTGCTCATGAGTTCGCGAATGTCGCTCACATCACCCGAAATGAAATAGGGAATGCCGCAACCCCCATAGGAAATGAACTCGTCCTGGTCGATCATGGTCACTTCCGCCTGGGGCATGAGACGTTTCACACGGCAGGCCACTTTGGGTCCAAGTGCCACGGCACCTATGATCACAATGCGCTTTTTTTCCATTTGAATTTTGTCCTCGAATCCATTCATTGGTTGCCGAAACCGCGGGTGTCGCCACAGTCGGGGCATGTCCACACGATGCCGTTGCAGGTCATGCCCCAGAAGTTTTCTTCCATGCAATGGGAACAAATCATGAACCCGCAGGGGCAGCTCCAGCAGAAAAGCTGTTCTTCTCCGCAAGTGGCGCACAGGTATTTATCGGGCCTTCGCCATCGGCCTTTCCGCGCGGGGGCAGATGCCGAATCACTTTTTTGCGTCATGGCTCAACTCATGTCAATGACCTGGCTGGTCACTTTCTCTGATGTTTCTTTCAAAGGATTCCCTTTCCTCAATCAGGTGTTCAAGAAGCTGATGAAAGGGCCATTCCATGGAGTGCTCCGTGACCACTGCGTAGATGCACGCAGGCAGTTTCTGCTGCTTGAAAAAATTGATCAGAAACATGACTCCCTGCTGGGGAATGTTGTAAAAAAGGAGCACTCTTTCCGCAGAATCATAACTGATTTCGCCAGTCTTGTCCTGATGGATGATTTTAGACAAAGGCACCATGGCCTGATTTTTCCTGATGGCTTTGGCCGATGGCGCGCCAATTCTGGCCAGGAGAGTGTTCAGAGTATCCCGCTCTTCTTCAGTAAAGGCCCACAAAAGAAGCCTTGGTTCTCCATCCATGGGGATTTCCAATTCTTTTTGAATGCAGCATCATGGCATTGAGGGAAGTTTCTTTTGGCAAAAATAAAAACACAGAGTACGAAGATGATGAAAAAAAAGAAAGAGCAATGAAGAAAAAAAGGATTCTGATGCCATGGGGGTTGATTCCACAAGGACCCGCGCTTCCCGGCAACCTTTTGCGGCCAGGGGAAAAGAGGGGGGCAGAACAATGAAAAAGCCTTGACGTCACTGCTTTTATTGTTAATTTAAGTTCTCTGATGTGGGGCATCTTTTTAGAATGGAGGATAATTTTTAATCAGATGCCGACGCCCATGACTCTTGTGTCGCCGGGCAAGAAACCGAAGAGAACAAAGTCAAAAGGCATCCTGCCCACGAGGACTTTTGGCAGCGTGACTTCCCGTTGGGTCGAAGGGCCCAAAAGCTGGCGCAACATGACTGCAGTGGGGTCATACAATGGTTGGAACGAAAGGAGAATTTGATGATTCAAATCACCGAAAAGGCTGAAACAGTCCTCAAGGACTATTTCAAAGACAAAGAAATCACTCCCATTCGCGTTTTTCTTCAAATGGGTGGCTGAGCGGGGCCGTCCCTGGCAATGGTTCTGGATGAACCAAAAGAATCGGACGATGTTTTCAAAATCAATGGATTCACCCTTTTGATCGACAAAGACCTTCACAGCCAGACCAAGGACATCACCGTCGACTTCGTGAGTTACGGCATGGGTTCGGGTTTCAGGCTGACCTCAGAAGTTCCCGTCGCTGGTGCAGGGGCTGGGTGCAGTTCAGGGTCTTGCAAGTGTTAGGCTGATCCATCACATTGATTTGAATGTCAAAGCGGGGATTCCTGAAGAATCCCCGCTTTTTTTATTGTTTGCGCATCACGGGGGACACTGGCTCCAGTTGATTCCTCTTTGCATGACGTATAGCTTTTTCCAGGTCCTCCAGGTGCTGATGGAGGCGGGTCCTGAGAAAGGGAAGCTCTTCCTTCTCCACCATGCCCTGCTCCAGCACAATCTCCCCCAGGGCTGTCCACTCTTCCATATCAAAATCCCCAAGGACTTCCAGCACATCCCGGGAAGAGGGCAGGGAAGAATCTCGGAGGGCTTTCTCCTCCCATGCCATGATAAAGCCCTCCAGTATTCCCTGAAGGCTGAAGGAGTCTGCCCACGCCAGGTCTCCCGTTCCGTCCAGGCGGTCCAGGCGCATGCGCACGGTGAGATTCAGAAAAAAACAAATGATGCAGGCCCATGTGTTGCCTGATGCAGCGGCGTCGGGGGTGAGGCAGCGGTAGTCACGGGCCGTGATGAGCTTGACACTCAGGGATTCCCCTTCCTCCTTGACGACAAAATCACCCGCGGCATGGTGCCAGGGATAGATTTGCCGAAAATCGCCCGTATGGAGACACGTCGTCAGAATGGCCGATGCCAACCGGTAGAGGGTCAATGTTTTCTCAGTATCAAGCCATGAATCCTTTCCCGTGGAATCCCAGACTTTGATGCGAACTGGAGCCCCGGGTCTTTCAAGAGACAGGTGAAATTCATGGTGACCGTCAAGCCATTCGGTCATCATGACGGCCATGCTTAGAAGGGAGTTTTGGTTGGCGTTGCGGTAAAGGGCTTCCCCTTTCAGGTAGGCTCGGGGGGTGTGGCCATGGGGGTATGTGAGGCGGAGTTCGTTCAGAAGGGCAAAATCCGAATGGAGGAATGCCTTTTGTTCCTCGGAGATGGCCACGTTCAGGGCGAAAGAAGCCACTTGTTCTCCTGACCTGACGTTCAGGTGGACCACGTGATATAATGCGCCATGCTTTTCGCTGATGATCTCCAGATGATCCACTGGGGGCGGGGGCGTGGGAGCGGAAAAGCAGGTCTGAAGGGCTTCCAGGACAGGGCGGTATCCATCCTGGGCGAGATACTGATGGATGCTGTGCAGATAGGGACCATATTGAAGGGGGGGATGGTCTTGGTGAGCGTCTTGGGGGAGGAGCACAGAGGCGTTGTTTTCCCCCAGGGCAACATTGCCGTGAGGGGTCGCGATGAGCAGATGAACGCAGGGAGGGGGCGCCATGAGCCAGGGTCCTTTTCGGTTGCAGGGTGGATTCGGGGTGAAGCTGCCCAGGCCAGAGCCCAGTGAGAGAATGGAAGCGCATCCTTGCTCCCTTTTCTGAGAACATGAAGCGAGACAGAATATAACACAATGGCTGCCGATGAGCCACAGGTAAAGATTTTCCGCAAAGCCGCTCGAGCTTGTCATGAGGAGCGGGTGAGTATATAGTGGGTGCGCTTGTGATGAATGCTGGTTTACTGTGCAGTTGTCCCCTTGCCGCCCATTGAGTGGAGTTTGACCACTCAATCATTGAGGGAGTGATCCTATTGGACAATTTGGACCGGATGCTGCTGGATCGCATACAGCGATCCTTTCCATTGGTGGCAAGGCCCTATCACCATCTCGCCGGCAGTCTGGGAGCGGATGCGCAAGAGGTCATGGCCCGCATTGGTGCGCTCAAGGGACGGGGTCTTGTCAGGCAGGTCAGCGCCATATTCAACACGGGTGCCTTGGGATATCGAAGCAGTCTGGTGGCCATGGCAGTGGAAGAATCCCAGCTGGAGAAAGCCGCTGCTGCCGTGAACGCTTATCCTGGGGTGAGCCACAATTATCTTCGGCCCGGGAACTTCAATATGTGGTTCACCATTGCCGTGCCTCCCCTGGACTCTCTGGAAGATGTGGTCCGTGGTTTGGCCCAGGAAGCGGGAGGATGGAAGACCATCATTTTGCCTGCCTTGAAGAAGTACAAGCTGGCCGTGGTGCTTGATGTTCTGGAAGAAGGGGATTCTGATGCTGTGGA
>SLCH01000041.1 GCA_007125915.1 Syntrophobacteraceae bacterium
GCCGTACTTGAGGAGGCGGTAGCGGAAGGACCGGAAGCTGATCCCAAGGATTTCCGCAGCTTTGTGCTTGACGCCTTCCGCCTGTTTCAGGGCTTCCTGGAGCATCCTGGTTTCCATGCGGGCCAGGTAGGTGTCCAGGTCCGTGCCATGGGGAAGGGCTTGAACTCCGGGTTCACAGGCCGTGCTCCTGTTGCGCTTGTAGGTGGAAAAGGTGAGGCTGTCGGGAAGGATGATGCTCGATGCCTCCAGGGCCACTCCCCGTTCGATGATGTGTTCCAGTTCCCTGATGTTTCCTGGAAAATCATAGTTTCTCAAAATGTCCAGGGCGAAGGATGAAATCTTTCGGATGTCTTTGCCGAAGCGCTTCTTGAATTTGGAGAGGAAGTGCCGGGCCAGCAGAGGGATGTCCTCGGAACGCTCCCGCAGGGGAGGAAGATGAATGGGCAGGACGTTGAGGCGGTAGTAAAGGTCTTCCCGAAAGGTTCCTTCCATGACCATTTGCTGAAGGTCCCGGTTGGTGGCGGAAATGATGCGCGTGTCCACGTCGATGTTTTCCGTGTCACCGATCATTTTGATGGTTTTTTCCTGCACCAGGCGCAGGAGCTTCACCTGCAGGGGGGGAGTGAGCTCCCCGATTTCGTCCAGGAAGAGAGTCCCCCCCTGAGCCGCTTCCACAAGGCCCTTGCGATTGCTCGATGCTCCCGTGAAGGCTCCCTTTCGATACCCGAAAAGTTCGCTTTCCACGAGATTTTCGGGAACGCCGCCACAGTTGACGATGACAAGGGGCTTGCCCGAGCGGGGGCTCTGGCTGTGTATGGCCCGGGCCACCAGCTCCTTGCCCGTGCCGCTTTCTCCCGTGATGAGCACGTTGCTGCTGTTGGAGGCCACCCGCCCGATGAGTTCATACACCCGGCGCATGGGAGGGCTTTCCCCGATGAGGCATCCAAAATAGAGGGGGCCTTCGGGAACGGGGGGAAATTTTTCATTGCCGTTTCGGCTTTCCAGGGCGTTTCCGATGACCGTGCGCATTTCATCGATCTGAAAGGGCTTGGGCAGATAGTCGTAGGCCCCTTCCTTCATGGCGGTCACGGCCGTTTCCGTGCTGGCGTAGGCTGAGATGATGATGACGACCGTTTGGGGGGAGAGGGACCTGGCAATCTTGAGGACCTGGAGCCCGTCCATGGGCTGCATGCGGATGTCTGTGATGACGAGGTCAAAAGAATGGTCCCGAAGGGCGAGGGCGGCTTTTTCTCCATCATCGACGCAGTGGACATGGTATCCATCCTGAAGGAGCATGATTTCCAGGAATTCTCTCATGCTCCGTTCATCGTCAACGACAAGAATCCTTGGGGCGGAATTTTGGGCGGCAGAAATTTGGCATTTGTTCATAGGTTCAGTCTTGTGAAGGCGATTCGCCCGTCCACAACGGTCATGAGCACCTGCCCCTGAACCTTCCAGCCGTGAAAGGGGCAATTACGACTTTTGGACTGGAAGGTTTCGGCGTCGAGCACATGTGCTGCTTCGGGGTCGATGACCGTGAGGTGCGCCGGTTTTCCCGTTTCCAGGGATCCCAGTGGAATCCCCAGAATACGAGCGGGATTCCGGGACAGTTTGGCCACCGTTTCCAGGGGACTCAGGATTCCTTCCCGCACCAGGCCGAGTGCCAGGGGCAGGGCTGACTCCAGCCCGATCACGCCGTTGGCGGCGTACTCAAATTCCGTGTCCTTTTCCAGGGAACTGTGAGGCGCATGGTCCGTGGCGATGGCGTCGAGGGTGCCATCGGCAAGACCTCTTTTGATGGCCTCTACGTCTCTTAGTCGTCTGATGGGAGGATTAACTTTAAAAACAGTGTTGAATTCCATGAGCGCGTCGTCCGTGAGGGTGAAATATTGCGGCGCCGTTTCCGCGGTGACCTGGATTCCCAGGTTTTTGGCGTTGCGGATGAGGCTGACAGACCCTTCCGTGCTCACGTGGGCGATGTGAACGGGCGCCCCCGTCAGTTGTGAAAGTAGAATGTCCCGGGCGATCATGACCTCCTCCGCCGCGGCGGGAATGCCTCTCAATCCCAGAAGGGTGGAGGTGGGCCCCTCGTTCATCACGCCTTTTTCCGCCAGGGAAAGGTCTTCGGCGTGGCTGATGACCAGCAGGTTGAAAGTCCTGGAATATTCCATGGCACGGCGCATGGTCATGCTGTCCATGACGGGACGGCCGTCGTCGGATACGGCCACGGCACCCGCTTCCCGCAATTCACCCATTTGGGTCAGGTCATTTCCCTGCAGGCCAAGGGTGATGGCGGCCACGGGAAAAACATGGCACGATGCCCGCTCCCTGGCACGGTCGAGGATGAAGCGGGTCACGGCGGCGCAGTCGTTGACGGGATGGGTGTTGGGCATGCATGCCACAGCCACGTATCCCCCCGCCACGGCGGCACGGGTTCCCGATTCGATGGTTTCCTTGTATTCTTCACCCGGTTCTCTCAGGTGCACATGCATGTCCACGAACCCGGGGGCGACCCATTTCCCCTTGAGGTCGATCTCCTGGATGTTGGAAAGGCCCGTCTCGCGAATGTTGAGGTGCGGGGTGATCTCCTTGAGGATGCCTCCGGACACCAGGATATCGGCCGTTTCGTCCCGATGGTGTTCGGGGTCCAGAACCCGGGCCTGTCGAAGCAAAAAGCTGGCAAATCCTTCCTGTTGCATGACAAAGACTCCATTTCATTTAAAATTGGGAAAGGAAAAGGGCGGATATCCATCAAGGGGTGTGCTGGCAAGGGTTGTGCCGGCGGAGAACGGGGAGATCAGGGCTGATTCTGTCCCAGCAGGTAGAGCAGGGCCATGCGCACGGCAACACCGTTGGTCACTTGGTCGAGAATCACCGCATGGGGGCCGTCGGCCACATCGGGGCTTATTTCCACTCCCCGGTTGATGGGTCCCGGATGCATGATGAGAACGTCTTTTTTGGCATGACTCAGCCTTTGCGCATTGACGCCGAATTGCACGGCGTATTCCCGAAGTGAAGGAAGCAGCTTCTGCTCCTGCCTTTCCTTCTGGAGGCGCAGCACCATGATCACGTCCGCATGGGGGATGGCTTCTTCCAGCCGGCTGGCCACCTGGACCCCCAGGGATTCCAGGTGGGGAGGCAGTAAAGTCCGGGGAGCGCAGGCGATGACGCGCGACCCCATTTTGGTGAGCCCCCAGATATTGGACCGGGCGACGCGGCTGTGAGCGATGTCTCCCACGATGAGAACGTTGAGCCCATCCAGCCTTCCCTTGAACTGGCGGATGGTCATCATGTCCAGGAGCGCCTGTGAAGGGTGTTCATGCATTCCGTCCCCGGCATTGATGACGGCCACAGGGGTCCTCTGGGCGATGCGGTGAGGGGTTCCCGAAGCGGAATGGCGGATAATGAAAATGTCGGGCTTCATGGCCTCCAGGTTTTTCACCGTGTCGAGAAAGGTCTCTCCCTTGGTGAGAGAACTGGTGGAAGCGGTGATGCTGAAGGTGTCCGCGCTCAATCGCTTGGCCGCAATGTCGAAGGAAGTGCGGGTTCGTGTGCTGGCTTCATAAAAGAGGTGGATGACGGTCTTGCCCCGAAGGGTCGGCACTTTCTTGATGGTACGGCTGTTGATTTCTTTGAGCGAAAATGCCAGTTCCAGTATGTGTTCGATCTCGTGGACTTCAAGGTCTCGAATTCCCAAAAGATCTTTTCTTTGGAAAGGCATGGAAGGTTCCTCTTCTCCTTTGAGTTGGCTTTAGATCCCTCAGGATAACCGGTTTAATTTAACACGAGATGCTTTAAAAAAATCAACAAAATTGAAAACTCTCCCCCTTATTGTCTCTCCCGTTGTGTGTCCCCGCTTTTGAGCCTGGCAAGTTGTTTCAGGGCCCGCTCATTTGCCCGGAGAGCCGTCAAAAGAGGCTGGAGAACTCCATGAAGCTTGACAGTCTTTCCCAATATTATTTAAATGATATTTAAATCATTTTCTTGAAGGAGAAGTTCATGCAGAGAACACCCATCACAGCTGAAGGTTACGAAAAACTGAAGATCGAGTTGCAGCGGTTGCAGAGGGAAGAAAGGCCTGCGGTCATCAGGGCCATCGAAGAAGCCAGGGGACACGGAGATCTCTCGGAAAACGCCGAGTACGATGCGGCCAAGGACAAGCAGTCCCTCATCGAGGGCCGCATTCAGGACCTGACGCAGAAGCTCTCCCAGTGCGAAGTCATAGAAATCTCGGGCAATTCCAATGACAAGGCCATTTTTGGCGCCAAAGTGGTGATGGAGGATCTCCATACGGGTGAGGTCATTTCCTACAGACTTGTGGGCCCCTATGAAGCGGATGTGCAGGCGGGAACCATCTCCGTCACTTCGCCCATCGGGAAGGCTCTCATAGGCAAGACGGAAGGGGATGAAGTGCGCGTGCAGACGCCCAAGGGGATCAAGATGCTCGAAATTCTCGAGATTCTTGGTTGATGAAGAACTGATGTGTTCGACGGGCAAAGGATGGTCAGCCCTGTCCTTTTATCTTGACATGATCCTCCATTGAGGGTAATTATTCCTCCTTTAAAGATTCAGAATCAAAACATATCAGTGAGACCGAGAGGATTTCAGGAATTGAAGGGAGTTGCCAGACTCCATTTCATAAAACTATAAAAAAATCACCGTCGAAGCAAACAGACAGGAGCAAGAGGAGGTTTCACCTTGGCCAATCACAAATCCGCTATCAAACGGGCAAAGCAAAACGAAGTTCGCCGTCTGCGCAACCGCGCTCGCAGGACGCGCATGAAAAACGTCATCAAGAGCCTTGAAGAAGCCCTTCGAACAAACCCTGAACTGGCGCAGGAGAGGCTGCGGGATGCCATCTCCACCATTGACCGGACGGCCCAGAAAGGGGTGATTCACCGGAAAAAAGCGGCGCGCAAGATTTCCCGGCTCGCTTCCAGGGTCAACGCCATCCTGAAGGCCTGAAAGCGCCCCCCCTTCCACAGCCATTGAAAACCATCGGACACTTCCCATCCCCTTGAGTGACGCCATTCCTCAAGGGGATGTTTTGTCCAGGCACAGGCCGACGATCACCTCTTCCAGGATCAAGGCCGGGCTGGTGCCCGTCGATTTCATCCTCACGTCCGCCCGGCGCATGGCCCCATGTGCCGCGTGCAGGTCATCCTCCGTGAAGGCTTCCGCCTGCTTGGCGTAACCGCCCACGGCATAGGGGGGGATGCCCATCTCCCGAGCCATTTGAGCCGTGGATAACCTGCGCTCCATGCCCTCCTTTACCTGCCACATGATGCGGATTTGTCTTGCGAGCAGGGCGAGAATGACCAGGGGAACCTCTCCCGCCAGGATGAGCTGCCGAAGGGCATGGAGAGCCTTCCCGGGTTCTTTGGACCCCACGCAGCGCACCATTTCGAAGACGTTGAGGGAGCGCTGGGCGCTGACCGTTTCCTCCACGTCCTGCACCTCGATCCTGGAACGATCCCCCACATAAAGAGAGAGCTTGTTCAGCTCTGACTCCAGGGAGCCGAGGTCTTCTCCCACCCGTTCCACCAGGTGGTGCGCCGCCGGGAGGCTCATTTTCTTTCCGTAGCCGGCGGCCCTTTCCTGGAGCCACCTTTGGATTTCCTTGCCGCTCACAACGGGGAAGGTGACCACCTGGCCATGGCGCTTCACGGCCTCTTCCAGCTTTTCCAGGCCCTTTCGGGAGGCGGCGGTGAGGACCAGGCAGCCTTTGGGGCTTGGCTGCTCCAGGTATGCCAGCAGGGCCTGCCTCTGCTCTTTTTTCCATGATTCCACCTTCTGCACCATGACAAGCCGCCTGCTCGCGAACATGGGAAGGATTCGCAGACGGTTGAGGACGTCTTCGGCCTCATGCTCCTCCGCGCTCAGGCGCTCACCGCTGAACCTTCTGGCCCCGGGCGGGACAGTTTTGTCCAGAAGGGTCTTCCATGCTTCATCCACCAGCAAGTCCGCACCCCCCAGAAACAGGTACACGGGAGCGGGATCCTGCTTGTCCAGATGGCCTCTGAATTGTTTGTAAGTCATGGTCAGAAGTTGTTCAGAAAGCGGTCGTGGATGCGGACAGCCATTTGGCGGGCCAGGATTTTAAGGGCGTCCTGGCGGTTCTGGAAAGAAACCATGGCGTCCGCATCCTGTTTGTAAGCCTGGTGGTAGGTCAAATGGGAGTCCTGCCAGATGATTTCACCGCTGCGCCTGTCGTGGCAGCGGATGTCCAGGGTGAGGTAAATACGGGTAACCACCGTTTCCTCAAAGGTTCTGTGCGCCAGTCCCGATGTGTGTATGTTGGTGATTTTGCCCCGGAAGACAAAGTCCGTTTCCTCCATGGGGACCACCCTCATGGAACCTCTCTGCAGGAATTCCTGCCGCAGAGCCCCGGCCAGAATGCTTCCCAGCCCCGGCTCGGAAGTGGCGTTTTCAAAAACGGGAATGGCCACGGACGTCATGCCCGGCCGGGGTCCGGTCCCCTCGCCGGAAAACCTGTAGCCGCATCCCGAAAGGCCCAGGGCCATCAGGAAGACGGCCCCGGCGGCAAACAGCAGCTTTGGGCTCATGGCGCTCACTCCCTGCATCACAAAACGATGTTGACCAGCTTGCCGGGCACCACCACCACCTTCCTGATGTTCTTGCCGGCGATGAAGTCCTGAACCCTCTCATCCTGCAGGGCCGCCCGTTCCATTTCCTCCCGGCCCGCCCGGGCGGACAGGGTGATGCGGCCTCGCAGTTTTCCATTGACCTGGACCACGATGAGCATTTCATCGGCTTCCAGGGCTTCTTCCCGCCATTGGGGCCAGGGGGAGTTCACGAGGGATTTTTCGTGGCCCAGCCCCCGCCACAGTTCTTCGGCCACGTGAGGGATGATGGGGGAGAGGAGAAGCACCATGGCTTCCACTCCCTCCTTCATGACGGGCCAGTAGCGGTCGTCAGAAGGGGGCGATTCCTGCAGCTGGTACATGGCGTTCACCAGTTCCATGACGGAGGCGATGGCCGTGTTGAAATGAAACCGATCTTGAATGTCATCGGAAACTTTCCTGATGGTCTGGTGGGTTTTGCGGTGCAGATCGCGCAGGGGTTTGGAAAGCTGCGTGCCCCCCGTGTAGGGAAGGGCTTGGCGCAATTCCTCCTGGTTTTCCGCCACAAGCCTCCAGATTCTTGAAATGAACCGGAAGGAACCTTCCACGCCCTGGTCGCTCCATTCCAGGTCCTTTTCGGGAGGGGAGGCGAAGAGGCAGAAGAGGCGCACCGTGTCCGCTCCGAAGGCTTCCACCATCTGGTCCGGGTCCACCACGTTCCCCTTGGACTTGCTCATTTTGGAGCCGTCCTTGATGACCATGCCCTGGGTGAGGAGGTTTTCAAAGGGTTCGTCCACGGTGAGGTAACCCATGTCCCGAAGCACCTTGGTGAAGAAGCGCGAATAAAGCAGGTGGAGCACGGCGTGTTCGATGCCCCCGATGTACTGGTTCACGGGAAGCCAGTACTTGACCTTGTCAGGGTGGAGGGGGCCTTCCCCATGATTGCCCGAGGCAAAACGGGCAAAGTACCAGGAGGATTCCACGAAGGTGTCCATGGTGTCCGTTTCTCTTCGGGCGGGTTCGCCGCAGGCGGGGCAGCTCACGGCCACAAAGGGTTCGTGCAGGGGCAGGGGCGAACCGCCGTTGGGCAGAAGCTCCACGTCCGTGGGAAGCACCACGGGGAGGTCTTCGGGAGGAACGGGGACGGTGCCGCACTTTTCACAGTAGATGATGGGAATGGGCGTTCCCCAGTAGCGCTGCCGGGAAATGCCCCAGTCGCGCAGCCGGTATTGAACGGTCAGTTCCCCCCGCTCATTTTGGGCCAGGTGCTCGGTGATGGCCTGGCGGCCCTCTTCCGAGCTCATGCCCGAAAACTCCCCCGATTCCACAAGGACTCCGTCCTCTTCAAAGGCGGCGGTGAGCCCTTCCGAAGTGAGTGGGGTGGCCCCGTCGGCGGGTTGAATGACCACTTTCACGGGCAGGCCGTATTTGCGGGCGAATTCGAAGTCTCTCTGGTCGTGGGCGGGCACGGCCATGACGGCCCCCGTTCCATATTCCATGAGGACGAAGTTGGCCACGTAGATGGGCATCCTGCCGCGGGTGGCCGGGTTGATGCAGTAGCTGCCCGTGAAGATGCCCTCCTTTTCCACCATGCCCGCCTCGCGGTCTCCCCGCTTGGCTTGAACGGTGCGCTGCACGAAGTCCGTCACCGCCTCTTCCTGGACTGTTCCCCGGGAAAGGACCTGCACCATGGGGTGTTCGGGGGCGATGCTCATGAAGGTGGCGCCGAAAAGGGTGTCCGCCCGGGTGGTGAACACGGTGAGTTGGTCATCCTTTCCTTCCAGGGGAAAGAAGATGCGGCTGCCGAAGCTTTTTCCGATCCAGTTCTTCTGCATGGTGAGGACCCGTTCGGGCCAGCCGGGCAGCTTGTCCGTGTGGTCCAGGAGTTCTTCCACGTAGTCGGTGATCTTGAAAAACCACTGGTCCATTTCCTTCTGGGTCACAGGGTGGTCGCAGCGCCAGCACGCGCCCCCTTCCACCTGTTCGTTGGCGAGCACCGTCTGGCAGGTTTCACACCAGTTCACGTAGGAGCTTTTTTTATAGGCGAGGCCTTTTTCGTACATTTTCAGGAAAAAGAGCTGCTCCCACCGGTAGTAGGCAACGTCGCAGGTGGCCAGTTCCCGGGACCAGTCGTAGGAAAAGCCCAGCTTCTTGAGCTGTTTTTTCATGTAGTCGATGTTTTCCCAGGTCCACGTGGCGGGGTGCGTGCCCGCCTTGATGGCAGCGTTTTCCGCGGGCATGCCGAAGGCGTCCCAGCCCATGGGGTGCAGCACGTTGAAGCCCCGCATGCGCAGGAAGCGGGCCACCACGTCGCCGATGGAATAGTTGCGCACGTGGCCCATGTGGATGCGGCCTGAAGGGTAGGGAAACATTTCCAGGAGATAGTACTTTTCGCGGCTTTGGTCTTCGCTGACGGCAAAAAGATTTTCTTTTTCCCAGTGTGCCTGCCATTTTTCTTCTATGGCTTTTGGAGAATATTTCAATTCCATTTTTCGCCCTTTTCCCTTTTCGCGCCATGGTGCCCGGGGCACCCATCCGACCTCACATTTGCCCTGATATCTCCACTGACAGTTTTCCCCGGCATTTCCCCCACGCTTCCAGGGCCGGGCTTCGGGTGATTTCAGCCTCACCACCAAA
>SLCH01000145.1 GCA_007125915.1 Syntrophobacteraceae bacterium
CTTCCCTGAATGTGGATGTCACGGTGGTGAGGGTCAAAGGCCAGGAAGCGGGAGGAAAGTTCACCAGTCCAGACATTCCCAAAGCTCTCGCCTTCTACCTCCTTCCCTGAAGCACCGAAAATATTCTCAAAGAGAGTTTCCGGGTGTGTTTTTCTCTCATGTTCCCATCAAGGGTCATTGCAAAGAAAATGGCGGAACTCTAAAGTTCCGCCCCGTAACGTCTTCCTGTATTATTCCGTGGGCTTGCTTACACCACCCACGTTGTATTCGGTTTCACGCCATAGATGCCCTCGCGGTATTCGGTTTCACGCCATAGATGCCCTCGCGCAACCTTTTTTCATGAGAATCAGTTGTCTGCGCCATCCCGGACTCTCTGGGCATCAACGCCCGAAGCATCTTCATCCCTTTGCCGCTTCCCTTTGCGCGCCGCAATCCATCTTCTTATCCCTTTATCCAGCTCCACGATGAAATATCCCGCCAGACCCACCGCAACGATTCGTCCCCAGTCTTCCAGACCAATGGGGGCACTGGACATGATGAAATTCATGAAGGGAACGTACGTGAAGGTCATCTGAAGCACGATCATGCCGGCGATGGCACCGAAAATCCACCCATTGGAAAAAAAGCCCAGCTGAAAAATAGATCTGGTCATGGATCGGCAATTGAGCAGGTAAAAGGTCTGAACCACGGCAACGGTGTTCACGGCAATGGTCCTGGCTTCGTCGAGGGAGGCTCCGCTCATTTCAGCCAGTTCGAACAAGCCAAAGGCTCCCACCAAAATGACCAGTCCCACAAGCACGATGCGCCAGAGAATGTTTCCCGTCAAAATGGGCGAGTCAGGATTGCGAGGGGGCCGGTCCATGATGTTCGTCTCTTTGGGTTCCATGGCCAGGGCAATGCCCAGAATCCCTCCCGTGGTCATGTTGATCCAAAGAATCTGGACTGGCAGCATGGGAAGTGCGACACCCACAAGGATGGAGGTGACGACCAGCAAACCCTGGCCGATATTGGCGGGCAAAGCCCAGGAGATGAACTTGGTGAGATTGTCGAAAACCCCCCGCCCCTCTTCCACCGCCGCTTCAATGGATGCAAAATTGTCGTCCGTGAGCACCATGTCGGCGGCCTCCTTGGACACGTCCGTCCCCGTGATGCCCATGGCAATCCCAATATCCGCCTGTTTGAGGGCGGGGGCGTCGTTCACTCCATCTCCCGTCATGGCCACGACCTCGCCCCGGGCCTGAAGCGCCTCCACCAGCCGCAGCTTCTGCTCGGGTGACACCCTTGCAAACACGGCGATGCTCTGAGCTCCGTCCATCAACCCCTCATCGGAAACCCTGGCAATGTCCTGGCCGGTCCAGGCAATCAGATTCTCGCCCTTGTCATCGAGCTGCCCCTTCAAGCCCAGCTGAGCGGCAATGGCGGAGGCCGTGAGTGCATGATCCCCCGTGATCATCTTCACTCGCATTCCCGCCTTTTGACACGCTTCCACCGCTGCGATGGCTTCAGGTCTGGGAGGATCGATCATGGCCTGCATGCCGAGAAAGATGAGGTCCTCCTTCAAATCACCGTGGTCGATGGATTCTTTTTCCTCGGGAAAATCCTTGCAGGCAAAAACCAGAAGGCGAAGTCCCTTGCGTGCCATGCCCTCCACGGTGTGCATAATCGTTGGAAGGTCAAAGGGCTTGAGATTCCCTTCGCCATCCATGGCCTCCCGGCATCGCTCCAGCACCACCTCCGCAGCCCCCTTCACAAAGGCGCGCCTGACCCCCTCCTCCTTCCATTCGTGCAGGCTCGCCATGTACTGATGCTGGGATTCAAAAGGTATGACATCCACCCTTGCATGGGCTTCATTGGCTTCCCCTCTGCGCAGCCCGCTTTTCATGGCCGACACGATGAGGGCCACCTCGGTGGGATCCCCTTCCGCTTCCCAGTGGCCTGCAGGGTCATCCACCAGTTCACTGTCGTTGCAAAGGAGCCCTGCTTCCAGAGTTCGCATGAGCGCCTTGTGTCCCACGGGTTCAGACTGACCGTCCTGTGAAACGATTTCCCCTTCGGGGGCATAGCCCGTTCCCCTGATGTCAAAACACGCGTCCATGGCGCAGAGGTGCTGCACGGTCATCTGGTTCTGAGTCAATGTTCCCGTTTTATCTGAACAGATCACGGTGGTGCTTCCGAGAGTTTCAACGGCGGGAAGCTTGCGGATGATTGCCCGTCGCCGTGCCATCCTTGAAACACCAATGGCGAGAGTGATGGTGACCACTGCGGGAAGCCCTTCGGGAATGGCACCCACCGCCAGGGCTATGGCCGCCATGAAAGTGTCCACCAAAGGTTGACCGTGAAGGGTTCCAATGAGGAAAACGACACCCGCGAGGCCCAGAATTGCAAAGAGAAGAATATGGCTGAAATGAGCGATCTTGCGGGTGAGGGGAGTTTCCAGGGGTTTTGCCTCGGCAATGAGCCGGGAAATGCGCCCCAGCTCCGTATGATCCCCCGTGGCGGTGACGACGCCCAACGCCTGCCCATAGGTCACCAGCGTGGATGCGTAGGCCATGTTCACACGGTCTCCAAGACCGATGTCACAGGCGAGGGGTGAGCTGCTTTCCTTGATCACGGGCGTCGACTCCCCCGTGAGCGCAGACTCGGCCACCTGCAAATCCTTGGATTTGAGCAACCGCAGATCAGCGGGCACCCTGCTGCCCGACTGTATGGTCACGATGTCCCCGGGAACCAGCTCGGATGCGGGAATGTGCTGCGTCTTGCCCGACCGGATGACCACCGCTTCGGTGGTGAGAGCACCTTCCAACGCCTCGATGGCCTTTTCAGCCTTGGATTCCTGGATGAAGCCGATCACGGCATTGATGAGAACCACCCCGAAAATGGTGGTGGCGTCCACCAACCCTTCTTTGAGCCACAAGGTCAGTGCACCGGCCATGATGAGGATATAAATGAGCGGGTTGTGAAACTGGAGAAGAAACCTCTTGATGGGCCCTTTTTTCTTCATTCTGGTCAGAACATTTGGACCGTAATTCTCCTGACGGCGCTTCACTTCCAGCACGTCGAGCCCTTTTTTCATATCGGTGTCCAGCACCTGCAGGACATTTTCAGGGGGCAGCTGATGCCAACACTTGGAAAGCAGCAAGTCCATAAAGTCTCCCTTTTTGGAACGGTCCATTCACGGCAAAACGGCGTTTGGGCAATCAGAATAAGGTTAATGACTGACTTTGAAAAGTCCAGGTTGAGCTTCGTGCCATCTTTCTCATTTGACCGCTCCCGGGAAGGTCTGACCCTTTGACTTTTTGGTGAAGATGGTTCATCCTGTTTTTTTGAAAAAATGGAACGTATCGGGAATTTCAAAAGACAGGGACCACTGCACCAACCGGCCTAGGCCATACAAGGGAGCCTCACCATGAAAATCATTCAGACGACCGTGGGCATGATGGAGGTCTTCTGCTACCTCGTCTACGACGAAGAGACCCGCGACGGAATCCTCATCGATCCTGCCGGCAATGAAAAGCAACTGCTGGATCTTCTGGCCAGGGAGGAAGTGAAACTCCGTTACATCGTCAACACGCACGGACACGCGGACCACACCTGCGGAAACGCACAACTCAAAAAAGCCACGGGAGCACCGGTGGTCATGCACGCCCTCGACGACGAGTTTTTCCAGCGGTCTGCCAACAAGGCCATGGCCCAAATGATGGGGTTTCCCACCCATGAGCCCGCAGACATCACCGTGCAGGACGGCGACGAAATCACCTTCGGCAATATCAACATGAAGTTCATCCACACGCCGGGACACACACCCGGAGCCTGCTGCATCCTTGTGGACGGAAACCTTTTTACGGGGGACACGCTGTTTGTGGGAGCCGCCGGCCGCACGGATCTTCCTGGAGGGTCCATGGACAAGCTCTTGAACTCCATTCACAAAAAAATCATTGCCCTTCCTCCCGAAACGGTCATCTGGCCCGGCCACAATTACGGGGCCAGCCCCAAATCCACCGTTGCCCATGAGAAGAACACAAACCCCTATGTCACAGACTTCATGGACGAATGAATCGGTTTCCAGTAAAGGCGCAGCCAGTGTGCACGTACGCATGTTTTCCAACCCGCCTGGGATGGGTTCTGGCGGTCTCCACACACAAGGGCATCTGCCTTCTGCGTTTAATGGGGCAGAAGCAACCCTCGCCAATGGAACTGAAAAAAACACTCCTTGAGGCAAATGGAGCCCACGAGACCTGTGACCCCAAAATGACCCCTCACCTGGAACAGACAGAATCTGCTCTCCATGAATACCTGGATTATGGAAAAATCCTTCCTGCGGTGCCCCTGGATTTTAGCCGGGGCACTCCTTTTCAGATTTCCGTTTGGAGCACGCTGTGTCAAATTCCTCACGGGGAAACAAGAACGTATGGCCAGGTGGCCCTCGCCCTGGGAAAGCCCGGGGCGGCCCGCGCCGTGGGTCAGGCCTGCGGCAGGAATCCCGTGGCCGTGCTGGTGCCCTGCCACCGGGTGGTGGCCTTCGGGGGAAAGGCAGGGGGCTACTCGGGAGGCCTTCACATCAAGAGGGCGCTCCTCCAGCTGGAAAGGGGACAACACTTTTAACCCCCTTTGATGAGGCCGGCTTCTGCTGCCCCCGTCTTTGAGACCGATGGAGCATCCGTGGAAACAGGGCAGCCGTGGACGACCCCAGTGATGTTCTTTCAGAATGTCTTCCATTTTGTCCCGTGCTGACGAGACATTTTCCAAAGGGCCGGCCTGTTTTTCCCTTCCCGCAGCAACGTGGAAATTCATGGTGGATGAAATAAATGACAGTTTCATATGTCTGATCGGAGGTTCAAGTTGAAAGAGGAAAACCTGAAACGCAAACACGAAATTCAAAGGCCCGAGGGAAAGCTGGGCGTCCTCATTCCCGGCATCGGTGGAGCCGTGAGCACAACGCTCATTGCAGGAACAGAACTGGTTCGGCGAAATCTTGGTGAACCCATCGGGTCACTGACTCAGCTGGGCACCATCCGGCTGGGCAAGCGTTTCGAACACCGCTCTCCCAAAATCAAGGAATTCGTTCCCCTTTCCAACCTGGAAGACATCGTCTTTGCCGGGTGGGACATCTATGAAGCCAATGCCTATGAAGCTTCCCTCTACGCCCGCGTCCTCAACAGGGAGCACCTGGACCCCATCAAGGATTTTCTGAGCGGCATCAAACCCATGAAAGCCGTTTTCGACCGAAGGTTTGTGCGCAACCTTGACGGCTCCTATATCAAGGAAGGGAAGTCCCTTCGCGGACAGGTGGACGCCGTCAAAGAGGACATAGATGTTTTCAGGTCCAGGAACGGAATCGAGCGGTGCGTCATGGTCTGGTGCGGAAGCACGGAGATCTACCTGGAAGCGCTGGAAATCTACCAGTCCATCGAGACATTTTATGAGGCTCTGGACCAGGATGATTCCCGAATTCCGCCCAGCATGATCTACGCAGTGGCTGCCCTGGAGAGCGGAATACCCTTCATCAACGGAGCACCCAATCTCACGGTGGATGTCCCCGCCATGATTGAGCTGGCCAAGGAAAAAGGGGTCCCCATAGCGGGCAAGGACTTCAAAACAGGCCAGACACTCATGAAGACCATTCTGGCTCCCGGCCTGAAAGCTCGCGCCCTGGGCCTGGAAGGATGGTTTTCCACCAACATTCTGGGAAACCGCGATGGATTGGTCCTGGATGACAAGGACTCTTTCAAGACCAAGGAAGAGAGCAAGCTGTCCGTGCTCGAATACATCCTGCAGCCCCAGCTCTACCCCACCCTCTACAAGAACTACTACCACAAGGTGACCATCAACTACTATCCACCGAGGGGCGACAACAAAGAAGGCTGGGACTGCATCGACATTTATGGATGGCTTGGATACCCCATGCAGATCAAGGTGGACTTCCTGTGCCGTGACAGCATTCTCGCAGCCCCGCTCATTCTCGACCTGGTGCTTTTCATGGACCTGGCGCAAAGAGTGGGCATGAGCGGCATCCAGGAGTGGTTGTCCTTTTACTTCAAAAGCCCCATGCACAAGGAAGGCCTGTATCCGGAGCACGATCTCTTCATCCAGAGCATGAAACTGAAGAACACGCTCCGCTACCTCATGGGAGAAGACCAGATCACCCACTTCGGGCTCGATTATTACATGAATGACAGCCCGGAGTGATGCACCCGGCCAGGGAATCAAACTCCCGAGTGCAGCCAGGGAACCATGGTGCGTCAATCCAGGAAAACCTGGAATCCTGTTTTTTCAGTTCCGCCATTTCCCCCTTTCACCCGGGAAAACAATGGAATAAAAACATCTTCACTTGAGACGGCACCACCGAGAGCAACCAAAGAGGAGGTGAGGAGCCTGCTCCTCACCGTCGCCCAAATTCATGAAATTTTTTAACTCTGCGCAGGGACCAGTCCGGTCACGAGGTTTTGAGCATGGACAGCGAACACCGGCACACTTTTGTCAACACCTATGATGGGCTTGTGGCTTTTGGGTTTTCCAGGGAAGTGGATGAAAAGTCCCTCATGTACTACCTGCAGAAATTTTCTGATGACGCTTTTCTCGAAGCCCTGGTTCCCCGGTTGAGCGACGCGGAGATTCAACAGCTTTTCGAGCTCATGACCAGTCTGATGAAAAGACACTTTAAAGACGATGAGTACCACAAGTATTTTCTCAAAGAAGACCACCATCACCATTCTCATGATCACGGAGGCGAATGAGACCGCTGCACCCATTCTTCAATGGCTTGCAGCAGCGCATCGTTCTGGTCCGGCATGCGCACGGCAAGGCGGACAAAACGATCGTTCAACCCTTCAAAACTCGTGCAGTCACGAATGAGAATTCCATGCCCTTTCAGAAGATGGTCGGTCATGTCCCATGAAGATGGAAGCCCCGGGCCCAGCTGCACGAGCAGATAGTTGGCCCTTCCTGGAAAGACCTTCAGGGGGCCCATGCTGATCAGTCTCTCGCGCATCCTCTCCCGTTCCTTCTGAACCAGTGCGAGAGTTTCCCGGCGGTAATCTTCCTGGGCGAGGCAAAAAGAGCCGGCCATCTGGGCCAGGGTGTTCACAGACCACGGCGGCAGCAAGTCCTTCATGCGCCGGGTCACTTCCTCGCACGCCAGCACATACCCCAGGCGAAGCCCCGGTATTCCGTAGAATTTGGTGAGAGAACGTATGAGGATGAGTCCGGGTGCATGGTGTGCCAAGTGGCCCTTCAAGGATTCCCCTTCGCAAAAATCCACGAACACTTCATCCACGATGCAAAACATTTTTTCCGAGCGGCTCGCCTGGAAAATCCAGTCTTTGACCTCCTTGGAGAGCACCGTTCCCGCGGGACTCGAGGGGCTGGTGAACAGGATGGCCTCCGGTGAAACCTGACGAAGAAGGCTTTCCAGGCTTTCCACGGTGGGCTGAAAACCGTTTTCCGCAACGGTGATGAGCTTGTGAATGGAACCGCTCTCCATCTCAAAGGCCTTGCGATACTCCCCGAAGGTGGGAAGCACCACGGCCACTTTCTTCACTCCCAGGACCCGGGGAAGCCAGTAAATCAACTCGGTGGAGCCGTTTCCCACGGTCACCTGTTCCCCCTTCACCCCGTGAAAGCGGGCGATGGACTCCACCAGCCTTGTGTTGCCAATGTCCGGGTAATGCTGCAGCCAGTGGAAAACTTTCGTGAACTCTTCCAGAAGCCCCGAAGGGGGTCCCAGGGGATTGATGCTGGCACTGTAGTCAAGCAATGCATCGGGAGAGCACCCCAGCCGGGCTGCCACTTCGTAAACATTGCCACCGTGTACAATTGTCATCTCGATTCCTTTATGCAATCCCCCTTGAACCTGGAATGAGAGCCATGATTAAAAGGGCCATGATAAAAGCCAGGAAGGAAGTCATGTACATGAGGCGAACCATTTTTCTGTAAACGGTCAGTGTGAGGGGGCTGCCACCATCTCCCAGAGTGGGCTTTTCCACCTTCTGGCCGAAATAAACGCTGCTCCCCCCCAGTTGAACTCCCAGGGCCCCCGCAGCTGCGGCTTCGGGATACCCCGCATTGGGACTCTTCATTTTATTGGCGTCGCGCTTCATGATGAGCCGAGCCCGCCGCCAGTCCAAGCCGGTCCATGCGGCACCGAGAACAAGGAGCCATCCGCTCATGCGCGCGGGCAGCCAATTGACGCCATCGTCCACTTTGGCCGCAAACCAGCCAAAATAGCGATACCGGTCGTTCATGTACCCCACCATTGAGTCCATAGTGTTCACGGCTTTGTAGGCCATGGCCAGAACGGGTCCCCCCAATGCCAGGTAAAACAGGGGAGCCACAATGCCATCGGAAATGTTTTCGGCAACGGTCTCCAGCAGGGCCCGCACAATTTCCGGTTCTTCCAGCTGGGACGTGTCCCGGCTCACGATCCATGAAAGCCGTTCCCGGGCCAGGGGAAGATCGCCCGCCTCAAGGGCCCTGGCAACGTCCGCAGATTCCCCGTGCAGACTTCTCGTGGCCAGCACCGTGAAGGCCATCCATGTGGACAGGGCAACTCCGGGAACCCAATGGATCCAGAAAGCCACCCTTAAGGCGAGGAAAGCGCAAAGGGCCACAGCCCCCACAACGGAGAACCAGAACACAATCCCCATGATGCGCTGCTGCGTGCTCGAACCATTGGGCCGGAGAAATACCCTTTCACAACGAACAATCCACGCTCCGATCCAGCGAATGGGATGGGGCAGCCATCGGGGGTCGCCCACTGCGAGGTCCAGCACATACGCCATCAGAAGGGACCAGGGAGGAAAAAACAAGGATTGACTCCATGAAAAAAATCGGTTTCAGAGGGGGCGCCGTCGCCTTGACTTAAAAACTCAGTTTCACACAGTCCCCTGACAATGGGTGGGCTCCAGGCCCATTCTGTCTCTGGCGGGACCGTGAATGCAAGAGCGCCACATGATGATGAAACGGCGTCATTTCACCCTGGGTTCAAAGGCGCTGACCACGGGGAAGAAGCGCCTTAAAGGCCCATGGCTTCATAGACCTGGTCCACACGGCAGTGACTTCGGACATGCTCCGCCAGGAGGTCGAACTGTTCTTCCCTCCACCGGTGATAGTTGAACCCTTCGGAAATGGGAACATGGCTCTTCCCCGTTCTCCGGCGAACCTCAAGGAGGAAGGCCCGCCGAAAGGAGTCATTGTCAAAAATTCCGTGAATATAAGTTCCCC
>SLCH01000214.1 GCA_007125915.1 Syntrophobacteraceae bacterium
TTCATGATAAAAGCAGGTGCGGCTGAATAGAATGTGGCCCGGAGGCCTCCTTCTTTGCCCTGGGCAGAAGCATCGTTTCAGGAGGGGTGAAAATGGCTTTGCCGAAAAACAAGACCAAGATCGTCTGCACCATCGGACCGGCCTCCGAATCCCCGCAGGTGATAGAGCAGATGTTGCGGGCGGGGATGGATGTGGCACGGCTCAACTTTTCCCACGGGGACTTTGAGAGTCACAAGCGGGCCATTGAGAACCTGCGTGCCGCATCCCGCGCCACGGGACGCCGGTTGGCCATCATGGCGGACCTGAGCGGCCCCAAGATGCGCATCGGGAAACTCAGGGAAGAGCCCGTGGAACTGGAGGCCGGAGAAGTCTTCACTCTCACCACCAGGGAGGTCCTCGGGGATGTGACAGGTGCGTCGGTCAATTTTTCACGCCTTCCCCATGCCGTCAAAGCAGGAGACGCCCTGTACCTGAACGACGGTTTTATCCAGCTGGAGGTTTTGCAGGTTGGCCAGGAGAATGTGCGCTGCAAAGTGGTTGTGGGAGGGGAACTGCGTTCCCGCAAAGGCCTCAATCTCCCTGGCATCGATTTGGGGATCACGGCGTTCACGGACTGGGACAGGGAATGCCTCCGCTTTGCCCTGGCGCAGGGCGTGGACGCCGTGAGCCAATCCTTTGTGGAGTCGGGGAAGGACATTGCACAAGTGCGCGAGGCGGCCAGGGATATGGGGCACAACCCCTTCATCATCGCCAAAATCGAACGGAGCCGGGCTCTGGGTCAAATGGAAAGCATTTTAAACGAAGCGGATGGGATCATGATTGCCCGAGGGGACCTGGGGGTGGAAATACCCATCGAACAAATGGCGGTCGCGCAGAAGCGCTTGATGCGGCAGGCCAACATTCTTGGGAAGCCCGTGATCACGGCGACCCAGATGCTTGAATCCATGACAACCTTCCGAAGGCCCACCAGGGCTGAATCGACGGACGTGGCCAATGCAATTCTGGACGGCACCGACGGCGTGATGCTTTCCGGTGAGTCCGCCATGGGGAAATATCCGGTGGACGCCGTGGCGATGCTCGTGAAAATCGCTGAGGCCATCGAACCTCAGCGCAATCAGATCGCGGTGAAAGAGTTGTTTGAAGGGGTCGATCTGAGGGGCAGGCTTCGTCCGTTCCACCTCATCGCCATCGGCGTCGAGGCAAGTCTTGCCTATGCGTCCCCGGCGGCTGTCTTCATCCCCACCAAAAGCGGCGCCACGGCCAGAAGCCTCGCCCGCTTCAGGCCCCCTGTGTGGATTGTGGCCGTCAGTTCCCAGGAAGCAACCTGCCAGGCTCTGCAATTTTCATGGGGTGTTTACCCTGTCCACGAAAGGGAGCACCCCCAAGACTGGAATGCGTACATAAGCCAATGGCTCAAACACCATGAAATAGAGGGGGACCTGGTGATTTTCACGGAGGGGTCGTCAGCGAGGCATCCTGAGGCCAACAACCGCATGGAGATCATCGAGCTCGGGCAACCCGCAAGGTCCACTTAAGAGCTTGGGGTCGGACCAGGTTAAGTTGTTGAAAACAAATAGTATTGCTCCATAATTTCATCCCAAAGCAGGCTATGGGCCTATTTGGGGCGGCAAAATTGTTGCTGTGTTATCTTGTGCTCAATATCCATGCCTGGAGCTCTCTTGTAATGCCTGGGCTCCGTCAATGTCGTTGACTTAACGGATTGTATGTTGCTCACTCCCGTGACCACCACGAAAGCGGGGGGCTGAAAGCTCTTGAAAAGACTGGATTCCCGCCTTCGCGGGAATGACGTAAAGGTGCTATTGCATCGGTTTAGACAGCTTAAGTCAACAGCATTGCTGGGCTCCGTGCGCCCCTGGACCTGCCTTCGCGCCATCCCATGCCGCCCTGTTTCGCTCTGCGGTGGATAATCTTCCGGATACATTCACCTCAAGCCCCAAGTGCCGTTTGTGCTCATTTTGATCCATCGTGATTTTTCCTTTCATGACCGCCCAGCCATGATGGAAAGGGCATGAGCTCCTGTAAAAGGAGGGATGGAAGTGATCTGAAGGGAATGCGGTCATTCGTCTGCTGAAATCACATCTCCCGTTTCGGGCAAGGGTGAGACCATAACACGGTCGATGCGGCGGCCATCCAGATCCACGACCTCGAAGCGGAACCCCTCCCAGTCAAAATGTTCGCCCATCTGGGGAAGGTGCCCCATGTGGGTGAGCATGAAGCCTGCCAGAGTATGAAATGTCTGGTCCTTTTCCCTCATGGGTTTCTCGATTCCCAGCCTGTCCTGCACCTCTTGCAGGGGCATGAAACCATCCAGCAGCCACGATCCATCGGCACGCTGCACAGCCGCCGGCTCGGGAAACTCTTCTTCTGAGGGGATGTCTCCCACAATGGCTTCCAGAATGTCATTGAAGGTGACCACTCCCCGCGGTTTGTTGTGCTCATCCACAACGAGGGCGAAGTGCATCTGGTCCTTCTGCCGAAAAATCTCGAGAAGACGGAGGGCCCGCATGGTCTCGGGCACGTGCTCCAGTTTGTGAAGGTGCCCTTCAAGGTCCTGTTTTTCGCCCCGCAGGCAGGCGCCCAGATATTCCTTGGCCTTGATGGCTCCCAGAACGCGGAAGGGATTCTTTCTCGCCACAGGAAAGCGGGAGTGAGGGTTTTGGAAAATTTTTTCCAGATTCTGCTGGTGAGGATCGTCCACATGAAGCCAGACAACCTGGGATTGGGGCTTCATGAGAAAGCCCACCTGGCGTTCTCCCAGGAGAAAAATCCGCTCGAGCATGTCTCTTTCCGTGTGCTGGACTTCGCCGTAAATCACTGCCTCCCGAATCAGTCCTCGAATGTCTTCTTCCGTGACGGAGGGTTCGTGAGGGGCCCTGATGCCCAGGATACGGACCACGGCCCTGGTGGAAGCGCTCAGGATGTGCACGGCGGGCATGGCCACACGCATGAAGAGGTACATGAAGGGAGCCGCCAGGTTCGACATCTTCTCCGGGTGGCTCACGGCCAGCTTTTTGGGCACCAGCTCTCCCACAATGAGAGTCAGGTAGGTGATGGGTATGACCACCAGACCGAGACCCAGGGGACCGCTATAGGGTTCCAGGGCAGGAATTCCCGCCAGGTATTCCTGGAGCCTGTTGGCCACGGTCGCCCCGCTGATGGCTCCCGTGAGTATGGCCACCAGGGTGATGCCGATCTGGGCTGTGGACAGAAACTGGTCGGGTTTGGTTTTGAGCTTCAGGGCGATGCCCGCTTTGCGGCTGCCTTTCTCTGCCATGGTCTTCAGCCGCACTTTGCGGGCCGCCACCAGGGCCATTTCAGAGAGGGCAAAAAAACCGTTGACCAGGATCAGCAAGAAGATGGCCAAAGCTTCCACATAGACAAGGGGCATGATGTTCTCCAACACGATTTCTCGGCAGCCCAACCTTTTTCATAAGGATTCAACACCCTGGAGAGGTCTTTGGGCCCGCCTCTTTTGAATTTCCACACCACCGGGGCTAGCTCAACCATTTTCCCACCGTGAAGCTCACGAAACTCACGGAAACACTTAAGACCACACCCCAGATCATGTCCACCACAGTGACCACAACGGGCCAGTTTTTGATGGTTGCCAGGTTGGTCAGGTCGTAGGTGGCGTAGGTGATGAGTCCGAAAAGGGCTGCACGGAGAAGAGTCCATTGCAGAGAGTCTTCCTTCAGCCCTGGCACCACCACGAAAACAAGAATGCCCGCAATGAAGAGCAGATAGAAAATGAAAGCCGCTGTCCAGTTGGGAGGTGAAGCCAGGAGAAACCCCAGGTGCTTTTGATAGAAAGTCCGGGCGATGAGGCCCAGCCAGATCATGTCGATGACAAAGAAGGCCATGAGCGTGGCCAGGTAAAGTTTCACATAATAGGCTGTCATCTGTACACTCCTTCTTTGAGTGGGCGTTGTTCATGAAGTGGCCACGGTGAAAATGAAGTGGTTTTGTTCTTCTGATCATGAGCCACACCCCCCCCCGGTGAAACCTTTTTTTCGGGGCAGCGTGTTCGAAAAAAGACTCTTTTCCTGAGAGTGCGCCTTCCTTCCTGCCGAATCTTCAGTGTATCAATATAAGTCACGGTGTGACCAATGTAATGGATTGAATGAGGAATCGCCCCTTTGGTCTCTGAAAAAGGAGAAAACGTCCTTGGTGTGAGCAAAAAAGCTCGACGAATTCCGGGATGGGGGTGTAATAAGAATTGTTCTTTTTTCTCCACCAAGACCCTTTTCCCACAAGGAGGCACACATGACTCCAAGAAGGTCTGTTCCCGCCCGACTCGCACTGTGTCTTTTCCTTTTTGCGGTTTTTGCCGCTGCCCCCGCCAACGCCCGATCTCCCCTCGAGGGGGGAAAAAGTTCCGGGAACACCACCTATCGGTTTTCCTACAGCCCCATCTATCAGTTTGAAACGAGCATGGACAACGATGGCCGGTTTGACGTCCAGCGCCATCTTCTGCGTTTTGAAGCGGCTCGTTCCATGGGAAAGCACTGGTCCGTCGGACTGGGCTTGAGCTTCGATTACGAGCACTGGAATTTTTCCAACATTTCCAGCCTCTTTGGCGTAGACCTGTGGGAGGATGTTTTCAGGCCGGGCATCAGCATCCCCATTTTTTATGACATCAATGCAAACTGGCGTTTTGGAATCATTCCATCCGTTGAGTTCGCCGGTGCCTCGGGTGCCAAAATAGACAAATCCATTTCCTACGGGTCCGTGTTCTCCGCCGCTTACGCCTTTGGGCCGGACCTGATACTGGGTGTGGGAACCGGGGTTTTCGAGCGTTTTGAGCAATGGGACGTTTTTCCATTTTTTGTCGTTGACTGGAAGATTGACGAGCGGCTCCGGCTCACCAATCCCCTTCGTGCGGGACCGGTGGGACCGGCGGGGCTCGAACTGGTCTATTCCCCCCTCGAATCTTTGGAGGTTGGCGTGGGGGGAGCCTACCGGTCCTACCGCTTTCGATTGCGTGACCGTGGTGCGGTGCCCAACGGCATTGCCGATGTTGACTTCTGGTCGCCCTTTGCCCGGCTGGGATGGCGTCTGAGCGACCATTATCAGGTGGACCTCAGCGGCGGTGCACTGGTGGGCGGCCGCATCGCCGTCGAAGATGAAAAAGGTCATCGGCTCGGTCGAAGGGACTATGACGCCACACCTTTCGTGGGCATCACGTTCAGGGGGCGATTCTAGGCCTTTCCCTTGCCGGGGCCCCCCATGATTCCGGCCCTCTGAAATTCAACGTTCTTCTGGAAAAGGGAAGATTCAGGGGGGCAAACGTTCTTTTGGGTTGCCCATGCATGCTGGATCGCATCCGTTTCCCATGGCATCCCCGGGGCATGAAGGCTGTTGCCTCGAGTTTTCTCGACCCATGCAGGAGCCCCTTTACAGCATTTTTGAGCAGGGGGAAATGGAGCTCTTTAAGTCCTTCTGGATCCCCGCCTTCGCGGGGATGACGTTCGGGAACATCACACAAATCGTTAAATAAATCGGCCGCATTGCCCCATGGCATCCCCATGGCATCCCCGGGGCACTGCTGGTTTCGTACATCCTGATCCCGCCCCCGTTTGCCACGTATTTTTCTGCCTGTCATCAATTGACTTCCCCTATCATAGTTAGTATTCTCTAATTGTTTGTTTGCTTTGTAAACTATTTTTTCTGGTCTGCGTTCCAGTATGCGGCCTAAAATCCCAGATTGTGTACTTTGGACTGGGTGTCCGTGGGATGGATGCAAAAGCGCGGTGCCACGCTCACCCTTTTCCTCACAAAACTTCTTAAGTCCTGACCTTGATGAGGTGTTCCATGTTGCTAAAACCTTTGCTCTTAACCCTTTGTTTGTTCTTTGTGGCTTCACAGGTCTCGGCGCACATGCCTTTGAGTTCGTGCTTCGACAATGGCGACAACACCATCACCTGCGAGGGGGGGTTTTCCGATGGATCCTCGGCGGCGGGAGTGGACATGTACGTCATGTCACCCCGTGGGCGGATTCTGCTCCAGGGCAAAATGGATGAAAACTCCCAGTTCACCTTCGACAGACCGAGGGGGGACTTCGTGGTCTTGTTCGATGCAGGAGCTGATCATCGGGTGCAGGTTCAGGGGAGTCAGATTGCACAATGAAAAATGTCATCCAAGTGCACAACCTGTGTCACCGCTACAATGGCCGCAGCATCTACGAAAATCTCAACTTTTCCGTTACCGAAGGTTCCGTTTGCGGCCTTCTGGGGAAAAACGGCCAGGGCAAGACCACCCTGGTGAACATCCTCATGGGCTTTCTCAAGCCCACGAGCGGCACATGCCTGGTTCTCGGAGAGAACTCCCACAACCTTTCTCCTGCCGTGCGCCATCGGGTTGGACTGCTCCATGAAGGACACCTGGCTTACGAATTCATGACCATCACCCAGACGGAAAAATTTTTCCGGGGCTGCTATCCCGGCTGGAAGTCCGAAGTATTTTTTCATCTCATGGACAAGATGGATTTGCCGCACAATCACAAAGTGGCCAACATGTCCTGCGGCCAGAGATCCCAGGTGGTTCTGGGCGTGATCATGGCCCAAAGTCCAGACCTGCTCATTCTGGACGACTATTCCATGGGGCTGGATGCGGGCTATCGGCGCCTCTTTCTCGACGTTCTTCACGATTTTGCGGCTCAGGGAAACAAAACCATTTTCGTCACCAGTCACATCGTTCAGGATTTGGAACAGCTGGTGGACACCATCATCTTTCTTGACAAGGGTGAAATCATGCAGGTCGGCCTTGACCAGTTCATGAGGACTTTCCGCAAGTATGTCTTTCATTGCGAAAGGGACGCGTCCTTGCCCAAGGATGAGGTCATCAGAGGCTTTGAACGGCGGGGAAGGCAGGTGGCTCTCTATTCCTACGAGGACATGGAGGCCGTGGACCGTCATCTTGCATCCCTCGGGATTCAGGCTCACCAATTGTGCCGGGCACCCATGAGCCTGGAAGACGGTTTCATCGGCCTGATGGGAAAATACTGACATGTGGCGTTCGATTCTTCTCAAGGAATGGCTGAAGATCCGATGGTTTCTCGCTGCCGCCCTCATTGTGAACCTTGGTTTCTCCATCAAAATTTTTCTGGATATTCGGAACATCCTGAGTGCTGAACATGCCCAGATGGTTTGGTATCAGGCCATTCATCTGCACACCGTCTTCCATGATGACATGCGTTATGTGCCGTTGCTCACAGGACTCACCCTGGCGGCGGCCCAATTCTTTCCCGAGATTCTGGGGCGCCGCATGCGCATCGCCCTGCACCTTCCCATGGCGCGGGATGGCATGATATTTTTCTGCCTGGCTTTTGGTCTGGGCGTTGTGGGGGCCATTTTTCTGGTGGATGCTTTGTTCATCCATCTGACCATGCGCGCCTATTTCCCCTTTGAAGTGGCCGTGTCCGCAGTGATGACGGCGGTTCCGTGGTTCCTGGCCGGTTTCTGGGGCTATTTGGGAGCGGTGGCTGTCCTTCTCGAGACGGCCTGGCCGCGACGCGTTTTCTTGTTTCTTGTCTTCAGTGTGCTCATTGCCATGCTCTATTCGGGCGTGGGCTATGGATGGCTGACTCCAGCTCTTCCCTGGCTGGGTGCCCTGCTGCTGCCGGCTTTTCTATGTGTTTTTGAGTCAGCCCGCCGTTTTCAGCGGGGGGGTGCGTGATGTTGAAGACACTTTCGCGCCTGAGCTTTCTTGTCCTGGCAATCCTGGCCATGAGCTACATTCTTCCCCTGAGTTTTGACAAGGTGTTCGGGAAGCACAATGAGGATCCCCTGCTCTTTTACAGTCCCGTGCTCCATCAGTTCGTCTACCAGGAATCCCTCGGGGGGCACCGCTTCAACTACTTGGATGAGGAGGGGGGGAGCTACAGCCGCCAGGAGTTTGAAGCCCTGCTTCCCTTTGTGTATTCCAGGAACCTGGAAAGGAGGAACCTTCTTCCCATGGTCCTGGAAGGGAAGAGTTTCGACGCCCAGTCCATTTCGGAGGATCGTCAGGGGCTGGAGATCAGGGCTCGCCATGTGAGGGGCCAAAAGCCCCAGATACAACTGTACCCTCTTTTCAACAACGATCCCCAGGTGGCCATGATGCGATTTCCCGTGGAGGTCTTCCGTTTCACGCCCAACGCCATGGAATTCATTGACGCGGATCACAATCGCCTCGATCCTCATTTGACCGGCAGGTTCACCGAGGCTCTGAAAGATGAGGGCTTTGTTTTTCCCGCGGAGGTGATCGGAGGAAGGCCCACCAACCTGAAACCCTTTGACGACGGTTACTTCATAAGTGACAGCATGGGGCAGGTGTTTCATGTGAAGCGGGTCCTCAATGAGCCCCAGATCTTCAGGTTGCCCCTTGATTCAGCCCTGGGTATTCTGGACGTGGTGGTCACCGAGCACGAGCGCAGGGAATTCCATGGGGTCATCATCACCCGGCAGGGAGAAGTGTTCCTCATAAGGTGGGGTGACTATGGGCTCATCCCGTTGCCCGTGAAGGATTATGATCCCCGAAGCATGGACTTGAAACTCCTCATCGATCCTCTTTACCGAACGGTGACCGTGAGTTCCCGGGGAGCGGTCACAGGGGTGGCCATGGATGCCGGCTATCAGGTGATTCGCCGCTACGAACTGCCCAGGAGGGAGGCTGCATCGGACTTGGTCCGTCATTCCCGGGATTTTCTTTTTCCATTTCAACTGACCCTGGAAAGTCCTCACCATGGGCAGGCTCATGTGGGGTTGCAGGTGGGAGGGCCCTGGTCCCTGGCCGGCATCCTTTTGGCTTTTGCGTTGTTTTTTCTCCTTTCACGGAGAGATCCCCGTTTCCTGGCGAACAAGGGAGACCTGGCGGTGGTGGCCCTCAGCGGCCTTTTGGGTTTGACAGCCGTTGCATTCATCAAGGGGGACTGATGGCAGAGTGCCGTGATGACCCGTTTCCGCTGAAAGGGTGCCGTCAAATGTCATGAAACTGACCGAAACGGGGTGCCAGGGAAAAATTGGGGTGCTGGAA
>SLCH01000158.1 GCA_007125915.1 Syntrophobacteraceae bacterium
GCCATGGCGGTGGCCTGGCAAATGCACGGGTATGTGCTCACTGAAACGGGGCGCCACCAGGGAGCTCTTGCATCCTTTGAAAAAGCACTGGCTTTGAATAGCCAGGATGGGGAACTGCAGCAGCAGCTGCGGTACAATACGGCCCAGATCCTTTTGCTTTTGAACCGTCCCGGGGAGGCTGTGCAGCGCATTGAATCCTGGCTGCAGGAAATCGATTCCCTCACGGCGGAGCAGCGGGTGCAGGTGGCGTCCATTTACTACGGCGCCGGGCGGTACCGGCAGGCGGCCGATCACTTGGAGCGGGCCGTTGACGGGGTAAGAAATCCCAGGGACGACTGGCTGGAAATGCTGGTGGCCGCACTGCACCATTCGGGGAACTATGCGTCTCTGGCCAGACGGCTTCCCGTGCTTCTGGAGCGGCATCCCCAGGAGAAGCGCTACTGGGAGCAGCTTGCCGCCGTGTACCTTCAGCTCAAAAGGTATCGTCAGGCGGCAAGTGTTTTGTCCACAGCCCACCACATGGGCCTCTTTCAGGACTCGGCGGACATCATTCGGCTGGCACAGCTCTACCGGCAGGCCGGGGTGCCCCGAATGGCCTGCGAAATCCTTCAGAATGCCTTGAATGAGGGGCGCATTTCCCTCTCTTACGAAAACTATGAGCTGCTTGCCAACGGATGGCTTCAGGCGCGGGAAAAGCGCCGCGCCGCACATGCCCTGCAGCAGAAAATCCGGATTCGAGACACGTGCAAAGGGCGCATCAGGCTTGGCCAATTGTTCATGGAGCTGGAAGACTGGCCTGCAGCCACAGAACAGCTGAAAGGCGCAACTGCTGAGAGGTGTGGGGAAGAGAGAGACAAGGCCCTTCTTCTGCTTGGAATCGCCGCTTATCATGCGGGCCACATGGAAGACGCACGCAAGGCTTTTGCTCAGGCGCGGGAGAAATCCGGCCTGCGCCGGCAGGCTGAAAATTGGCTCAATGTGCTGGAGCGAAGAAACTCAACCGAGGGTCAGCTGGAAGGATAAGGATCCTCACCCCCACCAGAGGAGTCCATTCTCCAGCATTCTTTTGCTGCAAAGCACATCAGTGAGAGGAGACAGCCGAAGTCCCTCAGAAAGGGACCTTGGCTGCCTCCTCATTTCAGTTTGCCGTTGCAATGGTTTCGCGTTCAGGTTTTTTGGGGTTCTGATTCTTCTCCGTGAGGGGATGTTTCTTCCCGGGACCGTTTCTGCTCCATCTCTTCTCTTTCCCGGACCACTTCTTCCGATGCCTCCCATTCGGAGGCAAGGTGGGGCTTGGGTTCCGTGAGAGTCTTTTGCGGTTCAACCTCGATGGTTCTGGCCGGTGTATCCGTTTTCCCGGTCTCCCGAATCAAGCGCATGGGAGGAGCGGAACCATCCTTGTCCACACCAAACCAGATGGTCTGGTGGGGGAAGGGGATTTCAATGCCTCTTTCGTCAAAAATGCGCTTCATTCGTTCCAGAAAGGCCCGGCGCACGGCGAAATGCCGCCCGGGCAAAGTTTTCAATCGAACCCGAATTTCCACGGCCGAATCTCCAAGGTTATTCATTCCAAACACTTCCAAATCACCCATGATATCGGGCTCCCAGGTCTTATCCTGCCGCAGTTCCGTGGCCACGTCCTGAAGGGCCTCAACGACCTCGTCATAATTCTCCCTGTAGGCCACACCCGCATCGATGAGAGCATATCCGTAGTCGCGGTTGTGGTTTCTCACAGTGGTGACATCGCCGAAAGGAATGATGTGAACGGACCCGGAAAGGTCCCTCAAGGTCAGAGTGCGGATGGTGAGATGTTCCACCGTGCCCGCAAATCCTCCTGCTTCAACCCAGTCGCCCACTTCGATGGAGTCTTCTATCAATATGAAAGCCCCCGTGATCACGTCCCGAACCAGTGTCTGGGCTCCGAAACCTATGGCCAGGCCGATGACGCCGGCGCCTGCCAGCAGGGGGCCGATGTTGATACCGAGATGGGCCAGGACACTCATGCCGGCCACCACGATCAAAGAGATGCGAACGACATTATTGAGGAGAGGCAGAAGGGTCAACATGCGTTTCGTGGGTGGCAAACCTTCGTCCCCCCTGGCCATGTACCTTTCTATCTTGACGCTCACCAGGACCCAGATGAGAAGGGCACCGAAAATGATCAGGGTTATGACCAGCAAGCTGTGCACAATGGCTCTGCCATGGGGCGAAAGGAGCAGGCTGAGAGTGCCCAGGCCCCAGGCCTGGAGAATGGCAAAAGCTGCGAGCGTGTACAAGATTCCTTTGACCGAATACTTGAGAAGGGGCAGGTAGCGGTTGGCCCTCTCTTCCAGTCCCGGATATTCGATTTTCAACTGGTCGCTGATTTTGAACAGGCGGTCCAGAGCTCGCCGGCTCAAGCGGTTCAGGGAGGAGGCCAGGAAGAGGACGATGGCGGTCATGATGAGGGCCCTGGCAAGAAAGTGTATTCCTCCTTCGATTTCCAGGGCCCAGGTTCCAAAAATGCCGGCAATGAGCACAATGGCGGCAATGTGCCAATAATCTCCCAGGCGCCGGGCCAGGACGCCGGGCGCCGGGGCTTTATGTCCTCTTGGGTCCTTGTCTTCGGGAGCACGATCTCCGCGCAGCCATGAGGTCACATCAGAACGGTTCTGCAGGATAAAGATGATTCCCATGAGGGTCACGATCAGACCGAGGGATTTGAGAAAAGTGGTGTGCAGACTTTCGGGCATGCCGAGGATCAGGGCCGCTTCCAGTATGAAGTAGCCGTAAACGCCGATTCTCAGCAGCCGGCGGATCCAGATGCACAGATAATGCACGGACTCATTGTCCAGAGGCAGGATTCTCATGGAAGGAGTGGTCGGCGCCAGCAATAGCCTCGAGAAGGTGAGGATGGCCTGAATGAGCACGTAAGCATTGATCAGAGACAGGGCCACAATCTGTGTGCCCGTTCTCGGATTCAGAAGGGGCAGCAGTCCGTAGGCAGCGGCGGCAAAGGCGGCTATGGGAATCAATTCCAGGAGAGTGCTGACCGCAAAGAGGAGAAACCTGATTCCCTTGTTGTGGTTTTCACTGTCCCTCAGAGATCTGCGGGCTCTTGCGAGCAAACGGTGAAAGATCCTCCGGGCCAGTGTGCCCGCCAGCAAAACAAGAAAAACCTTGCCCGCCATTTCTCCCCAGGTCCGCAGCACTTCAGGGTCCTGAGCCTGCTCTGCCAGATCCTTGGCCAGAGCGGGAAATTGGAGCAGATGCTGGCCCGATTCGTCCAGAACTCGGCTGATACTCTCCACGTAGCCCGAAGCCAGGAAGAGGATCTTCCCTCCCAAACCTTTCGGCTCCACTTCCTGGATCTCCCTGACTTCTGCATCCTGGAGGGCCAGAAGAGCGCGCAGGTCCTCCTTCAACTCCTCCAGTCTCTGAGGATCTTCAAGGCTCTGAAGCAGCCGTTCAATGCCGGCCTGAGACAGACCCGCGGTTCCATTATCCGCAGCTTGAGCGTTTGACTGGCATGGCTGCAGGCAAAAGAAAATCAGCGCGAGAAAAGCTGAAAGAAAAAAGCCTCGCTTTGAAACAAGAGATTGCATGGATCCTCCAGGTTGAGAAATGGTGCCCGTTGGAGCTCTTGCAGCAAAACTTCGTAAGGGGGCACTGGTTTGAGAAACGAGTCTCACCAGCGACTCCATGATAAAGGTTTGTTTTCCAAAATGCCACCTTGACCACACAGGGTGAGCCCATGCCCAATGCCGTGACAGGAAGGATAATGGTCAAATAAAGCCTGAGGGTTTTTTTCCGGGGATTTTTCGGGAAAAAATTTGTTTTTTGGGACTCTGTATTCAGGATAGCCATTCAAATGAAGAATATTTGCTCCTGGCACCTTGCCACGGCAAGCAAAAACTGTCATTAGGAACGGGGGTGCCAGGAGGATTGGGGTTGCCTTTTGGCCATGAGGCGATACCCTTGTTTTGCAAATGTTCTGCAAAAAGGGGTGGGCCCCTGAGGCATGCAATGTTGTTGATTTGAGGGAGTGTGCGTCGGCCTGCTCCGTTATCCCCGCGAAGACGAAGGTCCTGAAAGGACTGGATTCCCGCCTGCGCGGGAATGACGTGAGGGGGCTTTCACATTTTAGTTGAGACAGGTTGAGTCAATTTGGTTGAGTCAGGTCAAGTCAACAGCATTGCCCGAGGCCCGTCCCTTGGAATATGAAACATGATCATGGGAGGACGTCCATGGAGCTTTGGCAAGAGCAAATAAGAAATCGTGTCAACACTTTGGAAAGACTCAAAAATTATATCAATGTGACCCAAGAGGAAGAGCGTGCCGTGACGGAAATGTCCACGCGCTGGGGAACAACCCCCTACTTTGCCGGGCTCATGGACCGGGATGACCCCAGCTGTCCCATACGGCGCCAGGTCGTGCCCAGTCTCAAGGAACAGGAAAACACCTATGGCGTTCCCAACTACCTCATCTGGAAGGAAAACAGGGCCACGGACGAGGTGCGTCCCGACGCCATCGCCCGGCAGTACAAAGACCGCGTTGCTTTTACGGTCACGGAAATGTGCGCCATTTATTGCCGGCACTGCTTTCGAAAGGAACTGGTTCTGGAGCGGGAGCTTCGCCTGAGGTTCGACGTGGAAGAAGGGCTGGAATGGATTCGGGAGCACACGGAGGTTCGGGATGTTTTGATCACCGGGGGAGACCCCTTCCTCCTTTCAGACGACAAGCTGGCTTACATCGTTGCCAAGCTGCGGGAGATGCCCCATCTTCAGATGATCCGTTTTGGAACGCGCACCCCCATCGTCTTGCCCCAGAGAATCACCGAAAAGCTGAAAAGTGTCCTTTCGGGCCGGCACCGAATTCCCATATGGATCAACACCCAGTGCAATCATCCAAAGGAGATCACGGAACAAACCGCCCAGGCCGTTTATGATCTTCTGACCTGCGGAGTGAATGTGGGCAACCAGGCAGTCCTGCTCAAAGGCATCAACGATGATGTGGAAACGTTCCGGGAACTCCATCAGAAGCTGCTCACGGTGCGCATCAGGCCTTATTATGTCTTTTATTGTGAGCCGGCTCACGGCATAGACCACTTCCGGACTCCCGTGGAAAAAGGGGCGGAATTGATCCGGGATGCCCTTCGAGGGCACACCACCGGACTGGCTCAGCCCATGTACGTGGTCGCCACCAACATCGGCAAAATACCCCTCATGCCCGACTACTACATCCAGGACAGGAACGAGAAGGAATACACCCTCTGCAACTACCAGGGGCGCACCACCAAGTGGCCCAACGTTCCCGAATAGTTGTCTCGCCGAACCTTCTCCTGAAAACAGTGGTGGACCGGAAGGCCGTTTCCGGCACGGGGAGCTCCCTTCCGGTCAATGCCGTTGACTTAGCGGATCGTGTGTTGCCCAGTCCCGTGACCACCTCGAAAGCGGGGATTCTGGAAGGCCCTCGAAAGACTGGATTCCCGCCTTCGCGGGAATGACGTGAGAGGGATTTTATTCAGGGTGGAAAAGCTTAAGTCAACAGCATTGCCCCTTCCGGTCCTCACAGACCCATGCCCCTGATTCAAGGGATTGTGTGTTGTCCCGCCCCGTAACCCCCGCGAGGACGGGAGATCTGGAAAAGCCTGAAGAGACTGGACTCCCCCTTTCGACGAACTGGCGCGAAGGAACTTTTGTTCCCGGTGAAAAGGCCTGGGTCAACGGCATCGTCCTTCCCCCTCAGGCCGTCACAGTTGGCACCATGCAGCCAATGGGCTGGTTTTGCAAAACCCTTTTGGGCTATATGCTCAAATAGTTTCCCAGTTCTCTTGGAGTGACGTGGGTGCGGTGCTCTTCCCAGCTGGCGATTTTCAGGCAGAGGTAGTTGCTGTAGATGTTGGGCCCCAGAAGCTCCTTGAGAAATTCGCTCCGTTCCGCTTCCACCAGGGCTTCATACATGCTCCGGGGCAGGAAGCGTTCATCCCACACACGACAATCCCGAAGACTTCGATAGACGCTGCCCGTATCGGGAGGTCCACACTCCAGTTCTTCCCTTATGCCCTGAAGGCCCATCTGGATCAATGCCGCCATCTGAAGGTATGCGTTGCCCGAAGGATCGGGACAGCGCAGCTCCAGGCGGGTGTTTTCGGGCCCTGTGCAGTAAGGGAGCCGCACCATGGAACTGCGGTTCTTGATGCCCCACCCCACGGCCATGGGGGCTTCCCGTTCGGGCACGTATGCCTTGTAGGAGTTGTAGGTGGAAGCCATGATGATGGATGTCTGGCGGGCATATTTTAAAATGCCGGCGATGAATTGCCGTGCCCGGCGGCTCAGGTGGTATTCTCTGTCTTTGTCGTAAAAGAGGTTGTTTCCCTCTTTGTCCCACATGGAAATGTGTAGATGGAACGCGTTGCGGTTCTGATTGTCAAAAGGCTTGGGCATGAGGGTCATGTGCATGCCTTGCTCCGCAGCAACCCTTTCAGCCACATAATTGAACAGAATGGTCCTGTCGGCGGCAGAAAGGGCGTCGGTGTGCTCCAGGTTGATTTCATGCTGCGAGGCGGTGACCTCGTGGTGCGCTTTCTCGTGCCTGATGCCGCAGTGCTTCAAGGTTCGAATGATCTGGTTGCGCACAGATCCACCCTTGTCGTGGGGGTCCGAGTGAAAATAACCCGCCTTGTCCGAATGGATGTTTTTGGTGAAATCGTCGCTTTTAAGGAGAAAGAACTCATGTTCGGGGGCCACCTGAAAGGTGACGCCATACTCCTCTTCCGCTCGTTCCAGGACCCTTTCCAGAACACCTCTGGGGTCCGACTGGGAGCGTCCCCCCAGCAGGTTCAGAATTTTGGCAATGCAAAAACCCACTTGCTCCGTGCTGAATTGCAGCGTCCGAAAGCTTTTGGGAATGGGAAAAAGCAATCGGTCGCTGTCATCCACGGTGGTGATGCCCGCGATGGAGCTGCCATCAAACCCCACCCCCTTTTGGACGATTCCTTCCATGAGTTCCGGGTTGACGGTCAAAGCGCGAAGCCGTCCGTTCAAATCAGTGAAAAAAATCTTGATGAATTCGACATCCTTGTACCGGTCACTTAAGTCCACGGAACTCAAAGCACTATCTCCCTCTTTCATGCGTTCACTCCTCAAGGTTTCTGTTTGACAAAAGGCGCCCGCCTTTCATCCATTATTGCCAATCATCCTGACAAGCCTGGCAACTTTGATGCTCTCGGCTTCAAGTCAAGGGATGCTTGGACTATAGATTATGGAGCACCAAAATGCACGGTTTTGAAAGATCATCCTTCATGGGGGCAGACATTTTGACTTTTCACGGGAACGGACAAATAGCCAGGAATGCTTCGCTCCAGCTTCGTTGCAAACAGTGATTGGGGGCATGCAAAACGGGTCGATGTTTTCTGTCCTGAAGGAATTTTTCTGAGCGGGCTTGAAGGGGGTTCACTTTTTGAACGGAAGATTCCAGGACCGAAGGCGCTTTTCATGTTTTGAACCGTGGGCTTCAAGGATGAACCGCCGGCTCTGAGGGCCCGTGATTTCAATGCGAACATCCAGTCTTTCCCCGGGAAGCGACTCCCCCAGCTTTTCCGGCCATTCCACAACAGCCACTCCATCCCCGTAAAGGGCTTCCCGCCAGGGAAGGGTTTCCAGTTCGTCCGGGTCTTCCAGCCGGTAGAGATCCAGGTGGTAGAGGTGCAGGCGCCCTTCATATTCGTTGATAAAAGTGAACGTGGGACTGGTGACGGGAATTCGGGGGTCCACCTCCAGCCCCCTCGCCATGGCTCTCGCCAGAAATGTCTTGCCGGCACCCAAGCCTCCCCAGAGAGTGACAATGTCGCCCCCTTCCAGAAGTCTGCCCAGCGCGAAGCCCAGTTGGCGGGTGGATTCTTCCGTCCTGGCTTCGACAATCAGTTGTTCCACCGACGACCTTCCTTTTGCTCAAGCCTTCCAAGGACCCTTGGAATCACAGGCAGAAGATCTGAAGCGATGAGGCCACGGCTGACGGGAAATTCCAGGGCTTCGTCGGCGGCAGCGCCGTGGGTGTAGACGCTCAGGCATGCGGCCTGAAAGGCATCCATGCCCTGGGCCAGGAATCCCGCGATCATGCCCGTGAGCGTGTCCCCCATGCCTCCGCTCGCCATGGCCGGGTTTCCCGTGCTGTTGATGACGAGCCTGCCGTCGGGAGCTGCCACCACCGTCCCATGACCTTTGAGGACCAGAACGACCCCATGCTCCCGGGCAAATTCCCGCGCAGTGTCCAGGCGATTCTCCTGCACTTCTTTGACGGATTTCTTTGCCAAACGTGCCATTTCCCCCGGATGGGGTGTCAGCACCAGGGGTGCTTTGGTTTGGGAAATTATGGGGATATTTTGAGCCACCAGAGTGAGGGCATCTGCATCCAGAACGGCGGGGCAAGGCAGCCGGGGCAGCAGGGACTGCAGGAGAGCGGCCGTGGAGGGATGAGTGGATATTCCGGGTCCTGCGGCCAGGACATGGCTGTCTTTCAGAAAATCCACGATGGCGTGCGAAGCCGATTCCGACGGAGTCTGCTCCTCTGTTTCTGCAATGGGGAAAGTCATGGCTTCCGTGAGCTTCATTTCGAGAATGGAGTTGAGGCTTTCGGGGACAAAAAGGGTGACCAGTCCCGCCCCCACACGCCCAGCGGCCTCGCAGATGAGGGTGGCGGCACCCGTTTTCCCCCTTGAGCCGGAAAGGACAGCCACATGACCGGCTCCACCCTTGTGAATGTACGGGGAGCGGGGCTGAATGCAGGCCGCGGCCATCTCTTCCGTGAGCTGCCAGCGCTGAATGCCCCTTGCCATTGCCACAGATTGGGGAATGCCGATATCCACCAGCTGGAGTCGCCCCACGTGTTCGCTGCCGGGCTCCAGCAATTGCCCGATTTTCAGAAAGCCGAAGGTGGCCGTGCCCGCTGCCCGGACCGCTGCACCCAGAGGTCTTCCCGTGGTGGCGTCCAGGCCCGAAGGAATGTCCACGGCGAGGACGATGGCTCGAAGTTTGTTCAGGGCTTCGATGA
>SLCH01000230.1 GCA_007125915.1 Syntrophobacteraceae bacterium
CGTCGGAAAGCTTGTAACCATTGCCGGCAAAAATCTTGATCCCATTGTCCTGATAAGGATTGTGCGATGCGGAAATGACGATGCCCGCGTCAGCGCGCATGCTTTCGGTGATGAAGGCGATCCCCGGAGTGGGCAGAACTCCCACCAGGTAGGGATCCCCTCCCATGGACGTGATTCCCGAAAGGAGGGCGCTTTCCAGCATGTAACCCGATATGCGGGTGTCCTTGCCAATGATGATCCGTGTGCGGTGGTTTTCCCGCTTCAAAACATGCGTGACGGCCTGGCCCACGGCAAAAGCCATGGGTGCATCCATGGGATAACGATTTGCAACCCCTCTTATTCCGTCCGTGCCGAACAACGTACCCATGTGCCTGCCTTTCATGGTCAAGGACTCGAAAGGTCCCTTTCGTCAAAAAGTTCAAAGGATGAAAGGAGGCTGCCGGCCTTTCGGCACAGAGACTGGACAATGTGCTGCAGCCACCTGACACCCAGCTGTGAAATCTCCCAAGGCAACCCCTGTATGACCTGAATGTAGTCGTCCCCCTTCTGTCCCCTGTGCTCTTCCATGGCCAGGGAGAAGCTGGCCCCCAACTCCCTTTCCCGTGCATCTTCAAAGGGGGCGGTGAAAAGCTCGCAAAGGGAGTGGATGTGGCCATGCAGCTGGCACAAAGCCTTTCCCCCCTTTTCCGAGCACCGGCATTTTTCATGATTTGCCGGAACCTTTTCCACCATGGCCATGAGTCTTTGGGTTCGCTCTTTTCTGGCGAGGGCCAGCTTGCTCACAGCTCCCTCATAAAGGAGGCTTCCAAGCTCCATGGCGGCGAAAAAGGGCTGGCGCACATATCTGTACCAGTGGTCGAGGGCCACAAGATTTGCGAGAAAAAGGATATTGTTCCTGAGCATACGGTCAAGATGAACGTATCCATGGGGCACAAAGGCCCTGATGCCTGGCCGGTGAGTCTCCCCAGCGACCATTTTGAGATCCTGGGGAACGTCTTTTCGCAGAATGGTGCCCGCAGCCACCACATTTCCAAAGCCCAAGCGAAGGGGGCCCACCATTCCCCCCTGTCCCCCCAGAAAAATGGGAGGCTGGTTGAGCATGACGCCCCGGGGAACATCTCCCAGCATGGAGGGGGTCGACTTGTCTCCGTCGGGGGTGTAGTTGAAGTGAATGTAGGAACTGCCCACTTCACTGTGGTCTTTTCTGCTCCTTCCGCCGGCCATGAGGCAGTCGCAAAAATTGATGAGGCTCCCCAGAGTCACGAAAGGGAAAAGGATGGTCTGTTTCAGTCCCACGCAATGGGCCCCGCTGGCTTCCTCTTCAAGAATGCAGGCTTCCCGCACATGGGCGCCCAGTCCCATGCTGGAGCGTGCCAGGAAAACGGAATCCCTGAAATAGCCCCCTTTCAGTTCCACCATGGGCCCCACCTGGCAATTTTCGAGGGTCACGGGCCCCTCGGAGCCTATTTGAGCCCCCTGCGCAATCACCGTGTTTTCACCATAGATGCGGCATCCAGGGTAGATCTTCACGTCCTTCCCGGAAATCTGGGAAAGGGGAACTTCATCTCCCACATCAAGGGTCAGGGGATTGGGAATGGATACTCCCCGGCGCATGAGCCCGGCAATCTTCCCTTGACTTGTCATGTCAAATTCCATCTTTTCTCCATCGGCCCCAAGGCCTTCCACAAGCCCATGGCACAAGGGCGCAACCAGGGCGCACACCGCCCGTGTCATTTCCCCTTCTTCATTGGAAGGGCTTTATTTCACTGGGAGTGTTCAAACACAACATTTCGAAAAAAGTCAACAAGGGCCTGTCTGCGTTTGCGCTCTTCAAGCTGGCAGGGAATGAGTTTCTTGGGATCCCAGCGCAGCAGAGACATCTCGTATTCCATCACTTCCCCATAGGCATTGTTGAGATACCAGGCGTACAGGAGCCCGAAAAGGAGACCGGGAGGAATGAATCCTTCGTTGCCGTTGAGGGTGATCCTGAAATTTCTCGAGTCCAGAGGACTTGGAATCATCCGGCACAAGCGCAGAAAGGCGCGCAGGTCTCCATCGCCGAGGTAGCACTCCCGTTCTTCCACGGGAAGAAGCCTCACCTCGTAGTGCCCCCCCTGCCAACGGTGGAGCGGGTCCCAGTCCACTTTGCAGCGACTCTCAAGATACCGGCCAAGAAGGGACTCACCCAGGGCGATGAGCAAATTTTCCTTCAACCGTTCCCTCTCTGCCCACAGCCGTTCGTGCACTTTCAGCAGGCCATCCCCGGGATCATAGTACCCCAGGACATTGTCCCACTCCTCGCTTCGCCCCCATTGCGCCGCGGGAATGATTCGCGCCCCCCGGAAGATTTCCAGATGTTCGAGACGGATGTCGCGGTTTTCCCACACGGCTTCCTGCAGAACGCCCCGAAGTTCTTCCCATGGGAAATGCTTCGTGGAAAGAATCTGGGCGACGGCCCCGTTGTAGGCGCAGAGCAGAGAATGGGGGGTAGGGTTGCAAGGATTGTGCTCACATGGCACGGGAGAGGGGGAAGTGTGGCGGGATTGCTTGAGATCGAAACGCTGGTGCGCAAACACAAGGGTCCTGACAGCCGTGGCGAATTTTCCGGGGTCATGGTGGATGACCTGGGCCTTTTTCAGCCGCTGGGTGGAATAAATGGTCGCTTCAATGGGAAGGACATGGAACCTCTCCACCCGGTGGCGGTCGAGATAGATGGGACTCTTCCCTTCGAGGGCATAATTAGAAAGCACATTGCCGGGCATGTGCTCCAGGTTGGCGCTCAAAACCACGTCAAAGAGCCCCTCCGCTCCCCCCGGCACGTTGCGTTCGTAAGCTTCCACCAGCTCGGAAACATGAAACCCTCGATTGCCGCTTCGCCATGAAATGTCCGTCTCCCCTTCCTGAATCCAGAAATTTGCTCCCAGAATTTTGAGGGCCTTTTTATTTTTCTTGATGGCATGAGCAATTTCCGGCACCTGAAGAACGGGCATGATGCTCGTGTAAACGCTGCCCGGTGCAAAGATGATGAGCTCCGCTTCTCCTATGGCCTCGCATAAGGCGGGATTCACCACGGGATGGTCACAGAATTCTATGGAGACCCGGTCAATGGCAAAGTTTCTTCGAGTGAGGGCCGATTTCTTTTGGCCACGGACGGCCACGCCATTTCCATAGCGAAGGACGAGCTGCCCGGGAGTGCACGTGGCGGGATGCAGGCACCCCGGTGTCACCCCCATGACATTTCCCAGTGTTGCCAGCCCTTTTTCAATCTGGTCGAAACCCGGCGGTTTTTGCCCCATGACCGGTGATTCTCCATAGATGGCGGCCACCAGAAGAAGGTTTCCCAGACAATGCCCTCCGGGATTGAGGGTTGGTCCCCTGCCGCGGGGAGACACGGACCGGCCCAATGAGACCAGCAGGTCCAGGAGGGGCTGGGGGCAGGCATCTCTCTGGGATTGGGGCAGAAGAAGGAGAGGGCTGGCCAGAAGGCTGAAATCATCGCACACGGGAGGAAAACGGTGGTTGAAAATGCGATGGAGGGAACGAACCAGCTGGTGCGTCCCCTCTTCATCCAAACCGTAGAGGTTTTTCAGCCTGTCGCGGGAAATGAGCGAGAGCAGTATCTTGCGCAAATCCCCGATGGCGATGATGGGCAACTGCTGGAGAAGAAGCCCCGTGGAACCGCCATCGTCGGTGGTGCACACCACGATATTGAGGGAAGAGAATTCCTCTTTCAGCCCCACAAAAGGTTGATCGGGCCACTCTTCCAGCTGCGAGTTGCCGCCGATCACCGTGGAAAGCCCGGTCCCTCCACCGAAGGCCACCACCTTGATGTTCCTGCAGTCGAAGCGAGCGAGCTCCTCGGAAACCCCTGCAATGGAAGGGTCATGAAATTCACCGGCGGGATTTCCACCCATTGCGGCTTCCAAAAGCTGCTCCACGTATTGAGCGAGTCGGGCCCCCTTCATCCCCTTAAAACTCCTGTTTTCCCCATGTGCTCATGAATGAGGGACTCTCATCCCCCTCGATCACCCTGAATGCTCCCAAAAATCTCGCCTTTCTGCGTGGGAATGAAATGGCTCAGGGTGACTGTGGCGAGGGAGTTCAATTCAGCCCGCCTGGGCCTTCAACGTGTCAAGGACCTGGCCGGCGTGACCTGCGGCCCTGGTCACTTTGGGCCACACGTGAGCAATTTTTCCCCGGGGGTCGATGAGGACGGTGCTTCGAACCGTGCCCATGCATTCCTTGCCGCATTGCTTCTTCATCTGCCACGCACCGTAGGATTGCATCACCGTGGTTTCCTCATCGGAGAGCAGGCCGACGCCAAGGCCCCGCTTTTCTGAGAATTTGCGATGGGAGGCAGGTGAATCCCTGCTCACGCCAAGCACCACGGCGTCGTGCCGATCAAATTCAGGCAGAAGTTCTGTGAATTCCATGGCTTCAGTGGTGCAGCCGGGAGTGTTGTCCCTGGGATAAAAGTAAAGCACCACCCATTTGCCTTTCAATTGAGAAAGACTCACCTCCCCGCCTTCGGCGGAAGGCAGTACGAAATGGGGAGCAGGATCTCCGACGACCAGTTTGCTTGAAGGGGCCAAAGCATTCCTCCTTGTGCTGGTTGGTGAGCCCTTGAATGTGAAAGGGCGCGGCAGGCTCTCTTTTCAGGAAATGTTCAATCCGGGCAGCATGGCCCCGTGTTTCAGCAGGTTCCGGTGCAGCTCAAAGGCCGTTCGCAGATCGTGACGAATGTGCCCGATGCGGGACCTTTCCAGGTACCGGTACAGGTAGTCGTGGTAGGCCGGGTGAGCACATTTTTCAATGATGGTGTGAGCCCGCTGCATGGGGCCAAGGCCCCTCAGGTCCGCCAGGCCGTTCTCGGTCACGATCACCTGGACGGAATGTTCATTGTTGTCGATGTGGGGACACATGGGAACCACAGCGGATATTTTCCCCCCTTTGGCCACGGACGGACACATGAAAAGGGAGAGAAAGGCGTTGCGCGTGAACTCTGCACTGCCCCCGATGCCGTTCATGATGTCCATGCCATAGAGGTGAGATGAGTTCACATTGCCGTAGATGTCCACCTCCAGGGCCGTGTTCATGGAAATGACTCCCATGCGGCGAATGGCTCCGGGATTATTGGAGAGTTCCTGGGGCCGCAGCACGATGCGCGGGATGAAAAAATCCATGTTTTCAAAAATGCGCTCGAGCACCGGTGAGGTGACGGTCAAGCTTGTGGTACTCGCACCCAGCAGCTTTCCCTCCTCCATGAGGTCCACCAGGGAATCCTGGAACACTTCCGTGTACATGTGGAAGGGAGGAATGTGGGGGTTATCTCCCAGGGCCGCCATGACACCGTTGGCCACGTTGCCCACGCCGGCCTGCAGGGGAAGAAACTCATCGGGAATACGACCCGCCCGCATTTCATTGAGGAGAAAATGCACCACGTGTTCGGCAATCTTTCTGCTGCGGCCATCAGCGGTTGCGAAGGCGGGAACATGATCGGCCTCTTCGTTTTCCACGATGCCGATGACCTTCCTGGGATCCACCACCGCATAGGGATAGCCCACCCTCGTCAATGGCTGGTGAATGGGAATGGGATTGCGATTGGGAGGAGGCGGAACGATCAAAATGTCGCACATTTCCCTCAACCGCGGGGAGTGGTAGCGGTTGATTTCGATGATCACCCGGTCCGCATAGCGCAGGTAGGAGGGAGATGCCCCTACGGAAGAAGTCAGGTAGACACGGCCATCGGCAGTGATTTCCGTCGCCTCCACCACCGCAAAGTCCAGCTTTCCCTGAAATCCGGCCATGACCGTTTGAGGAAGATGGGACAGATGCATGTCCACATATTCCACCTCCTGGCTGTTGATTTGCTTGCGCAGCCTGGGGCCGCTCTGGTAGGGAGCCCGGTAGGACATGGCATGAGCCTCGGCCAGGGGCTCATCGATGCTGGAACCGCTGGAAGCCCCCGTGAAGACGCGAATGGCAAATGGCTTTCTCTCCCCATGGAGCCGATTGGCCTTTTCAGCTATGGCTCTGGGGACCACTTTGGCGGCCCCGGCGTTGGTGAATCCGCTGAAACCCACGGTGGCGCCGTCAAAGATTTCTTCCACCGCCTCCTGGGGCGTCAGTGTGCGAAAAGGGTTTCCCCTGGACATGATGTGGCTCCTTCACAAAAAAAGACTGCCTGAAGGTTTCCTCCGGGCACTTCAGAATTGGGAGAAATCCATATCGGGAATCATGGCTCCATAATCCATGAGGTTCAGGTGCATTTCGTAACAGCTTTCCAGGTCATGGCGAATGTGGCCCATTCTCGATCGTTCGATGTAGCGATGGAGGTAGTCTCTGTAGGCCGGGTGAGCGCAGTTCTCGATGATGACTCTGGCTCTTTGCATGGGCCCAAGACCACGCAAGTCTGCCAGCCCCTGTTCCGTCACCACCACCTGGACCGAGTGTTCGTTGTTGTCAATGTGCGGCGACATGGGAACCACGGTGGAGACTCTTCCCCCCTTGGTCACGGAAGGGCACATCATGAAGGAGAGAAAACTGTTGCGGGTGAATTCCGCGCTCCCACCCACCCCATTCACCATATCCGTTCCATAGATGTGGGAAGAATTCACATTTCCGTAAATGTCCACTTCGATGGCAGGATTGATGGCGATGACGCCCAGCCTGCGCACCACACCGGCATCATTGGAAATTTCCTGAGGGCGCAGGATGACTCGAGAGGCAAAGTAATCCAGGTTTTCGTAAAAGCGCGACAGCACTCGAGAGGTCATGGAAAGGCTTGTGGCACTGGCGGCCAGGAGTTTTTCCTCTTCCATGAGTTCCACCATGGCATCCTGGACTGCAAGAGTGTACATGCGAAAGGGAGGAATTTCCGGATGGCCGCCTAGGGCGGCCAGCACTCCGTTGCAGAGGTTGCCCACACCCACCTGAAGGGGCAAAAATTCGCCGGGAATAAGTCCGTGGCGCATTTCGTGCCCCAAAAATCTTGCGATGTGGTTAGCGATCCTGGTGCTTGTGTCGTTCCTTGGACGCAGGGGGGACACTTCTTCCCCCTCGCTGCTTTTGACAATACCCACGATCTTGGCAGGATCCACCTGGGCATAAGGATAGCCCACCCGCGTGAGGGGGTGAAAAATGGCCACGGGACCCCGTTTGGGAGGGGGAGGAAGAACCACAATGTCGGACAGTTCCCCCAGCCTCTTGGAATGTTTGTCGTTCACTTCGATGATGACCCGCTCGGCACACTGGAGTAAAGTGGGCACGATGCCGATGGAGGAGCTGAGAGTGACCCGCCCGTCGGAAGTGACATCGGTGGCCTCGATGATGGCAAAATCCACTTTGCCAAAAAACCCCGAAAGAAGGATTCGGGAAACGCCGGAAAGGTGCAAGTCCAAATACTGCACCCTCTGCTCATTGATCTGCCGGCGCAAGGAAGGAGAGTTCTGGTAGGGGGCGCGCCAGGAGATGGCTTTGGCCCCCGCCAGTGGTTCATCCACGGTGGAGTTGGTGGCTCCTCCCGTGATGACCTTGATTTTGAAAGGCACCCCCACCGCATGAAGTTGACGCACCCGGTGGGCCAGAGCCCTGGGGACGAGCTTGGGTGCGCCCGAATTGGCAAAACCCCCGAAAGCAATGGTGGCCCCGTCAAAAACCATGGAAGCGGCTTCCTCGGGGGTCAGAACAGGCACTGTGCCTGACTTCGGCATAGAATCACCTCTCGTATCTCTTCAGAATTTCTTTTGATCAGCAATGATTTGGGCGATGTGCTTCACCTGGATGGAGCTCCCTCGTTTATGGAGCCCACCTTGAAGCTGCAGAACGCATCCAGGGCAGTCCGTCACCAGAACCTCCGCACCCGTGGCCTCCACGTGATCCAGTTTCTCCTTGAGAATTTCCGCAGAAAGCATGGGAAAGTCAACGGAAAAGGAACCGCCGAAACCGCAGCACACATCTTCGTCCCTGGCCGGCACGTATTCAAGGCCGGCCCTCGTGAGGAGCTCTCTGGGTTCCGCCGTGACATTCAGACCCCGGCAAAGATGACAGGGTGAATGGTAAGCCGTCCTGGCACCCCCCTTCCGGAACTCCCGGGGACTCACTTGCAAAACATTGACCATGAAGGAACAGAAGTCTATGATCTGCTCCGTCATTTGGCGCACCATGGGCTGAAGAGTTCTCTCTTCCCCAAGGAGGCGCGGATAGCTTTCCTTGAGATGAGATCCGCAGGAAGCGCAGAGGGTCAGAATATAATCAAACCGGGACATATCCAGAGCTTGAAGATTCTGAAGGGCCACCTGCCTAGCCGTTTCCTTTTCTCCCATCATTTCCGCGGGGAGACCGCAGCAGGTCTGTTCCATGGGGTATTCCAGCTGAACGTTATGGGCCTCGAGGAGTTTCACCAGGGCAAGAGCCTGTTCGGGATAGACAAAGTCGACCACGCAGCCTCCGAAAAGGGCCACACGAAGCCTGGGTTTTTGCAGACGAGGATTGACCTGAGTCCACCGGTCCCTGAGAGGGGTTGTGGACAGAAGAGGCAGGCTTCTGAATTCATGTTCCCTGTCAAAGAAAAAAGGCAGGTGGCGAATCACCCGTTCACCTTTGGCCATGGGCTTCTGAACAAGAGACCCATGCCTGAGAAGAAAATGGAAGAGCCTGCGGTTCTTGAGCACTTTGTTCAGGAGAACATTCTTGATGGGTTTTGCCCCTTCCACCTCCAAAATGGTGCGGTGCACTTCCCTGATGAGGCGTGGAAGATCGATTCCCGAAGCACAAACGGATTTGCACGCCTGACAGTTGAGACAGTTCCTCACGATGGCCCGGGCGTTTTCCCGGCCGTGGTAGAAGTAGGTGAGAATGAGTCCGATGGCCCCGATATACACGTGGCCGTAGTTGTGGCCTCCCACCAGCTTGTAGATGGGACAGACATTGGCACAGGCACCACAGCGAATGCAGCGCAAAGCTTCGGAAAAAACGGGATCCCTGGCAAGGGCCAGGCGGCCGTTGTCGAGAAAGACCACGTGC
>SLCH01000045.1 GCA_007125915.1 Syntrophobacteraceae bacterium
GCCAATTGAAACTCCCCGGGCAAGCGAGTCTCCAGGGTCCTGGTCCATTCGGCCTTGAAGAGCAGTTCATCGGGACCCACCAAAGCTTCCCACATTTCTGACACACCGTCATCCAGGGCCTGAGACATAATTCTGAGGGAGCCAGGCTGCCTTAATTTTTTCAAGGCACCCCCGGCCACTTTCAAAACCGCATCCTCGGGAAGTTGGAGGGCGCGGGCCACTTCCTGAAGCTCATGACTGGGATGCGACCCGAAACCATACAACAGCTCCAGCACCTGGGCCTCCTCCCCTCCCAGACTTCTCACCACCTGAGCGATCCGCTGGGCCGGTCCCGCCCTATCTGCTCCATCGGCTCCCCAGACCATGTTCTTCCTATTCTCCCGAATGTTCAAGGGAACGCTCCAGTTCCGCATGCAGCACGTCAGGGCTCACGCTTTCAGTTTTCAGACAGATGGCCTCCAGGGGATCCAGGACCATGTATCCCTCTTCCGATTCCACCACCTTGTCCTCCTTGATGAGAAGCCGCAGGGCTGTCTGGATTTGCCCCGGCGTCAATTGACACTCCCTGGCAAACTGGGTCGAATAAGGTTCAGCTACCACTCCACGCCGTGCGATGTTGGCAAGGACATTGAGGGCGGGACGGGACAGGGTGCGGTTGATCTGCTGGTAATAGGCGCGCTCTTCATGGATGAGGGTGCTCACGATCTCCTTCCATACCTCACGCACAACAGGGGGGTCGTATTGGTTGACCAGTTGCAGGGAAGTCCAAAGGCGGGAAGCGGTGAGATTCAGGGCGTGGGGGTGTCCCCCGAAGATGGTGGCCGTCGCCCGGCCGACCTCGGGGGGCATGGACCTGCCGAGGGTTTCCCGAAACTGACTGTTCATGAATTGGGCAAAGTCCTGCACGCCCAGTTCTTTGAGTTCGAGCATTCGTGCGCTTCTGTAAAAGGGGGCGTTCTCGTTTTCAAACATGAGCTTGAGCATGTGGCGCATGGAGCCCAGGTAAATGGGCAAGAATCCTCGGGAGCGCCTTTGGAAAGCCGACCGGATGATTCCCACCAGGCGTTGTTTGGGTTCCAGGCCGGCCACTTCCTGAAATTCATCGATGGCGAAACACACGGGTCTTTGAAGACTTCGGGGAAGGTTGGAGATTCTCTCCAGCACGGCCACCACAGCATCCTCTTCCCCCGCTCTTGGACCCGAAAGGCTCAGGGAAAAGGTGGGCGATCCCGTTTCCAGGTCAATTCTCATTTGAGGGCTGACACGTGACGCCAGATTCGAGGCCCCCTCTTTGATCCTGGTCCATTGGCTGGACGCTTCCAGCCTTTTTTGTTCCAGGCTTTCCACCAGACCCTTCAAGGAGCGTATGGTCATCATGTCCAGCCTCAGGGTGATCCACCCCTTTTCAGCCAGCCGCCCCAGAACCTGGTTGACCAGCGAGGATTTGCCGTATCGCCGGGGACTCAGCAGGCAAAGAGCCTCATCGGAATCAGCTGACTCCAGGAATATTGCCATTTCCCTTTCTCGATCACAGAAAGGTTCTCCATAGGCGATTTCTCGTCTCACGATGAAGGGGTTTTGGGGCAGCAAGGCCTCCTCCTGAAATTATGTTTTTAAGATTATGATTTATTCATAATTTTCAGTCAACCCCTAAATCATTGTCGCTCAATCCCGTGCACATCTGCCTCATTCAGGGCAGGTTTCACGTTCCACAGGTCGCCCCTTCGCAGGTGCTTCCATTTTAAGCATCAAATTTTTGAATGCAAATCAGATATTTGCATAGTTAATTCCAATTTGACATTGCCCGTCCAATGGGATTCCCTAACCAGGTGCGTGCACTGCCTGTTCAAGCCCTTGAAAGGGCGTTTTCAGCGGGGGAAACAAAAAATGTCAGAACCATACCCGGAGCACTGGGAGTTCGATGACGAGTTTGATGGAGGAGAAGAAACCTGTGGCAGAGTGATCATCAATCTCTACACCTACCTGAAGCCCATGCCTCCAGGAACCCGTATTCTCCTGATCTCCAGAGATTCGGCGGCACCCATGGAATTTCCAGCCTGGTGCCGCATGACGGGCAACAAGCTGCTGGAAATGTCCCATCCCTATTACCTCATCGAATACAAACCCGAACAGAAAAAGGAATGATTCCATGGCTGAAAAGTTCTGCGTGTCCATCACTCACTGCCGCACTGACGGTGACAAGGCAACTCTCGGTTTTGTCGTGGCCAACGCCGCCCAGGGCAGCGAAAAGGAAACCATGGTGTTCTTGAGCACCGACGGAGTGTATTGCGCCATCAAGGGAGAGGCTGAAAAAATCGACGAGGGGGCACCCTTTGCCCCTTTGAAGGAGCTGATCACCAAGTTCGTCAATGCCGGGGGAAAAATCTATGTGTGCACTCCGTGCCTCAAAAAACGTGGACTTTCGGAAGGTGATCTCATGGAAGGGTCCACACCCGCAGGAGGCGCTGCTCTCGTGGAATGGCTGTGCTCCGGTTCCCCCTGTGTGTGTTACTGAAGAAAAAAAGGGGAATTTTTGCCTCACTGAGGAGGCCCTCCACACGAAAAGGGCCTCCAGAACGCACGTCCGGTGGCATGAACTCGCCGCAGGACGTGGAACAAAATATTGGAGAAAATTTCATGTCTGCCCATGAAGGGGAGGGAAAAACCGGTCTGGATGCATTGGCTCCAGACAGAATATTTGATGGAGGAGACTTGGACTGCGGTTCGGGATTGATTCTTCTCATTCGGGAAAACATGCTCCAAATCCCCGTGGAAGGCATCCTGGAAATGCGCAGCCGGGAACCCACCGTGGCCGATGACCTTCCCCCCTGGTGCCGCATGGTGGGCCATGATTATCTGGGGCAGCTGCCCGGAGAGGGCTTCACGCGCTACTTTGTCCGCCGCGGAGAGGCAGCGGGATCGGAGCAGGGGGAAATTTCTGAAGGGGAGGCGCTGGAACAGGACAAGAAAAAGGCCAAAGAGTACGAATGGCGCCTTCGCACTCGATCCACAGGGCATTTGAAGAGCACCGTTTATTGCCGCAACTTCTCCTGGAACCTGGGCCAGCCAGCCAGTTTCGAAGAAAAGGATGCCCACCCCTGCGCCGTGGAAGCCCTCCTGGGAGCCCTGGGGGGAGCACTGGCCACGGGATACGCCACGGAATGCGCCAAGGCGGGCCTGGAGGTGGACGACATTGAAATCACGGTCCGTGGCAGTCTCCACAATATTCTGGCCCACATGGGCCTTGAAGAGGGGGACCCCTCTTTCGCAGCCATAGAAGTCAAATGCTTCGCTTCCACCATGGACAACGAAGAAAAGGTTCGGCAAGCCTGGGAGCACACGGTGCAACGTTCACCCCTGGCCGCAACTCTTGCCAAAGCGGTGGATTTAACAATCAAGCTATCGGTGGTGTGATCATGTTTGAAACAACTCAGGTGGGCAGCTGGCCCCGGTCCAGGGAGATGCTTCGAGCCCTGCGTGACCGTCGTCTCGGAAAAATGTCCAGGAAAGACTTCGACCGCGTGGCCAACCATGAAGTGCGGCGCACGGTCACAATCCAGGAAGAAGCAGGACTGGACATTCTCGTGGATGGGGAGCACAGGCGGGACAACTTCTACTCCTTCATCACCGAAAAGGTTGAAGGAACCCGGCTCATGTCCCTGGCGGAAATGCTGGACGAGGTGGAAGACAAGTCGGGCTTCGAGGAGATGCTCACCACGCTGGATGTTCCCGCATCGGCAATCCGCAATCCCACGTGCGTGGGACGGCTGGAGAGGCGGGAACCCCTCGCCCTGGACGATTACCACTTTGTCAAATCCCTCACGGACAAGCCCGTCAAGATCACTCTTCCCGGACCCTATCTCCTGAGCCGGTCCATGTGGGTGGGAAGCTACACCAGGAAGGCTTATGGCGATCAGCGGGAAATGGGCGACGACGTGGTGCGGATTCTGCGCGAGGAACTCCAGGAACTGGCCCAGGCCGGCTGCGAATTCGTCCAGTTCGACGAGCCCGTGCTCACGGAAGTGGTCATGTCCGCCGAATGCGGACGCAGGACTTTCATGTGAGCCACCCTGGCCACCCGCCGTGACGTGGGTGAAGAACTTGAGTATGCGGCCGAACTCATCAACAGGATCATCGAGGGCGTGGAGGGTACCCGAATCGGCCTCCACATTTGCCGCGGCAACTGGAGCACCAGGGAGGAAGTCCTCCTCACGGGCGATTACACTTCCCTGCTCCCCGCTTTGACTGCCATGCGGGTCCGCCAGTTCGTGCTGGAATATGCCACACCCCGTGCGGGAGACATCAAAGTGGTGGGAGAATCCTTGTCCAACAACGTGCCCGGAACGGAAACACCCAGGGAACTGGGCCTGGGCGTGGTGAACCCGAGAACCACCGAAGTGGAGAGTCCCGAAGACATTGTGGCCAAAGCGGAACAGGCCCTGGCGTTCTATGGGCCGGATCAGATTTTTTTGAACACGGACTGCGGATTCGGCTGTTTTGCCAACCGTTGTGTCAATGTGGAGGAGGTGGCCACGGCCAAAATAAAAAGTATCGTGGCCGCGGCCCGTTTTCTTCGGGAACGTTACGGGTGAAGATGAGGTTGTGTTATCCCTTTCGCCCCTGTGAAGGGTCGATGGGCGCTTTTTTCAACCGCAAAGAGTTGAGAACCACATTGAGGGAGCTGGCGCCCATGGCGGCAGCGCCGATCATGGGGTGCAGCAGTCCCATGAAAGCCATGGGGATGGCCAGGGCATTGTAAAACCAGGCCCAGAAGTAATTCTGCCGGATCTTGCTGAAGGTGGCGTGGGACAGTTTCACCGCCGTGACCACACCCGTCAGGTCTCCCCGCACGAGAGTGATGTCCGCAGCTTCCATGGCCACGTCAATGCCCGTCCCGATGGCGATGCCCACATCGGCCTGTTTGAGGGCGGGAGCGTCGTTGATCCCGTCGCCCACCATGGCCACTCGCCCGAACTCTTCCTGCAGCTTTTTGATCTCGTCCAGTTTTCCCTCGGGAAGCACTTCAGCCAGCACTTTGCTGATGCCCACTTTTTGAGCCACAGCTTTGGCCACACTCCAATTGTCCCCCGTGACCATGGCTGTGCGGATGCCCATCTGCTCAATCTCCGCCACGGCAAACCGGGAATCTTCCTTGAGGGTGTCCGCCACAGCGATGATTCCAGCGAGCCCGCCATCTACGGCGACGAGCAGAGCGGTCTTGCCTTCCTTTTCCAGGGACTCGATGGTCTCCTGGTGCTCCTCAATGGTCACTTCGTCCTGCTTCATGAGTTTTCGGCTTCCCACCAGAACCTTCCGATCCTTCACACGGCCACTCACCCCCTTGCCCGAGATAGACACGAAGTTTTCCACTTCTGCGGGGGTGATGCCCTGCCCTTTGGCCTTCACAACCACTGCGGCCCCCAGGGGATGCTCGGAGGCGGCTTCCAGGCTCGAAGCGTGAAAAAGCAGCTCCTCCTCATCAAACCCATTGAGGGGCAGAATGTCCGTCGTCTCAGGTTCTCCTTTGGTGAGGGTGCCCGTTTTGTCAAACACGATGACCTTGATGTCCTTCATGGTCTGGATGGCTTCACCGCTTCGAATAAGAATGCCTTTTTCTGCACCGAGCCCGCTGCCCACCATGAGGGCCGTCGGAGTGGCCAGTCCAAGGGCACAAGGGCAGGAAATGACCAGAACGGCAGTGGAAGCCAGCACGGCAAGGGCAAAGACAGGAGCCTGGGGATTGCTCCAGGGGAAGCTGAAAAACTCTACGATACTTCGATGAAATTCGGGGAAGCTGATCCAGGAAATGAAGGCTGCCGTGGCTATGACAATGACAAGGGGTACGAAATAGCTGGTCACCCGGTCCGCGAATTCCTGAATGGGGACCTTGGATCCCTGGCATTCCTCCACCATCTTCACAACCTGGTGGAGAAAAGTGTCTTTGCCAACCTTGGTCACTTTCACTTTCAGGAGCCCCTGCTTGTTGATGGTGGCTCCGATGACCTCATCCCCCTCTTTTTTTTCCACCGGAAGAGATTCACCCGTGGCCATGGACTCGTCGACGCTGCTTTCTCCTCCCGTAACCACGCCATCGGTGGGAATCTTTTCGCCGGGGCGGACGATCATGATCTGCTCCAACTGCAGCTGTTTCACGGGGATTTCTCTTTCTTCCCCATTCACGAGGATCCTGGCGTTTTTGGCTCCCAGAGCCAGGAGCTTGTTGATGGCCTGGGAGGCCCTGCCTTTGGCGCGGATTTCCAGGTACCTGCCCACCAGGTGCAGGGCCATGATGGACGCGGCCATTTCCACAAAGGTGGTGATGGGAATCCAAATGCGCAGAAGGCTCAGGAGATAGGGGATGAGGGAACCCATTGTCACGAGGGTGTCCATGTTGGCGGAACCGTGGCGCAGAGCTTTCCAGGTGCCCCGGTGCGTTTCCCAACCCGCTATGAAGATGGAGGGAATGGCCAAAACAGCGGTTATGGCAAAGTAGCCCGGCACGGTAACGAACATGTGAATCATCATGAGCACCATGATGACACCAGCGAAAGAGGCGGCCAGCCACATTCTCCTTGCGGCGTGGCGCATTTTTTCCTCGTTGGGATCGGGCCGATCTTCCTCTTCTTCCACCCGTTCCACAACGCGGTATCCCGCCGCTTCTATGGCCTTTTCAAAAGCTTCCAGTCCGCTGACCTCTCCTCTGAACCGAACCACCGCCTTTTCCGCGGGAAAATTGACGTTGGCCTCGAGCACCCCCTCCAATTCGTTCAAAGTCTTTTCAATGCGCTGGGCACAGGTCGCACAGGTCATGCCTTCAATTTTCAGCGTGACGGTCTCGGGCTCCTCCGTCTCCTCGACTATCTCTCCCCCGTAACCGGCATCGGTGATGGCTTTTAAGATCTCATCCCTGCCCACCGTTTCAGGTTGCACCTCCACATAGGCTTTTTCCATGGGCAAATTGACCGAGGCTTTTTGAACCCCGTCCAGCTTCTGCAGGGCCTTTTCCACCGTCCTCGCGCAGGCGGCGCAATGCATTCCCGAGATGTTCACCGTTATTTTTTCCATCTTGATCGCTCTCTTTCCAGTTGGACCCAGTCTGTGCACATGGCTATGAAAAGACTTCATTGGTTTTCAAGTCAAATATAATCCTTTTTGAGCATCACGGTACTGCGCTCTTGGACATGGATTGGGTTTTCAGGGGTTTTTGACGCTCAACACATTTCCGACAAAAGGTTTTGATCGGCAAAGAGCTCAGGCGTGCGGGAAAAAATTGACGCCCTGTGGATCACCTTTGATTCGCTGACTCCAGGAGAAGATTGAAACAAGCCGCACCCCTTGAAGGGGCGCGGCAAAAAGCATGGGCCCCGTCTGTGAAAACAGGGCCACCTGGGCCGGCTCATTGTTGCCACGGAAGGGACTCAATGGAAAGTCCACCGCAATGAACCGGCCCCTTGAAACCGGGTACTTCCGACGAGCTTGAATGATCTTCAATGGGCCATGAGGGTGTGCGCCCATGAAGCTCAGAGCATCACATTGTCTCCTCGGTGTAGCCGGAGGGGATCTGGAAAAGGTCGGCAGACAATGGCATTTTTTTCACCTCCAGCAGCTCCTCCGTGTTCTTCACGGTGGTTCCAAAAACCTGAGACGTCGAAACGGTGAGCACGTGAACCCCCTTGATTTTTTCCATCTCTTTGGCGGCCTCGCCCATGCCGCTCCCTTCCGCCATGAAAGCTTGAGCCATGGTGCGGTAGATATCCGTGTCCAGGTCGATGTCTCTTGTGGCCCACACTTCAGCCTTGGAAGTGCCCATACCCATGCTTGTCTCCACCTGGTATTTTCTCGTGTTCCACTGCCCGATTTTCTTTCTCTCCCCCGTCTCGGTCACGGTCATTTTGAAGGACCCCATCATTTGCTCAGCCATTCCCTTGAACATTTCCATGGCCTGCCGTTCTTCCGGACTCATGGCTTCCTCGGCCATCTGAGCTTCCATGGAAGCGTGCATGGAACCGATCAGGTCATCCATGGGCAAAATGGTGAAAGTCCTCGTTTCGTGATCCAAAAGGGTCATGGTGTTGTTTTTGAGGTCCACAAGAGTGGACTGACCCTCTTCATCGATCCGGGCCCGGTCCTTACCGATCCACACTTCCCGCAAAGATTCTTCAGCGGGTTGCACCTGCCCCATGACCTGAAAAGGCTCCGTGAGGCTCCTGTACTTCAGGTAGACCTCCCCATGAGCCAATACGGGCAGCATCAGGAAGATGCCGCAAGCAAAAGCCCACACAGATTTCATAAAAACGCTGCGCATTGAACCACCTCCACTGTTCAGAGAAAGCAAATGGATGTATCTTCGGGAAACCTCGCACAACGAGGCCCACATCCCAAGCAACCCGCACCTGCGAAACACAATTCGGCAACCTGGGAAAAAATCTGAAAACCTGAATATGGAAGAAGCTTCATGAATCTTTCCCAGAAGCCTCTCCCTCCTTCCCCACTTTTTCAACCCTGCACATGAAGCTTCGGCTGGAAGGGGTGCTGGTCACGGGATCACGAAGGTCATCATCGGTCAGGTTGTTCACGTTGGCTTCCCTTTGAATCCCTCCCCAGCCCCAGGCAATACGCAGGGAACCGGGATGCACCACGTCGCTTATCCTCGCTTTCAACCGAACCATTCCTCGGGGCGTTTCCACTTTCAATGCATCCCCCTGAGAAATGCCGCGTGCCTGTGCATCGAGAGGGTGGACATCGATGAACCCTTCGGGGTCGCGCTTGAGCAAAGAGGGAACCTGAAAAAACTGGGTGTGAGTGTAGGGCGTGGTTCTCTCACCACTGATTCCAACCCACAAGTCCTCATGGGGAGAGTCACAAAAACTGATGGGGTTTCCCATTTTGCCATCCATGTAGGGAACCGGAGGGTGACCCGCATCCTGCAAACGTTTTGAATAGAACTCCACTTTCCCCGACGGCGTCGCAAATCCTTTGCTGCGGTGCTTTTCAAACTGGAGTTTGTCGGCACGCAGACCGGCAGGATTCTCCCGAAGCATCTGCACCGTCATTCCCGTGGGTTCCAGCTGCCAATCGATGGCTTCCTCGGCACTCTGCCAGGGAAATTCATCTTCCAAGCCGATCCTCCGTGCCAGTTCGAAGGTGATTTTCCAGTCGGGCCAGCTGTCCGCAAGGGGTTCGATGACCTGGTCCTGCAACATGACAGGACTGTTACGGATGTAGGCCCGGTTGAGCTGAGTCCTTTCAAAGCAGCTGGAAGCGGGCAGCACCACATGGGCAAACCGTCCCGTTTCCGTCAGGAAGGGATCGATGGACACCATGAAGTCCAGTTTGCTCAGGGCTTTTCTCACCCGATTGGAATCAGCCATGGTCACCGCGGGATTTCCCGATTGGACCACAAGCATCTTAATGGCATAGGGCTTTTCCTCCATTATGGCGTCGATGAGGCAGGACTGCGCGTGCAGCCCCCAGGTGCTGTGGAATTCATTGAAAAGGGGGTACTGGGACGTGATGGGTTCGCAATGGCTTCCCAGGCGTTCTTTCAGCTGAATGTTGCGAACAGGGACCGGCTGAGGAATAAAGTCCCCGCCCTGCCGGTCCAGATTACCGGTCAGGGCCCGCAGCATGCAGACGGCCCGCGTGGCCTGAAACACCTGAAGCTGCATGTCCAGGCCATTGCCGTCGATGATGCAGGCCGGCCCGGTGGTGGCATAAAGGCGCGCAGCCTCTTTGATGGCATGGGGCTCCAGCCAGGTGGCCTCTGCAACCTTCTCGGGAGCATAAGCCTGGACCGCGCCCTTCAGGTCATCAAAACCCACGGTGAATTCTTCCACGAACTCTTTGTCATAGAGTCCGCTGCCAATGATTTCGTGCATCATGGCCATGGCCAGGTAGCCATCATGTGCGGGCTTTATCTGAAGGAATATGTCCGCCACGGCGGCGAGCGGGGTGCGAATGGGGTCGATCACGATGAGTTTGGCGCCCTTTTCCCTGGCGTAAACAATGGCTTCGTGGGTTCCGGGGGCCGTGTTTCTGTCATTTTTTCCCCAGACCACAATGCAGCGGGCGTCCTTGGCCTGAGGCAGTGTCATGGCTCCATAGGTGTAGTTATGAGCAATCTCCCGTGCCACGTGGCAAACGGAACCATTTCCGATGGCATTGGGCGATCCGAAAGCGTGCATCAGGCGGGTGGCATAATCCCACGGGGCACCCCAGTCGGCAGCCATACCGCGAAGCCAGGCCACAGCGGGTGCCCCGTGCTTTTTCTTGAAGTGATGGAACTGGTCTGCGATCAGCCCCAGAGCCTCATCCCAGGAAGCCTCTCGAAAATGGTCGCCAAACCCATTTCCTTTCTTGATGAGGGGTGTTTTCAGCCGTTCCGGTGAATAAACGATGTCGGACGCCGCCATGAGCTTGGGGCATTGGACCCTTTTGCCCGACGGAAGAGCGTATTTTCTCTCGGCTCTGGCCAGCCTGCCCTCCTGGATTTCCACTTCCACGGGACAGCACGCCGAGCAAAGACGGCAGATGGTGTGTTTTTTCATAGGGAGCTCCTTTCAGGGTGCCTGGACCGCAAATGACGGCATGGCCCCTGGTTCATCTCTCTGCCTTCACGAAACAGCTTCGAATCAGTTCAAAATGATTGGCATGCGTGCGTATTTTCCACCACACATGTCCCCGATCCTTAACACTCCAGGGAGGAGTGAGGACTCCTCCATCTCCATTCAATATGCTGGCAATGTTGTCCACTCCTCTTCCAGCAAACCTGCCTGCTCCTTTGCCCCCAAGCCACTCCTCCTGTTCCGCCACCTCTTCGGACCAGGAAAAGGGGTCGGAAAAAAGAAAGGCCGCCTTTTGTGCTCTGGCCACGCGATTCATTTCATAGAGGTGTTTCAAGGGAGAGGGAACCTTATCCACCAGATTGAGGGAAGCGAGGGATGTGAAAACACCCCCTTTGAAAGGAAGGGCAAGAGCATCTCCCACGATGAATTCCAATTTTTTCATGTCCCATTCCTCGGGAAGCTCCAGGGTCAGGTCACGGGTCAGGAGACCTTCCACCGCCAGGGGAACTTCCATGCGCTGATGCCGCATCAATTCTCTGGCAGCTCGAATGAAAGCGGTGGAATTGTCGATCCCTATGACGAAGTCGCTTTTCGAGGTCATTTCAAAGGCGAAGCGGCCCACGGCCCCACCGATGTCCAGACAGTATCCCCCCAGGGGCTCCATGAGACCCGCCCAGCGGGAATAGGCATCCGATGCTTCCCCGTCATGCATGAGGTCACCGTAGTGACTCCAGAGATAGGAAGACACAACGGGCGCCGTTTCATACCGATTGCCCCCTGCCCTCCCAACAAAAGCACCGGGATCCAAAAAGGCCAGCCCATCCTCAATGGGAAAAACCATCGAACAGTGGCCGCAAATGAGGCGCCCCTGCAAAATATCATGGTCTTTTTCCTCTGCAACCTCCGCGGACAATTCCCGCTCCTCGGGAAGACAATTGGGACAAACGAGGATATCCAACACCGCTTTTTTCACAAAAAACTCCTCATGAATTACAAGCACTTGGTCTGAATACGCCAAACATTGAAAACTTGAGTGCATTTCACAATTTTTTAGCCTAGGTATCACCAACCCTGCTGTCAAGTAAACTTTCGCCTTCCTTTCCCGTGACAAATCCACGCCAGCGGGGCATGCGTCCGTGATATGGCCGTGGTTCCATACTGCTTCTTGAGAATGGAGAAAAACAAAAAGATTTTAGTCCTGCCCATAAAAATGCTTGTCTTTATGCGCAGAGGCTCTATAATTGCGTTTGCTTATAGATAGACGCCTGCAAAAATGGTTTGCAAATGTTTTGGTTTTGATTGTACCCGCCATTGAGTTCCATCGATCACTGACCCCCCTTGCCTTCAGCACACTGCACCGCTGCGGCAGCACAACCGGTTGGCGACGATGTTCATGCCAGTCGTCTTCACGTTGCCGGCTTTCGCCGCATTTTCGCCATGCGGGCTTCGCCTGCTCTTTTTTTGTTTCAACCTTTCAATGAGTTTCCATCTGGATGGATCCATTGCCGTGTTCTTCGGAAATCACGGGAGCAGGCCATGGTGTGCGGGGTTTCCCCGATCACGCTTGTGGCCGCAAGAACCAACGATCCTTCACCTGGAAACGCCAGGGATTATTCAATTCATGACTTTTGAAGAACTGCAGTTGGCTCCACCCATTCTCAAAGCCCTTGCCCGATGCGGGCACGTTTCCCCCACGCCCATTCAGTCCAAAGCCATTCCCCGAGCTCTCGCCGGTTGCGATCTCATCGCTTCGGCTCAGACGGGAACGGGCAAGACAGCCGCCTTCGTCCTGCCCCTTCTGCACCGTCTGTCCTCCCAGCGGAAAGGCCGCAGTGGCCCGCGGGTTCTCATTCTCACCCCCACTCGGGAACTGGCCGACCAGATCACTCAGGCCACTCGCCTTTACGGCAAATTTCTGCGCGTGAAGAGCACCGCCATATTTGGAGGCATGCCCTTTGGAGAACAGATTCGCGCACTCTCCCAGTTTCCGGAGATCATCATCGCCACGCCGGGCAGAATGCTCGATCATATGGACCGGGGCCGCATCGATCTATCCCAGCTGGAAGTGTTCGTTCTGGATGAGGCGGACCGCATGCTCGACATGGGCTTCACCGAGGATGTGGAGCGCATTTCCGATTCCATACCCAAAGACTGCCAGACGATGCTCTTTGCCGCAACGTTGGGAAACACCACCACCAGCCTGGCCCAAAAACTCCTCAAGACTCCGGAACAGGTGGAGATCGCCCCGGGCAAAATCACCCACGACAAGATCGAGCAGCGTCTGCACATCGCCGACAATCTGCAGCACAAAAACCGCCTTCTGGCGCACCTGTGCGATGACGTCACCGTGACTCGCGCGATCATCTTCTCCGCCACCAAACGTGACGCTGACAACCTCGCCGGGGTGCTCAAAGAACGGGGCTACCCGGCGGCCGCCCTTCATGGCGACATGACCCAGAATGCTCGAAACCGCACCATGACGAGAATGCGCCACGGAAAAATCAGGCTGCTCGTGGCCACGGACGTGGCCGCGCGAGGCATTGACGTGACGGGAATCAGCCACGTGATCAACTTCGACCTGCCCAAGTTTGCAGAGGACTATGTGCACCGCATCGGCCGTACGGGACGGGCTGGAGATTCGGGGATCGCCATATCCTTTGCTTCCCGAAACGACATTCCTTATCTCACGCGCATTGAACGCTACCTGGGGAAAAACCTTCCCGTGCACGTGATTCCCGGCCTGGAGCCCGCGTATTCTCTTCAAAAACCGGGGAAAAACGGGCAGGGACTGCGGGGAAACCGCGGGAACAAACCCTACGTGTCAAAAGGCAACGGTGGTAGCAGTCGACCTCGAGTCACTTCAAAAACCCATGATTACGGCAAGTTTCCCGGAATGAGGAGCAGCCAGGGGGCCAGAGGAAAATTCTCCAAGGTTGACTCCAGAGATCACTCCTGAAGACGACTCTTGGGCAATGACTGGTAAGCCATGAGAACCAGGGCCATGGGAAGTGCGCCCGAAGGGCAGACGGCTCTCTGGCTTCAGATGTGTGTGGGCCCTTCCATGTCACCTTGCGGGCATGGAAGGGCCCACGGTGCTTTTGCAGGTGTGGATGCTGAACAGAAGTGGGCCGGACAAATAGTGCAGCGGAAAACCCAAGGTGCATAAGGGTGAGGTTCAGGAATGGCCTTCCTGAGCCTTCAGGATGCGAACATCATTCCATCGTTCCGTGAATCCAATGGAATCGAGGTACTCCAGCACGGGCACCGTGCCCGTTCTTCCATAACCCAGGATATTTTTGCCCCCTTCCAGAGTTAGCTCTCCCTTCTGTGCGATAACATTCTTGACGCGGTCCTTAATTTCTTCCAGGGCCTCCCGAGCCAGGTAGCGGCCGTTGTTGAGCAGCACCAGCTTATTCTCTTCATGAAGCCTGTTCATGACCGATTTGATCTCTCCCATGCCATAACTCTTGTGGCAGTGTTCCCAGAAAACGATCACCTTGAAACCCTCAAAGCCTCTGTCCCGGGCAAAGGAGAGGATTTCCCCTGCCAGGTTCTTTTTACGATGAACATGTCTCTCCTCACTCAACGTCTCGTGAAGGCGATAGGATTTCCCGCGAAAGGAGACTTTCCCCTCGCGGCACCACTGCCGAAGCTTGCTCTCCAGGCTTCCCTCCTTTTCCTGTGAGGGCTTTTGAGCGAAGGACTCCTTCGAGCATTTGTTTGTTTTGCGGTTGCTGTGGTTCATCATGGTCCATGACTCCTGAGAAATGAGTCCGCAAACACCAGAGAATCCTCGGCGGCTCTTCCGGGCAGAAAAACAGTTTTCCGAAGACCTCCGCCAAAGGACTCAAGGTTCATAAGAAAGGGGAAAGATGGGATCGAGAAGCCATCTTTCCCCTCACCAGTCTTTAAAAGGCGTCGATCATGGCCAAAATCTGGTCATCACTGAATCCCTGCAGGCGAATGGCCCCTGATCGGCAGGAAGCAGTGCACAGACCACAGCCTTTGCAAAGGGCCTCGTTCACTTCAGCTTTTCCTTCAAACCTGCCCGACTCTACAAATCGGGGGGCTGAGTAGGGACAAATGCTCACGCAAACTCCGCAGCTGCTGCACCATGCGGGATCCACCTGGGCAATGGTGCCGCTGAAATACACACTGTCCCTGGAGAGAAGCAGCGCGGCCCGTGACGCCGCCGCCTGGGCCTGAGCAATGCTCTCGTCCACCGACTTGGGATAATGAGCCAGGCCGCACAGAAACACACCGTCTGTGGCAAAATCCACGGGGCGGAGCTTGGCATGAGCTTCCACAAAAAAGTTTTGCGCATTCACCGGGATTTTAAAGTAGCGAGACAGCAGCTTGGTCTCATTGGGCACGACGGCAGTGGCCAGGGTGATGAGATCGGGGCTGAGCACAACCTCCCCATCGAGAATGGCGTCCCAGACAGTGACCTGGAGTATGCCTTCCACTTCCCGAACCACCGGTTTTCTGTCCAGGGAGTAGCGCACAAATAGAATCCCTGACTTCCGGGCCTCCTGGTAAAGGAGTTCCCGCTCTCCGTAGGTGCGCATGTCCCGGTACAAGACGTAAACATCCGCCGAGGGGTTCCTCCTCTTCAATTCCAGGGCACTTTCCACTGAATGGGTGCAGCACACCCTGCTGCAGTAGGGGCGTTCCGGCTCCCGGGAGCCCACGCATTGAATGAAGACGGCGCTCTGTATGTCGTGCAACCGGGGGTCGTTTTCGTTGAAGCGGGCATCCAGTTCCTGATGCGTCAGCACCTGAGAAGACTTTCGGTAAAGGTACTCTTCGGGTTTGTACTCATGGGCGCCTGTGGCGATCACGGCCACTCCATGCTCCACCTGGAGGCTTTGATCCCCGTTGCGCAGAGTGGAGCTGAAATTGCCCACAAAACCCTGAACGTCTCCCACGGTGGTTGAAAGATGAACCGTGATCCCCCCATGGGCATTCACTTCGCTGATGAGCATTTCAACATATTCAGGAATGCTGTCTCCACGCCAGGTCTTGTGCAGTTTGAGGGCCTGCCCTCCCAGTTGAGATGCCTGCTCCACCAGGTGAACGGGGTAGCCCTGGTCCGCGATGGATTTGGCCGCCACCATGCCCGCCACACCTCCGCCGATGACGAGGGCTCCCGCCGTGACGCTGAGAGCGGGTTCTTTGAGCGGTTCGAGAAGGGCGGCCTTGGCCACGGCCATGCGCACCAGATCTTTGGCTTTGTCCGTGGCCTTTGCAGGATCTCCCTGGTGAACCCAGGAATCGTGGTTGCGAATGTTGGCCATTTCAAAAAGGTACTTGTTGAGCCCTGCGCTCTCCAGTGTCTCTCGGAAAAGGGGCTCATGGGTGCTCGGAGTGCAGGCGGCGACAATGACTCGATTGAGGTTTTTCTCTTTGATCACCTCGATCATTTTATCCTGGGTATCCTGGGAGCAGGTGTAGAGGTTGTCCTCCACATAAGCCACGTGAGGAAGAGAGCGAGCGTACTCTCGCACGGCAGGAACATCCACCACCCCCCCGATATTGATGCCGCATTGACAGACAAACAATCCAATGCGCGGGGGCTCCCCTTTCACGTCCACCTCGAAGGGTTTGGATTCGGTTTTGGCCTCATCCCAGCGGCTGTCGCTCAAAAGGATGCTCGAGGCCGCCGCCGCTGCGGAAGCCTCCAGAACCGACTGGGGAATGTCTTTGGGGCTCTGGAGAGTGCCGCAGACGAAGACACCTTCGCGGCTGGTGGCCACGGGAGTGAAGCTGCCCGTCCGGGCGAATCGGTTCTCATTCAGTTCCACGCCGAGGCGCTTAGCCAGTTCCTGAGTTTCCCTGCCCACCTCAAACCCCACGGAGAGCACCACCATGTTGAACACTTCCGTGAATACCTCGCCGCTCTCGTTCATGTAGGCGATTTCCAGGTCTCCATCCCCGACGGGAGTCACCGAGTGCACTCTCGAGCGCAAAAACCGAACGCCATGTTCTTCTCGGGCACGGTTGTAGAACTGTTCGAAATCCTTGCCGTAGGTGCGCATGTCCATGAAGAAGATGGCCGTGTCCAGGCCACTGTGGGCATGTTCCATGGCTATGACCGCTTCCTTGATGGCATACATGCAGCAAACACCGGAGCAGTAGGGGTTGTTGCAATGATTCACATCACGGGAGCCGACACACTGAAGCCAGGCGATTTTCCGGGGCTCCTCGCGGTCGTAAGGCCGCATGAGGTGGCCGCGGTAAGGGCCCGATGCACTGAGGATGCGTTCGAATTCGAGGCTTGTGACCACATTGGGATGGCGCAGGTAGCCGGTGGAGTCGTCCAGGACAGCGGGGTCGAAAACATCATTGCCCACCGCAAGGATCACGGCTCCAACCTTCACGTCCGTGAGACGTGGCCGGTCATCGTAGCGGATCGATTCAGCCAGACAGATTTTTTCGCACAGGCCGCACCCGATGCACACGTCTCGATCAATGGAGTATCCTCTTGGAATGGCCTGAGGATACTTCATGAAAGTGGCTTCACGGCGGTCCACACCCTGGTTGAATTCGTTGACCGTCAGCGCCGGGCACACCTGGCTGCACTGGCCGCAGGCGGTGCAGGAGGTCAGATCGATGTAGCGGGGCTGGCTTTTGAGGGTTGCCGTGAAATCGCCCGCCTGGCCCTGAAGGGACTCCACTTCCGTATTGGGAAGCAGTTCAATGTTGATGTGACGCCCCACTTCCACCAGTTTGGGAGAGATGATGCACATGGCGCAGTCGTTGGTGGGGAAAGTCTTGTCCAGTTGAGCCATGATGCCGCCAATGGCGGGAGATCTGTCCACCAGATAGACGTAATACCCGGAGCTGGCCAGGTCCAGGGACGCCTGCATGCCCGCCACTCCGGCACCCACCACCATGATCGCTCCCACTTTTTTCTTTGGAGCCATTTCCAGTGTGTTCATTTTCTTTTTTTCCTCTTCCTATGGTTCGCACCGCTTCGCTTTCAGGTTCATGGGTGCGGAGAAGTCTTCAATCACAGAGTGCAAAGGTTTTTTAAACTGCAAGGGAAACGAAAAGAGGCGTGGTCCCTTCATAGCGGTCCAGGTCTACCTGCCCCGCTCTTTCAATGTCACCGAGCCGCTGGGACACGGTGTACACGGGAAGGCCGCTTTTGGAAGCGATGGAGCGCACAGAAAGGGAACCCTCCTTCAGGGTTTCCAGTATGAGTGCCTTCTCCAGCTCCTCTTTGGCTGCCTCTTTGAGCAGCTGGTCGTAGGCTGCCGGGTCGATTTTTTCATGGTAGACGTTTTCGCGCTCTGTGAGCTCTCGATCCATGCCCAGGAGCCACCGCAGCCGGGGGGATTCAAATGTCCGCCTGGCCGCAGCGAGGGGCAGCTGCGCTGCCTCCATGTCAAGGGGTCCCAGTTCGGCGGTCACTTCACTCAACTCTTTCACCGAATCGGCAAACAACTGCCCCTCAGCGGCGCTCACCCAACGCAGGTGCATGCGGTCCTTTCCGATTCCCGCAAGCCCGAGCACTTCCTTGACCAGATTCATTCTCTTGGCCGTATGAACATTGCCGTCGATGTAATGGCAGTCCCCAATGTGGCAACCGAAAACGAACACCGAATCGAAGCCGTTTTCCAGGCCTTCGAAAATGTAGGTGGGGTCCACCCGCCCCGAACACATGGTTCGCATGACGCGAATGGTGGGAGGATACTGAAAGCGGGAAACACCCGCCAGGTCGGCACCGGCGTACGAGCACCAGTTGCACAGAAAGGCCAGGATTTTGGGTTCGAAGGTCTTGCTCATGATGGCATCCTCTTCAGTTATTGGTTATTGCAATGCAAAAAATTGGAATTTCCGATTCATTTAAGCAAAAAAACACGTTCACACAAGGAAGAATGAATGACTTCCTCACCTGAACATTTGGCAGTTGAAGCACTTTAAGAATGAAAAACGAGTGGTGAAGAAAGGCCGTCTCTACCGAACACGGGCAGTGTTCATGAAGGGCTTCAGGTGAAGCCCGTAGAAAGGAGCACGGGGTCAAAAGACACAAAGGGGGAGTGTGCTGAACTCATTGAAGAAAAAAAGGATACAGGGAGTTGGCTCATCCGCTCAAAGCTTCGTGGAATGGCCATGCACCTTCGAAGGCGGGGAGAGAATTCGGCGGAGCCAGCGCCGTATCCGGAGCCAACGGATATGTGTCTGCCATTACCCTCGAGATGCACGGCCATCCCCCTCTGTCCAGCCCATCCCCTCCATTCAAAAAGAAGGGACGGGCATGAAACACCAGCAAGAATGTCGTCTGAACAGCTTGCTCCCCACAGTCTGAGGGATTGGGCCTCTGGCTGAGGGGAGCGCAAAGCACTGAAGCGTTCCGTCATTCACCCATGTCGACGCCAAGTCTTTCCCACTGGGCTCGGGCTTCTTCCTCGGCCCGGGCAATTTCTTCGTCGCTCCAGGGTTCGATGACCAGAGCGTCGGCAACCAGTTCCCATATGTATTTCACTTCGTAGTTGCAGTTGTCGGGGTAAAACTTGGGCAGGCGTTTCATCATCTGGTCGTGACAGTTGGAACACCCCACAACGACCACGTCGGCACCGCTGTTCTTGATCTGCTGCACCTTATAACGTCCGTGGAAGGCCGATTCAGCCTCGTAGGGCATGGGCCAGTTGCCGCCGCCGGCCCCGCAACAGAAGTTATTGGCTTTGGTGGGTTCCATTTCCACAAAGTTATCCACGCACTGCTCAATCACCCAGCGAGGCTCATCGAAATAGCCTTTTCCGAAGACGCGCTCCAACTCACGGCCGTGCTTACAGGAGTCATGCCACGTGAAGGTCTTGCCCTCATAAACACTCTTGTCGACCTTGATGCGTCCCTGCTCGAGGACTTCCTTGAGATAATCGTAGATGTAGATGAAATCGACTTTGCTTTCGGGATTTTCGATGACGCAGGTTTTCATGCCTTTGCGGCATCCGTAGGAACCGCCGCCGCAATCGGGCATGACCATGCGTTGAATGTTCAACTGCTTCATGAAATCGATTTTGCGCCTGGCGAGGGTTGCGGTGGCATCGTAATTCCCCGTGAACAGTCCCCAGTCCACCGCTTCCCAGTTTTCCGAAGGAATGGTCCAGTTTTCTCTGGCGGCATAAAAGATTTTCCACCACCAGATCATGTCGTCATTGTCCGCAAAGACTTCCTTGGAATTGGGGAAAAAGAGGATTTCGGCGCCTTCTTTGTCGACGGGAACATAAAATCCGGGATATTCCTCAGCCAGTTCAGCCCCCATATCGGACATGAGAAAGAAATAATCCTCCTTGGGAATGCCCATGTTGTTTCCCGTCTCCAACACATTGATGACCCCCTTGTGGAGGACGCCCGGCACCTTGTCGCGGTCTCTCAAATGTTTCATGTGGCCCATGATGGCCACAATGTCGATGTTCATGGGGCAGCCGTGCACGCAGCGTCCGCAACCGGTGCACAGCCAGGGGAACTTGGAATTCACCACTTCATCCACCATGCCGTAAGCGAGCATGCGGAGCACTTTCCGAGTGTCCCAGCCTTCCATGCCCGGCGTTCCCGTGATGGGACAGCCGTTGGTGCAGGTGCCGCAAGTGAGACAGAGATTGAGGTCGAATTTTGACAGGTATTCCTGTACATCCTGGGGAAGCTTCTGACGCTGTATGACTTGCATGGGCGATGTCCTTTCAAACCGTCATGACATTGGACTCCAGGCCTCGAGGGTCTGGTGCATTTCAAACGCATGAGCGCAACGACCGAATGGGTCGAAAAACCAGCTTTCTGTTGTTTGGATAGGGACAGATATCAGAGAGCTTCCGATGCGTCCAATAGATAATTTCTATATAATTTTTTCCAGACCTTCTAACCCGTCAATGCATATTGCCCCAGCGGGGCATGGGGCAAATCCAATGATCATCTGATGCTTCGTCAAAGGGGTGGGGCTGAAGAGATGGCTCCCGGATTTTCAGGCACGCAGCGTGGCCTTCAATCGGAGTGGATTCAGGAGGAGGTCGAGGCCGTCCTGAACGTGGGAAACGGTTATGTGAGCTGCCATAAGGGCCACCCCTGCACACCCTTCGGCCTGCAGTGTGGCGATCCCCAACGCCGCATCGCGCAGCATGAGAACATCATTGCAGCCGTTTCCCATGCACACGGTCTGATCGAAGCCCAGTTCATGGACGTACTTCCACTTGGCTTCGGCCTGCTGCTCCTGCCCGATCACGGTCACCCTGCAGGGAACTTCCGTCATGGCGCGAGCGACGCTGCCAAAGGTGTCTGCCGTGAGCACATGGATGTCCAAGCTTTCGGCCAAAGCTTTCAGGCGGGTGGCAACGCCATCGAGCAGCATGCCGTCACAGGCAAGGGTTCCGTTGAAATCCAGCACCAGATGACGAACGCGAATCGTTCCACGGCCAGGTATTTTCACTTCCAGCATGGGGACTTCTCCTTTCCATCAGTTCCTTGTTGGATTGTTTCCCATTACATTTGCCGGTTCCATTCCTTTGACACTGGAACAGGACTGGATTTACATTGAATCCTGTGATAGTTAATACGATTTAAGGCATTGATCAAATTGGTAATTCCAATTGATCGCGGAAAACTCCTTTCACCCGAACCCCAATGGAGGTGACCATGACCCCCGAAGAAATGAGAGAGAAAGCCATCCAATTGTTCAAGGAGAGGTTCCATTGCAGCCAGGCCGTTCTGGCGGCGGGGCAGGAAAAGATCGGCACTGTCAACGAAGAGGTGGTCAAGGCAATGGGATCCTTCGGCGGCGGGCTGGCCAGTTCGGGCCGCGTTTGCGGCGCACTGGTGGGTGGGGTTGCCCTGATCTCTTCCATGTACAGCCGGGGAAACCTCCAGGGCAAAGAAGATCCGCGCATGTGGTACCTGAGCCGCGCCCTGGTGAAAAAGTTTGAAGAACTCTGCGCGCCCTTCGCCAGCATCAACTGCTGCGACATCGCACAGGTCGACTGGCACAACAGGGATCAGGTGAGAGAATTCTACAAGAACCCGGAAAGCACGCGGCAAAACTGCATCAAGCTGGTGGGAGACACCGCTTATGCTCTGGGTAAAATCCTGGAGGAAGATGAGCAGCAATCCAAGAGCAGTTAGAAACCCAATCCCTGGTCTCAACTCATTCCATTGAGGCCCTCACAGAAAGGTTTGACCATGCAGGAGACGAACCCGGTGGTGACCATTGAAACCACCGCAGGAAGCATCACCCTGGAACTTTGGGCCAGCGAGGCCCCCGGCACCGTGGCTAATTTTTTGAAATATGTGGATGAAGAATATTATGACGGCACCATTTTCCACCGCGTCATACCGGGCTTCATGATTCAGGGAGGAGGACTCATGCCCGACATGGTTCCCAAACCCGCCCATGATCCCATTCATAACGAAGCCCGCCCCGAACTCAAGAACGACCGGGGCACCATCGCCATGGCCAGAACCAGTGCCATTCACAGCGCCACATCCCAATTTTTCATCAACACGGTGGACAACACCTTCCTGAACTTCAAGAACGCCACACCCGCAGGTTATGGCTATGCGGTTTTCGGGCGCGTCACCGAAGGCATGGATGTGGTGGACAAGATTCAGGCTTCGCCCACCAAAAATGTTGGACCTCACGGGGATGTGCCCGTGACACCCATTGTAATCGAGAGAATCCGCCGTCAGAAATAGAAGTGCATCCTTCGGTGGCTCCCATGAGATCTTTCCCTCTCCCGGCGCATTTCATTCTCCCATTTGTGATCCGCCCCACCAGGAACATAATTTTTCTTGCTCCAGCGAGATTGAATGCACTCAAAACACCCATTCCCCAGGAATGGGTGTTTTGGCTTTGAGGCTCTGCGGTCCTTTTTTTCAACACCATGAGCCCCATGGATAGGAAAACACTTGGCCAATTCATTGTCCTGTGTCAAAAATGCATTCTTTTGAAATGAGGGCAGCTCACCAGAGCCAATCCAGCCGCAAACCAGCATGAGGAGTTCGTTGCATGAAAGAAGGAGAATCTTACCAGGATTTTTTGAAAGGCATGTTCGATGTGGGCCAGCTCTTTGACAAACCGGAACCTCTCAAAGGCATTCGCATCCTGGAGGTGTGCTACGTGGTCCTGGGACCGGCCGCCTGTGACTATCTGGCAGAATTTGGCGCGGAAGTCATCAAATTCGAGGGCCAGAGAGGCGACCAGATGCGTTTCGTGACGCCCTATGCCTTTTTCTGGAAGAACATGTCTCCGGGACTGGAAATCGAAAACCACAACAAGTACTGGGTGGGCATGCACATGGGAAACCCCAAGGCCAACGAGATTTTTCTCGATCTCGTGAAGAAGTCCGACGTGGTCATCGACAACCTCACACCGGGCAGAATGGCCGAATGGGGCATCAGCTACCAGGATCTGAAAAGAATCAATCCCCGCATCATTCAGTTGCACGTTTCGGGCTACGGCAGCTGGGGACCCTGGACGGGAAGAGCGTCCTATGACGCGGTGGCGCAGAGCATGGGCGCCCTCTCCCCCATCACGGGCTACGAAGAACGAGGCCCCATCAAGTCGGGCGTCTGGATTGCCGACTGGATCACGGGACTCATGTGCGCCATCGCCATCATGAGCGCTCTCAACCACCGGGAAAAAACGGGCGAAGGGCAGTTCATCGACTACTCCCAGGTGGAAAATGTCATCCGCTGGCTCGACTGGACATGGCTTTTCACCTCCATGCAGGAGGAAAATCGCAAAAGAGCGGGAAACCGCGACCTGGCCATCTGCCCTTCCGACCTCTTTGACTGCTCCGACGGATGGATCGCCCTGGCAGCCTTCAGTTCCGAGGAGTTCAAAGGACTCTGTGAAGCCATGGGATCCATGGATCTTTATGACAAGTATGCGGACCCCACAACGAGGCTGGAAGACGAGATCGCTCGGGAAATCCTCAAAAGAATCAACGAATGGACAAAAACCAAAACCATGGCGGAAGTGGAAGAACTGGGCAGCGCAATGGGCTTTGCCGCCACGCGGGTCCTCACCGCCGAAGACGTCTATCACGGTGAACATTTTCGCGAGCGGGGCACCGTCCAAGAATTTCACGATCCCCTCTATGGAGAGATGGTGGAAGAGGCTTATCCTCCCAGACTTTCGGAAACCCCTTCCCGGCTCAAATGGTGCAGCCGGCCCCTTGGTTTTGACAACGAATATGTGTTCACCAAACTCCTGGGACTGTCCGGTGAAAAGGTGAAGAACCTTCAGGAGGAAGGGGTCATCTTCAAATGGAACCCCAAAATCCCCTCACACTGCCCCCCCAAGGAATGGGATGGGAAAAAAGGCATCAAGCTGGGTTAACCACGGTGAAAAGGAAAACGAACATGGATGACGAAAAAATCATCGGACATGCCGCCAACGAAGAATATGCCAAGTGGGCCCACCGGGAAACCAACCCCGACAACATTTTTCAGAAGCCCGAAGCACTGGACGACATCCTGGTGCTCGATGCCAGCCATGGAAGCTTTGGGGGCCTGTTCGCCTCGTCCATTCTCTCGGAAATGGGTGCGGAAGTGATCCGGGTGGAACCTCCGGGGGGAGACCTGGCGCGCAAGATGAGCCCCTACGGCATCATGATCAAAGACACGGGGCTCGGCTACATGGTGGAGGGGAGGAACAAGTTTCACGTGACCATGGACCTGACCCAAGAGGAGGGGCGCACTCTCTTCACAAGGCTCGCCAGGAAAGCGGACGTGGTCATCGAGACCTTCAAGCCCGGCTATATGGACTCCCTCGGAATCGGCTACCGTCAGCTTCGGGAGATCAATCCCGGCCTCCTCTACTGCCCCATCCACTGTTTCGGCCAGTTTGGGCCCGATGCCCAAAAGAACGGCAATCAGCCCGATTACGACATCATCAATCAGGCGCGGGGAGTGATCATGTCCATCACGGGGGAACCGGATCTGGATCCCGAGGTGCCCAATGAGTTCAAAAAACCCCTCAAACAGGGAAACTGGATGGGATGGTACGCGGGCGGAGGATGGGCTGCCTTCGGCATACTCCTGGCGCTCTTTCACCGGCGCAAAACGGGCAGAGGCCAGATGATCGACTGCTCGCCCCCCGAGGGCCTTTTTTCCATGGCCAACTACGCGATGATGTATTACCACATGGCCCAAAAACAGATGCCCCGGGCGGGAAACTACGACTACGCCGTGTTTCCCTACACCTACGTGGAATGCAAAGACGGCTACACGTTCATTTCGGGCTTCACCGATCCCAATTGGACCGCCTTGTGCGAAATCCTGGAACGGCCTGACCTCAAAGAGATGTTTCCCACCATTCGGGAGCGGCTCACGCCGGAAAACCAGCCCAGGATTCAGCACGAAATTGAAAAGTTCACCAAGCAGTACACCACCGATGAGGTGGTCCGCATCGTCACGGCCTACATGAACAAGCCCGACCGCAAGGGCACGGTGGCCACGGGACGCATGGAACTTCCCATGGAAGTCATGGAGAGGGAACACTGGCAGGCAAGAAAGACCTTCATTGAGGTGAACGATCCCTATTACGGGTCCGTCCTCGTGCAGAACTCTTCATTTAAAGCCATGTCACGGACTCCGGGAAGGATAAAGTGGGTCTGCAGGCCCGTGGGCGCTGACAACGAGTTCATCTTTCAGAAATACCTGGGAGTGGGCGGCCCCCAACTGGAAGAGCTTCAAAGCAAGGGCGTCATCTGAGAATCATGGGTCCGGAAAAGAACTCCCACCCCCAAGCCCTGAGCTTGGGGGTGGGAGAAGTTTGTTTAAAGTGAGGCCGCCACCCACAGTCCCTGCATTCTGACCCATTCACCATTGCTTTTCGACCATGACGACAACCTGAATGCTCACCAGGTCAAAAACCTTGTGCTTTCCCAAATGCTCGAAAAATCTGGCGGAACCGTAAATGACGTTCCATTGTGTGCGGTCCATGTCAAAGTGGGACTCTATGGCCAGACGATTCCTGTCAATCCTGTTGATGGTTGCATCAAGCTCCAGGAGTGATGAAACCCCCCGCAAGCTCATCTGTCCCCTGATGGCATAATTGGGCAAGGTCAGCCATGCCGGTTCTTTGGGTTTACCCTCGGTGATCGTAAAAACAGCACTGGGAAAAACGTTGACAAAGAAAAAGTCGTCCGATCGCAAGTGCTGTTCCAGCACCGGGTGCAGTGGATCACCCTCCAGATTGATGTTGTGGATTGTATTCATATCCACTTCTACAGAACCTCTGATCAGAGCGTTTTCCACCTCGAGCCGGCCACCTGCTATTCTCACCGTGCCATGGTGACGGGTCGTGGGGTTGCGGCCGGCCCACTCAATACGGCTTGCACCGGCATCAACCACGTAGATTCCATCGTCCAAAGCCAGCCTTGTCTGGGGATCATCGGAATCATGGGGGCCGGCGCCCTCCAGAGGATACCCAGCCTCCAGCCAGGCGGCGATGCCGCCTTCAAGAAAGCTCATGTTCCTGTATCCTTCCCGGTCCAGCTTTTCCATGGCCGCCATCACATCTCGACTGTGCGAACTGGAACCGTATAACACCATTGCTGCGTCTTTATTGGGAACGATAAGGGA
>SLCH01000223.1 GCA_007125915.1 Syntrophobacteraceae bacterium
ACGGCCCTGAAATTTTATCGTCTCATGACGTCCCTCGATTTCATTCCCAACTCGCCGACCCTCATGAACGCAGGCCGCCGTCTCGGCCAGCTTTCCGCCTGTTTTGTGCTCCCGGTGGAGGACTCCATCGACAGTATTTTTGAAGCCATCAAGCATGCAGCCATGATCCACAAAAGCGGGGGAGGAACGGGCTTTTCTTTCTCCAAGATCCGTCCCGAGAGTGACAAGGTTCTGTCCACTCAAGGGGTGGCTAGCGGTCCCGTTTCTTTCATGACCGTTTTTGACACGGCCACGGAAACCATCAAGCAGGGGGGCACACGGCGTGGTGCCAATATGGGAATCCTGCGGGTGGACCATCCCGACATCGAGAAGTTCATAACCTGCAAAACGGACAACAGCCGCCTCACCAATTTCAACATTTCTGTGGCCATCACCGATGAATTCATGAAAGCCCTCAAGGAAGAGAGGGACTATGAACTCATTAATCCCCGCACCAGGGAATGCGTGGGCAGGCTGAAAGCTCGAACGGTTTTCGACCAGATCGTCAACTCCGCCTGGAGCAATGGCGAGCCCGGAATCATCTTCATCGACAGCATCAACCGTTCCAACCCTACTCCTCATGCGGGGACCGTGGAAAGCACAAATCCCTGCGGAGAGCAACCCCTCCTGCCTTACGAATCCTGCAACCTGGGCTCCATCAATCTTGCCCAAATGTTTCGCGACGGCAAGATCGACTATGATCATTTGCGGGAAGTCATTCAAGACGCCGTGCATTTCCTGGACAACGTCATTGAAGTGAACAACTACCCGCTGGCACTCATTGAAGAACTGACCAGGGCAAACCGGAAAATCGGACTGGGAGTCATGGGTTTCGCCGACTTGTTGATCGCCCTTGGAATTCCCTATGACTCGCAGGAGGCCGTGGAGGTATCGGAAAAACTCATGGCCTTCATTCAGAAAGAGAGTAAAGCCGCATCCGCCGAACTGGCCTCAAGGCGCGGCAACTTTCCCAACTACAGGGGTTCCCTTTACGACAGTCCCCAGACGCCCCATATGCGCAATGCCACCACCACGACCATTGCCCCCACGGGAACCATCAGCATTCTTGCGGGATGTTCCAGCGGCATCGAACCCCTTTTCGCCATCAGTTTCGTTCGAAAAGTGCTGGACAATGAAGAACTGCTGGAAGTCCATCCCCTCTTCCAGAAGGTTGCCAAGGAGCGGGGTTTCTACAGTGAAGAGCTGATGAAGCGCATTGCGGAAAAAGGCAGCATACAGAGCTTCATGGAAATCCCTGAAGATGTCAGGCGTGTCTTTGTGGTGTCTCACGACGTGAAACCTCAATGGCACATTCGAATTCAGGCAGCCTTCCAGAAGCACACGGACAATGCGGTGAGCAAGACCATCAACTTTCCCTTTGAGGCAACGGAAAAGGATGTGGAAGAGGCCTATATCATGGCCTACGACCTGGATTGCAAGGGGCTCACCATCTACCGGGATGGAAGCAGGGATGTCCAGGTTTTGAACATCCAGCGCAAACCCCATTATCCCCAGGTGGAGCCGCGCCCCCGGCCCGATGAAACCACGGGCGTCACGGAGAGAATCAACACGGGCTGTGGCAAGCTGTATGTGACCATCAACAGCGACGAATACGGATTCTGCGAAATTTTCGCTCAGATGGGAAAGGCGGGAGGATGTGCCTATTCACAGATCGAGGCCACAAGCCGCCTCATATCATTGGCTCTGCGGTCGGGCGTCAAGGTGGAGGCGGTCATTCGCCAGCTCATGGGCATACGATGCCCCTCCCCCGTGTGGAAAAATGGTGAACAGGTGGTTTCCTGCTCCGATGCCATTGCCAAGGTGCTCAATCACCACGCCAGGGCCAATGTGGCCTCCGCAGCCGATGAAATGGGCGCCTGCCCCGATTGCGGCGCCGCCGTGGAGCATGAGGGAGGCTGCATCGTCTGCCGGTCCTGCGGATTTTCCAGGTGCAGCTGATCACCCTGCGAGCTGCAAAATGGCCTGCTCACATCCTTGGAACCTGTCTCCCCAGGAAGCTGTCTCACTGCAGCGGACCCTCTGCGAACGCGTGATTCTTCAGCCCCTTCCAGATCACTTTGAGGTGCTGGGAGCCGCTGACGCGGGTTATGTGCCATCCATAAGGAAAATGGTGGCGGTCATGGTCACATTTCAGTGGCCGGGCCTCACGCTGCTGGAGACAGCCCAGTCCACATTCCCCATTGAGTTTCCATACATTCCGGGACTTCTCTCTTTTCGCGAAGTCCCTCCCCTTCTCAAGGCCTTTGAGGCACTGGAGAGGAAGCCCGATGTGATCCTCTGCGATGGGCAGGGCATTGCCCATCCAAGAAAGCTGGGCCTGGCATCACACCTCGGAATTTGCCTGAATCTTCCAACCGTCGGATGCGCCAAGAAGAAACTCTGTGGCGATCACCGGACTCTCTCCCTGGTTCGCGGCCAGCACGAGCCCCTCATGTTCCAGGATGCAATGGTCGGCTATATTTTCTGCTCGAGAACACGTGTCAAACCCATCTACATCTCACCAGGACACAAAGCGGATGCGGAAAGCGCCCTTCAGCTGGTGCGCCGGTGCCTGGGAACTTTTCGCATTCCCGAACCACTGAGACGCGCCCATCACCTCGCCACTCAGCTTCGAGGTCAGCTTGCCGCCCAGGGCAGGGTCACATGCCTTCCTTCATGACAAAAACCAGTTGGCTTCCCCTTGCTCACAGAGCAATGACAGGGCACTTTATCTCTTGACCCCGGATCGGGTAAGCTTGTAAATGCTCGTTTAAGGGTCCATGTTTGAGGGCATGTGTTTCAACTTTTTGATCCCTGCAAGCCACGGGGGAGCCCGCACGGGCTTAAATTTGCCCTTCACCGGCGGGAACAGCCTGAAATTCCCGTTCCCATGCCCACAACCCGGGGAGGCGGGAAGGAGACGGGCCGTGTCCAATCCAAGCCGTTTCCCCGTGAAGGGGTGCACATGTTCTGATTCCACGGGACATCCCCTTTCCCGGAAACTGAAAGGGAACTGAAAAATTTGGGCCGCTGTTTGGCTCAGCCAATCACTGAATTCAAAGCAGGAACACCATGAGTGCGAGGCAATGAAAAGATCAGTGTTCTCAAGTGACGGTGGTTCCAAGGGGGCGCGATGAATATCCCCATGACATGGGAAGAGCGGAGCGATTTCGCCAACCTGATTCACGAAGCCATTGAAGCGGTGGAAAGCCGGAATGCCCCGGAAACGCAGAGGGTGCTTTCAGAGTTCACCAGCACCGCTCTCATGCTCAGTCTTGAGGCTCTGGGGCAAATGGGCGGCAGGTTCCAGGATTTTTTCTCCCAGAATGTTCTTCCTCAATGGGATTCCAAGGCAGCGAACACGCTCGTTTTTTGCCTGGAAGAAACGGCAAGGGGCTTTCAATCTCCCGAATTTGAGACCGCATTCATTCCTTTGCTTGATGAAGTGACCCTTTACCTGCAAAGATTCCCCATGGAAAACACCGAAGGGGAGCAAGAAGAAAGGCTGGAATCTCCGGTGCATTCTGCATTCCCCGTGTCCATTCCCTCGACGGCATCGGCGCACCCCGGTGGCCAGACCCCTGGAACGTGGCCCAATGATCCCCATCTCCTGAGGACGTTGCTTCAAATTGACCCTGCCTCAGGAGCCTTTGTGCTCCTTGCAGACCAGCTCTGCCATTCCAGAGACTGGGACGAGGCCATCGAAATATGCCGCAGAGGCCTTCTTCGCCACCCCTTCAGCCTTCAGGGGCAAATTCTTCTTGGTTGGGCGCTCTGGGAGACGGGAAGGAGCGAGGAGGCGGAAGAGACGCTGCGGCGAGCTCAAAAGCAATTGGAAAAGGGAGCCGTCCTCTACAGGGTATTGGGTGAAATGGCGCAAAATAAAGGTGACCTGGAAGAGGCGCTCAGCTATTTCCATATCCATGAAAAACTCGAAGGGCAAAAAACTCCGAACCCGGAAGCTCATGAGGGCCTGAAAACGCAGGAAGGGGCCGAGTCAACACAAGCCGGTGCGGCAGCAAAACCCGGGGTCACCGAAGTTTTGAGCGAACTCATGGACCGCTGTGAAAAAGCGGCGGGGCATCAAAGAAAAGATTCTTTCCGCTTTTCCAAGGAGGATCGGGAAAGGTTGAAAAGCATCCTTCGCAGAGGGGCAATGCAATCAGGGTACAAGGGGAAATGACATGAAACGGCATTCATGGTCACCTATCCTTGGCAATTGAAGCTCTGAAATGTTATCTATGATTTTTACTCAGGTCCTTGTACGGAGGACCGTCTGAAATGCAATGCCCGAAAATCTGCTGGAAAACTTTGTTTCCAATGGCCACCGGAACCGGTTTCTGCAGGAGGGAGATGCATGCCCCAGGGCTTTCAGGCATTGGAAGGGCTCGTGGGAAGGGCTCTTAGATCGATGCCGCGGCACGCATCATGCAAAAACACCCGGTCACATTTCAGAACACCGGAGCCAAATGCCGTCCTCACAGGGAAAATCAAAAATCATAGAGAAGGAAAAAATGACAAAAACCATTCACACCTTCCACATCCCGGTAATGGGCACCGCATTCACCATTGATTCTCCCGCAAAAGTCGCCAAGTACGGGATCTCTTCGGTCATCTCCTGTGTAGACGATGTTCTCATCGAAAAAATGCGCAGGTTTTACTGCAGCATGATGGGAGAGGAATGCAATCCCATTGAAAAAACAGACCCAGATGCCAGAGCAAACCGCATCACGGCCTACCTGAATCTCCTGGATCGCATGGTCAAGGATCAAGTGGAGAAGCTCAAGCAGTCGGCCTTCGAAATCGGAAGCGAGATTCATAAGTATTTTGAGCTCCTGCCCGAGGCTTCGGCGCTCAAGCAGATGTATCTCAAAATGCAGGGGCTGAACAACGCAGAGGAACAGCTCACTCTTCAGGAGGAGCTCAGAAAAAGAATCGAGCCGGGCAGCATTGACATCAACATCATGACCAAGCTGGATCGCACCAACTTCGCTGTGGATGGGACACCTCTCGGGTCTGAATTCAACGATGCCATGGCAGCCCTTCGAGGATATGCCAGAAGCACCCTTGCTTCATCCATCGTCTTTTCAGCGGGATTCAATGGTCGACTCTACAGTTATGTGGAGAAATTTAAGGATTTTCATGCCAACGATGAAGGTTTCATCAAGAAAAAGATCGTGATCAAAGTGAATGATTTCAGGTCGGCCATGACGCAGGGAAAATTTTTCGCCAAGAAAGGTCTCTGGGTCTCTGAATACCGGGTGGAATCAGGCCTCAATTGTGGAGGCCACGCTTTCGCCCATGGAGGAAACCTCATGGGGCCGAGCCTTGAGGAATTCAAAAAGAAAAAAGAAGAACTGGTTTCTTCTCTCTTTGAAGTCTACAACAAGGCGCTGGCGCAAAAAGGGCGGAAGACCTTTGAAGCGCCCCACCCTGTGCGCATCACGGCTCAGGGAGGCATTGGAACGGCCCGGGAAAATCAGTTTCTGCTCGACCACTACCAGCTGGATGCAACGGGTTGGGGCACCCCTTTCTTGCTCGTCCCGGAGGCCACCACCGTGGATCACGACACCCTTGAAAAGCTTTGTGGAGCCACCAGGGAAGAACTTTTTCTCAGCAATGTGTCTCCTCTGGGAGTGCCCTTCAACAACCTGAGAAACTCCAGCAGCGAGGAACACAAAGGGACCCGGATCAGGGAAGGGCGTCCCGGCAGCAGCTGCGCCAAAGGTTTTCTCGTTTCCAATACGGAATATTCCAAAAAACCCGTGTGCCTGGCATCCCGCTTTTACCAGAAGAAGAAATTGGAGGAGCTGAGCAGCATGGAGCTGGACCGGGCACAGTTGAAAGACCAGCAGGAAGCCATCATGGATAAGGCCTGCCTCTGCAACGATCTGGCAGGGGCGGCCCTGCTGCTGTACAATCTTCATGAAGAAGGGGAACCTCCTCCCAAACCCGCCATCTGTCCAGGTCCAAACCTCGCCTATTTTTCCAGAACCTTCTCTCTCAAGGAAATGGTGGACCACATTTATGGCAGGACCGATGTTCTGGGTTCCATTTCCCGCCCCCACATGTTCATGGCGGAATTGCAAATGTACATCGACTACCTGGAAAGAGAAGTGCGCGAATACCTGGCCCATCCCAACGAGCAAAGGGCCCGATACCTCAAGGAATACCGTGATGATCTCATCAGAGGCATGGAATACTACGAGGAACTCATTCCTCACATCAGACAGGAGTCTTCGGAAGACCGTTCCCAAATGCTGAAGGATTTGAATCACTGCCGTTCGTCTTTGGAGAGCCTGTCTGTAAAGTACTCTGAGTTCCTGTGAAGAATCTCACCGGAGTTTTCCTCATAGCCCACCCCTCATGATCCATCCAGAAAGGAAGAAGATCCTGGTTCTCTAAATTCCGGGATCTTCCGCCGATCATGGAACGAATGCACCCGCCCCCTTACCCGCGTCTCCCTTCATCGAAGCCCATCCCTCCGTTCAAAGCCTCAGCCCCATGCCTTGCCATGGACGCCTTTTTAGGCGATGTTTCAGCTGACTTCACTGCATGGTTCCAAGAGGTGGAAAGGACCATTGGCAATTCAACACGGGAGATCATCCATGCCGTCGACCCATTTCCAGCGTTTCACATATAAGCTTTCTTCTATTCTGGCACTGTCGTCCCTGCTCATCTTTTTCTGGCACACCTGCGGCAAAGCACTGACTGTTCATGAAGCCATCGAAAAAGCCAAAGACAATCTTCCTGTGTACCAGGCGTCCAAAATGCGTGTGGACGGTTCCGATGCCCTTTACAAAGCCTCCCTGTCCCCTTATGTGCCCACTGTGGATGTTTTTGCCGCCCATCGGCACCACGATACCGATGCCACCAGCTATGATTCGAGCACCTATGACGTCACCGTCTCTTATCTCCTTTTTGACGGGGGAGCCAGGCGTGCAAACAGAAACATTGCCCGCCTGAACCTGGACGTGGACAGGCAGGACTTGAACAGGGTGCACCTTGATCTGGAGTTTGAAGTGAAGAGCGCATTCTATTCCACCATGGCACGAGAGGAGATCCTGCGGGAGAGAAAAATACAACTGGAGGATGCCCAGAAGGATTTGGAAGTGGCTCAGGGGCGACATCGGCTGGGGGTGGCCAGGCTTTCCGATGTGCTTCAGGCATCGGTGAGACTGGAGCAGGCGAAATTCAATATCACGGAAGCGGAGGGAGCGTTGCGCAAAGGATTTGCCGCACTCAATTCTCTCATGGGGAAACCCCTGCAAAAGCCCCATGACCTGGAAGGGGACCTGGTCCAATTGCCCGCCCTGCCAACCTTGAAGGAATTGTCCCATGTGGCCCTGGAGAGGCCAGAACTGAAGCAGGCGGAAAATCTTGTACAGATTTCCAAAAACTCTAAATCCTCCATCCAAAGCAGGTTTTTCCCGGCCATTTCCGCCAACACATCTTTCATGCAAACACGCAGGAGCGGCGGCATTGAAAGAGCGACAAGCCACGATGCTTCCGTGGAGCTGAGGGCGACCTGGAACCTCTTTGAATTGGACAAGTTCTATAGAGTCAGGGCTGCCCGGGCCAGCATTCAGGTCTCAGAACGGGACGTGGATGAAACTGAACGGCGGATAAGGCTGGATGTGACCCAGGCCTATGAAGACCTGATCACGGCCCTGAGGAGCATTTCCCTGGCCGAATCCCAGGTCGCTGAAGCGGAGCAGAACTACTCGCAGGCCTTTGGTGAGTACAGAGTGGGGAGGGGGGACATTCTTTCCCTTGTCCAGGCAGGAAGCTTCCTGGCCCAGTCAAGGGAACAGCTGGTTTTCTCAAGGCTGAGCCTGGCTCTGGCCAGGGCTCTGCTGGAACGGAATGCAGGCGTGGAAACACTGGAAAACCTTTTACCAGTTTCCCCATGAAACAGTTAAAAACACCATAATCAGGAACGTCCCCGTAGAAACTGTATCAGATCCAATTGAGGAGAAGGGCGCGTGAAAAGGATTTTGATTGTTTTGCTTTTAGGGGCAACATTTGCAGCGGGTGGTTTTTTCCTCTACAGAAACGCTTTTCAGGAGCCGGCAATACAGGTCCTTGAAACCTCCCGAATCACCCGGGGAGACATTCGCGAAGTTCTCGTGGAAACGGGCATCATCAAGCCACAGGTGGGTGCAGAGGTGAAAATCGGCTCCCGAATCACGGGAGACATCGTGCAGATGAATGTGAAGATCGGTGACACCGTTCGCAAAGGAGACCTCATCGCCCGCATTGACGACCGGGAGATTCTCAAGATCATCGAGCGCCAGGAAGCCGTGCTTCGATCAGCCAGAGACACGCTGAGACAGGTGGAATTGACATTCCCGGAGCGAATCAGGGAAGCAAGGGCGAATCTTGATTACGCCAGAATCCACCATGAGCGGGAGGTGGAACTCCTCAAACACGAGTACACCACTCAGGATGCACTGGACAGGGCCCACAGGGACCTGAACACCTCAGAGGCCTTTCTCAAAAGGCTGTTGGACGAATATGCCACCCAGAAGGTCATTGCCCGTTCCAGTGTTGAGGAAGCCGAAGCCCAGTTGAGTCAGTGGAGAATCAACCACAGCTACAGCTTCATTCACGCCCCCATTGACGGAGTCGTATCCGATGTGACCATTCAGGAGGGAGAAACCATCGTGACAGGCCTCCAGGTGGCCAACCTCGTCACGGTGCTCAATCCCACGAG
>SLCH01000052.1 GCA_007125915.1 Syntrophobacteraceae bacterium
TCTGATAATTGCATACTACAAATTCATGACAACTTTAAGCTACAGCTTCTCACAAATACTAAAATTGGTTCGGCTGAATCTATTTGTTAAAAGAAATTTGATGGATCTATTTAAACCGGAGTTAAACACACGAAGCGAGCAAGTCGGAATACAGTTGTCGTTTAATTTCAATAAGTTATGACCGGACAGCAGTGTTCTCAAATGGAGCTGAGTCGGTTGTTCCATAGATTAGAGCAGGACTTTGCTTGCAACAAAGTTCCAGCAAATGAAGCGAAGAAGGATCAAACAATATGGAGGGTCAATTTTTGTCGAACAACGCCTTGGCACATGTTTCCGAAGATGGACGGATACACACGCTCAATGATCATCTCATGGGGACCGCAGAAAGGGCAGCCCGTTTTGCGGCCGTTTTCGGTTTCCAATCTTGGGGTTGGCTGGCAGGCCTCTGGCATGATCTGGGTAAATACGGTCCACCATTTCAAAAGAAAATTCGAGCTGCCGCCGGAGAGGGTGCCCACCTGGAAAGCAAAGCGAGAGTCAATCACTCCACAGCCGGTGGTCTTCACGCCATTGAGCAGTTTGACATCGCTGGAAGATTGCTGGCGTATATCGCCGCTGGTCACCATGCCGGGCTCCCCGACTGGGCAGCGGATAAAACAGGGAAAGCTGCCCTTTCACAACGGTTGCTGGAAAAAGACCTTCTCGATGTGGCTCTTTCAGGCGGTGTCCCCGAAGAAATCCTGAATCAACCGCTTCCCCAAGAAAAGCCCTTTGGTCTCGACCCTGCTTTCTGGGTTCGGATGCTTTTCTCCTGTGTCGTAGACGCCGACTTTCTGGATACAGAAGAGTTTTTCGATCGAGAGAAGACAAGCAGAAGGAGTGGATATGCTTCCCTGCAGGGACTTTCATCGCACTTTATCTCATACATGTCGGCCAAGCAGGCTGCCGCACGAAAGACGCCGGTCAACCAGGTGCGAACCGAGATCCTGGAACGGTGCATCCAGAAATCAAAAGATACCCCAGGAATTTTCAGCCTGACAGTTCCCACTGGAGGAGGGAAGACCCTTGCGTCCATGGCATTTGCACTGCATCATGCAGCCACCCATGGGCACAGGCGCGTCATCTACGTCATTCCCTACACCAGCATCATTGAACAGACTGCTGATCAGTTTCGCCAAATCTTCAAGGAAGGGGTGGTCGAACATCATAGCAATCTTGATGCCTCCGGGCCCGAAGATGAAACAGCCCGTTCACGGCTCGCCTGCGAAAACTGGGACGCTCCCATCATCGTGACGACCAGCGTGCAATTCTTCGAGTCCCTCTTCGCCGCACGGCCAAGCCGCTGCCGTAAGCTGCACAATATCAGTGGAAGCGTAGTGGTGCTGGATGAAGTACAACTCCTGCCGCCCGAATATCTCCGACCCATCCTCCAAGCACTGGACGAATTGCGTAAACACTACAACATCACAATACTCCTTTGCACCGCAACTCAACCAGCCTTTAGCCCCAACAATCAACCCGGTTTCCATTTTCAGGGACTGGAGGGCATTGTCGAAATCATGGAAGACCCGACTTCGCTGTATGAGAGGCTGAAGCGAGTGGAGGTAAAAGTACCGGCGAATCTTTACAAATCTCAAACCTGGGAAGACCTCGCAGAAGAACTTTCTTCTATCCCTTCGGTGCTTTGCGTGGTGAATCGGCGCGACGACTGTCGGACTCTGTGGTCTCTCATGCCCGAAGCAACTTTTCACCTGTCCGCTCTCATGTGCGGAGCTCACCGATCCCACTGCATTGCCGAAATCAAAGCTCGGCTGGCAGATAGTCTTCCCACGCGTGTCGTGAGCACTCAACTGGTAGAGGCTGGAGTGGATCTGGATTTTCCTGTGGTCTACAGGGCCTTGGCAGGGCTGGATTCCATCGCGCAGGCAGCCGGGCGCTGCAACCGCGAGGGCCTTTTGAAATGTGGTGAGGTGGTGGTTTTCACTCCACCCAGTCAACCTCCCGTCGGGGTCCTTCGGCAGGCAGCTGGAATCGGCGCCCAGATGCTTACGGAACCTGGAACAGATCCTTTGGCACCCAAACGCTTCAACGAATTCTTCCGCCAACTATACTGGCTCCAAGGCAATGACCGGCTGGACTCCAAAAACATTCTAAAAGACCTGAAGTCTGATAAAGACTTTTGTATCAGTTTCCGAACAGCCGCTGCAAATTTTAGATTGATCAACGACAAAGCGCAGACACCGGTCCTCGTCTCCTATGGAGAAGAAGGGATGAAGCTCATCGAACAATTGAAGCACCAGGGACCGGAGCGCTGGCTCCTGCGCAAACTTCAGCGCTATGTGGTCAATCTGCCCAAGCACCTGCACAGCCGGCTGCATGCAGAGGGCGCAATCCAAGAAGTGCATGCCGGGATTTTCATCCAGGGCCACAGCCCCCTGTATGACAACAAACTTGGATTCTGCCCCGACAGATCTATCATCTACGAACCCGACGATTTGATCGGGTAAATCACACGAAGGAGGGCATACCTTATGATAGAAACCTTAAAGGGTCGGACTTTTCGCCTCAGGGTGTGGGGAGATTACGCATGCTTCACACGACCTGAAATGAAGGTGGAGCGGGTTTCCTACGATGTGATGTCGCCTTCGGCAGCTCGAGGCATCCTCGAAGCGATTCTCTGGAAACCAGCCATTCGCTGGCGAATCTCCCAGATCGATGTGCTCAAGCCTATCAAATGGGCTTCAGTGCGACGCAATGAAGTCGGTGCAGTCATGTCTCCCCGCTCCAGTAGCCTTTTCATCGAAGATCAGCGTCAGCAAAGGGCGGGACTGTTTCTGCGAGATGTGGATTACGTGCTCCACTCCCACTTTGAGCTGACAGAAAAGGCAGGCGCCGAGGACAACATTAAGAAATTTGAAGAGATATTCACGCGTCGAACAGAGAGAGGGCAGTGCTTTCATCGCCCCTATCTCGGCTGCCGCGAATTTGCAGCTCAATTCGAATTGATCAAAACAGCCAAGGATAGCCCCAGCCCCATCGAAGAGACACGTGATCTGGGCTTCATGCTTTACGACGTGGATCACTCAGGTTCAGAACCCATGCCTATGTGGTTCCGTGCACAACTACGCAGCGGCTGTGTGGCCATTCCCCAACCGGGCAGTCCGGAGGTGAAGCGATGATTCTGCAGGCATTGGATGAATACTGCAGGCGATTACAGAGAGACGGGCTTATTGAATTGGCTGCCGAAGGCTTTCAGAAACAGCCGATCCCCTTTATCGTGATCGTTAATCGAGAGGGACGCTTCATCGGACTGCTGGACACTCGCACCGGTGAAGGCAGCAGGAAGACAGCAAGGCAATTCATGGTGCCCAAGGGAGTCAAGAAGACAAGTGGGGTTGCCGCCAATCTTTTGTGGGACGGACCTGCATACGTTTTCGGTCGCCCCAAACCAGACCCCAAAAAAGATCCGGCCAAAATGGCGGCAAGGGCTATGGAGCAGCGATGTTCCTTCATTGACAAAATCCGTAAAGCTCTCACACTGACCGAAGGCGACGAGGGGGTCGATGCCGTTTTGAAATTTTTAGGGAAGGGTGACTTTCAAACCGTATTTGAACATCCCTCATGGCCTGAAATTGAGGAAAGCGGAGCAAATATAAGTTTCCAGCTAGAAGGTGACTCTTGTCTCGTGTGCGACCGACCCGCAGTTATCTCGTATCTGACCCAAGCCACACAAAATACGAACGAAAAACTGCAGACATGCCTTGTAAGAGGAAACCCGGACGAACCGATACGCCTACATACTTCGATCAAAAGAGTTTATGGAGCGCAAACTTCGGGAGCAAACATTGTGTCCTTCAACCTGCCTCCATTCACCTCCTACAGCAAAGAGCAGGGTTTCAATGCGCCGGTCGGTAAGCGTGCCGAATTCGCCTACACAACAGCTTTGAACCACCTGCTGGGAAAAGAATCCAGACAGCGCATTCAAGTTGGAGACGCCTCCACCGTTTTCTGGGCTGAAAAAAAACATGACATTGAAAACGTTTTTGCTCAGTTATTTGGAGAGCCTGCCAAGGGCGAACCAGAACAGGACTATAAGCAGCTCGTCGCAACTTTTCGATCGCCTGAGAGCGGTTCACTTCCTCAGCTTGATCCCATGACACGATTTTTCGTGCTGGGCTTGGCTCCGAATGCTGCACGCATCGCCATTCGTTTCTGGTATGCGGGAACCGTTGCACAAGTGGCCGGTAACATTGAAAAACATTTTGAAGACATACAAATAACTCATGGACCTAACCAACCCAAGTATCCTTCCCTGTTCCGACTTTTGGTTGCCACTGCCTTTCAGGGTAAAGCCGAAAATATTCCACCCAATCTGGCTGGAGAGGCAATGAAGGCGATCCTCACGGGAATGCCTTATCCGAGAACACTCCTCGGTGCTGCCATCCGCCGATGTCGCGCAGAACGTGAAATCACTTATCCACGTGTTTCGCTTATCAAGGCAACCCTTACAAGAGAAGCCCGATATTACCGAAAAAACCTTAAGGAGGTCAGCATGTCTCTCGACACCGCCAATAACAATGTGGGCTATCGCCTCGGACGGCTTTTCGCCACTCTTGAGAAGATTCAGGAAGAAGCAAACCCTGGCATCAATACTACTATTCGAGATCGCTTCTATGGCTCGGCATCGGCCACTCCAGTCTCTGCATTTCCTCACCTGATGAAGCTCAAGAATCATCACCTGAGCAAGTTGGAGAACAGAGGCCGAGCTGTCAATTTTGAACGTTTGATCGGGGAAATTGTGGACACGATAATTGGCTTTCCACCCCATTTAGGTTTGCCCGATCAGGGTCGCTTTGCCGTCGGGTATTACCACCAGCGCCAAGCTTTTTTTAAGAGTGCAAAGCAAGACCAACCATCTGTTCAGTATTGAGGAACAAAACTGGCCAGGAAATTTTCCAAATTTTCAACCCGAAAGACCACCATGGTAATCAGAACGCAAACTGTATCAGCAGAATTGGACAAGGAGAAATCAACCATGAGTAAAAACATTCAAAACCGTTATGATTTCGTATTGCTTTTTGACGTTCAGGACGGCAACCCCAATGGTGACCCTGACGCAGGCAACCTTCCACGCCTCGACCCTGAAACGGGACATGGACTCGTGACAGACGTTTGCCTCAAAAGAAAAGTCAGAAACTATGTAGGCTTAGAGAAAAGCCTTGCAGATCCTTACGATATCTATGTGAAAGAAAAAGCTGTGCTGGGGCACGCACATTTTGCCGCATTCAAGAAATTGGGCATCAAGCTTGGAGAGGAATCACGCAAAAACATCACGAAACAGCAGGCAGAGAAACTACAAGAACTGGGGCTGCCCGAAGGACTTGCCATCTTTGAAGATGATGAGGACATTTGCCACTTGGTTGTTTCTGCCGTTGCAGACAAAAAAGAAATTAAGGATTGGTTGAAGGAGGTAGATCCCTCAAAAGATCTTAAGAGCTTACTAAACGAAACGCTGAAGCAAGCCAAGTCTCGAAAACCAACGGGAGAGGAAGTAGCAAAAGGTCGAGAGCAAATGTGCAAAACATACTATGACATAAGGACATTTGGAGCAGTGCTATCTCTCAAAACAGCTCCCAATTGTGGTCAAGTCCGAGGACCAGTCCAGCTCACCTTTTCCCGAAGCATCGAACCGATTGTTCCTCTGGAACACAGCATCACACGCATGGCGGTAGCCACAGAGGCCGAAGCGGAAAAACAGCAGGGTGACAACCGCACCATGGGACGCAAGTTCACCGTGCCGTACGCTCTCTATCGCTGCCATGGTTTCATTTCCGCCCCCCTTGCCGGGCAAACAGGTTTTTCTGAACAAGACCTGACGGTTTTTTGGGAAGCTCTGACCAACATGTTCGACCACGATCGCTCGGCGGCGCGTGGCCAGATGGCCACACGAAAACTCATCGTCTTCAAGCACGAGTCCACGATGGGCAATGCCCCGGCCCATAAGTTGTTCGAAAGGGTGAAGGTGGAGCGTGCCAATGGTGCTGCCGGACCTGCAAGGTCTTTTTCCGATTATGTGGTCAAGGTTGAAGAGAGTCCCAAGCTGGAGAAAATAACGATCGAGGAAAAGATATAGCGCCATGTATACGGAAGAAGAACTGTTACCACTCTCGGCCCTCCAGCACATGATTTTCTGTGAAAGGCAGTGTGCCCTAATCCACGTTGAACAGTTGTGGGTGGAAAACCTGTTCACCGCCGAAGGGCGCATCATGCACGAGAGGGTCGATTTCGGGGGAACTGAATCGAGAGGCAGCGTCCGCATTGCGTTCGGCCTGCCTCTGCGTTCCCTTCAGCTTGGGCTTTCGGGAAAGGCAGACGTCGTGGAATTTCACCGGGAGCAAAACAAGCCCGGGCAAAGAGAATCCGATCCACCTCATTGGCAGCCTTTCCCCGTAGAGCACAAACGCGGCCGCCCCAAAAAAGAGCTCTGGGACAAAGTCCAGCTGTGCGCCCAAGCTATGTGCCTCGAGGAAATGCTGAAGGTGGAAGTACCCAAAGGCGCCCTTTTTTATGGGAAGACCCGCCGCAGAGTGGATGTGGTTTTCGATGCTGGTTTAAGAAAAAAAACCGAGGACACCGCACGCCGTCTGCACACATTGATCGACTCCGGAAATACCCCACGGGCACAGTATGATAAAAAATGTGATTCTTGCTCCTTTATCTCGTTGTGTCTTCCCAAAATGACAACCCAGAAAAAAACCGTCGTAAGCTATTTGGATGATCTGATGCGCGGGTGATGGATTCAGAGTCTAAAATGGAGTTTCTTAGGTATGGAAGCCCACACCTTTCAGCCCGAGGAATTCAAAAGACAGCATTCAGCCGATCAATTGAGCTTCACCTAAGTTGAAAACGATTCACATGGTTTGGCCCTCCCAAGCCTATGGTGCATCCGGTGCCAATGTGGAGGGAATACTTCGAGGAAAACAAATGAAAAAACTCCTCAACACTCTTTATGTGACCACCCAGGGAGCTTACCTCGCAAAAGAGGGAGACACCGTCCTGGTTTCAGTAGAGGGGGAAAAACGCCTCCAGGTGCCCATCCACACCATCAGTTCCATCGTTTGCTTTGGCCGCGTCATGTGCAGTCCTTTTCTCATGGGCTTTTGCGCAGAGAGCAATGTGGCCATGAGCTTTCTGTCAGAAAATGGAAAGTTTTTGGCCAGAGTCCAGGGGCCAGTGTCAGGAAATGTGTTGCTGCGCCGCGAACAGTATCGCAGAGCCGATGAGCCCGATTTTTCTGCTAGAATGGCAAGGTATTTCCTTGTCGGAAAAATCACCAATTCCAGGGCTATCCTGCAGCGGGTTTTGAGGGATCATGGTAACAAAATTGACCAGACGGATGTTAAAGGAGCCGTGGCGTTGCTTGCAAGATCCCTCAGGCGGCTGGAAATTACAGAGTCTTTGGATACATTGCGAGGGATCGAGGGCGAAACAGCCCGTTGTTATTTCAGTGTATTTGATCACCTCATCACCCATCAGAAAAATCACTTTCGTTTCCAGGGACGCAATCGGCGTCCTCCATTGGATAACGTCAATTGTCTGCTGTCCTTTCTATACACTTTGGTGCTGCATGACATCCGTTCTGCTCTGGAGGGAGTGGGGCTCGATCCGGCTGTGGGGTTCCTTCACCGTGATCGACCAGGACGTCCTGGACTCGCCCTCGACCTCATGGAGGAATTTCGTCCATTTTTGGCGGATCGGCTGGCTTTGTCTCTCATAAATCTTGGACAGGTCAACGGGAAGGGTTTCGCCAAATCGGAAACCGGCGGTGTAACCATGACCGATGCGACCCGCAAGGAGGTCATTGTTGCTTATCAAAAGCGCAAACAAGATGAGATCCTGCACCCTTTTCTCGGGGAAAAAGTGGCCTTTGGGATCCTCTTTCATGTGCAGGCTCTGCTACTCGCTCGTTTCCTGCGGGGAGATCTCGATGGCTATCCCCCGTTTGCCTGGAGGTGATATTCCATGATGGTACTGGTCAGCTACGACGTTGCCACCGCTGAAAGTGCGGGTCAGAAACGGCTGAGGCGCGTGGCGAAAATCTGCAAAAATCACGGGCAACGGGTCCAGTATTCTGTGTTTGAGTGTATCGTCGATCCGGCGCAGTGGGTCATATTCCGGCAGAAGTTGGAAGATGTGATCAACCCGGCTGAAGACAGCCTCCGATTCTACTTCCTGGGTGCCAACTGGCGAAAACGGGTGGAGCACGTGGGAGCAAAACCCTCTTTCGACCAGGAAGGACCCTTGCTCGTTTGAGGCTCCGCGAACCTCGAGCACCCATATCAGCAACGGTAGGTTCGCGGAGCCATAATTGCCTGAAAACACATGGAAATCCAAATGAAAACCAGAATATTGAACAATCGGCAGCTTGATTTCGTAACACTTCGCGGAACATTTCCAAAAAAGCTATTCGCAGCAACAACTTAAGTGCAGAACGGTCGCCCCTCACGCAGGGGCGTGGATTGAAACTGTTTTCAACCTGTGCTTATGGAGCATCTCTCCAGTGTCGCCCCTCACGCAGGGGCGTGGATTGAAACTTTGATGGCGAGGTGGATTATGCCCTTACTGGCAGGTCGCCCCTCACGCAGGGGCGTGGATTGAAACTGGAACAAGCGGACACGGAAGCTCCAGGAGCAGGAGTCGCCCCTCACGCA
>SLCH01000243.1 GCA_007125915.1 Syntrophobacteraceae bacterium
GGAATAGGCGGAAAGGCTGGTTTTCTTGATGATCCCATTCTTGGTGGCCATGATGGTGTAATATCCCTCTTTGAACTCCTTGACCGCCATAATGGTCTGCATCTTTTCTCCCGGCTGCAAGGGCAGCAGGTTGACCATGGCCTTGCCGATGGCAGAAGGTCCCACTTCGGGAATTTCGTAGACCTTGAGCCAGAAAACCTGTCCACGATTGGTGTAAATGAGCAGATAATCGTGAGTGGAGGCTGTGAAAAGGCTGGAAACCACATCCTCTTCCCGGGTGCTCATGCCGCTTCTTCCCCTTCCTCCCCTTCTCTGGCTGCGGTAGACGGACAGAGGCGTTCTTTTGATGTAGCCGGCACGGGAAATGGTCACCACCATTTCTTCTTCGGCGATGAGGTCCATGATGTTGATGGCGCCCGAATCGGGAACGATCTCCGTCTTGCGTCCATCGGCGAACTGCTGCTCCAGCTCCTCGATTTCCTCCCGAATCACCTGATCCACCAGGGCCGAGGATGAAAGAATCTTTTGTAATCTTTCAATTTCTTTGAGCAGTTGATGGTATTCTTCGATAATCTTGTCCCGCTCCAGCCCCGTGAGGCGCTGCAGGCGCATGTCGAGGATTGCCTGAGCCTGCACATCTGTGAATTCAAATCGTTCCATGAGCTGGCGTCTGGCTTCCGGAGGATTTGTGGCGGCGCGGATCAGCTTGATGACTTCATCGAGGTTGTCCAGGGCTTTTTTCAGGCCCTCCAGGATGTGAAGGCGCTTTTCAGCCTGCCTGAGTTCATACTGGGTGCGGCGCACCACAATCTGGCGGCGAAAGGCAATGAAGTTCTGAAGGAGCTGCTTGAGGTTCAAAACTTCGGGCTTGTTGTCCACCACGGCGAGCATGATGATGCCGAAGGAGCTTTCCAGGGCCGTGTGCTTGTAGAGCTGGTTTTCCAGGACTTTGGGCTCCTCTCCCTGCCTCAAGGTGAGCACCATGCGCATTCCCTGCCTGTCCGATTCGTCCCGAAGATCGGTGATGCCCTCAATTTTCTTGAGCTTCACCAGATCAGCGATTCTTTCCAGAAGCCTGGCCTTGTTCACCTGGTAGGGGAGCTCCGAGACGATGAGGTGTGTTCTTTTTCCCGATTCTTCCACTTCCACTCGAGCCCGCATCTTGATGATGCCCCGTCCCGTCTCATAGGCATCGCGAATGCCCTGGAGCCCGTAAATGAATCCAGCAGTGGGAAAATCAGGGCCTGGAATGCGCTCCATGAGTTCACCGATGGTGGCCTCGGGTTTTTCCAGGAGAAGGAGGAGACCTCGACAGATTTCCCCCAGGTTGTGAGGAGGTATGTTGGTGGCCATTCCCACGGCGATTCCCGAGGAGCCGTTGAGAAGAATGTTGGGAACCCGGCTTGGAAGCACAGTGGGTTCCAGAAGGGAATTGTCATAGTTGGGCTGAAAGGCCACCGTTTCTTTTTCGATGTCTCTCAGGAATTCATGGCCCAGACGGTGCATGCGAACTTCCGTGTATCGCATGGCCGCAGGGGGATCGCCGTCCACCGATCCGAAGTTTCCCTGGCCGTCCACGATGAGATAGCGCATGGAAAAGTCCTGGGCCATGCGCACCAGAGCGTCGTAAACGGCCGAATCTCCGTGGGGATGATACTTACCGATGACGTCACCGACCACGCGGGCGGACTTCTTGAAGGGCTTGTTGTAGTCATTTCTGAGCTCATGCATGGCGTAGAGGATGCGCCGGTGCACCGGTTTCAGTCCGTCGCGAGCGTCGGGAATGGCCCGGCCAATGATGACGCTCATGGCGTAGTCCAGGTAGGAAAGTTTGATTTCGTCTTCTATGTTGATGGGTTTTAATTCCATTGAACCATCCCTTGGAACGGAGTTGAAAGCTTCAGTTTCAGTGAAAGGGCCCCGTGAGAATCATCATGGCGCGCAGAAATCATATGTCCAGCTCTCTGAAATCCAACGCATTATACTGGATGAAGTCACGCCGGGGTTCCACACGATCGCCCATGAGGGTGGTGAAAAGTTCGTCGGCCTGGTACTGATCCTCGATTCTCACCTGCATGAGGGTGCGCTTCTCGGGATTCATGGTGGTCTCCCAGAGCTGTTCGGGATTCATTTCACCGAGACCTTTGTACCTCTGAATTCCCAATCCCTTCTTGGCCTCTTCCATGAGGTACTGGAAAAGCTCTCTCGGGTGCTCGAACTGCACTTCTTTGTCGTTTTCTTTCACCCTGTAGGGAGTGAGATGGAAGATTTCCAGTTTTTCGTAGAGCTCCGAGAGCTTTTTGAACTCCACCGACTCAACCGTCTGGTGCTGCACACGAACTCGAACCTGGCCGTTGGAATCCTGAACCTTCCACACTTCCAGGTCGAATGCCGTTTCTGCTTCTCCACCCCCCAGGGCGCGGACCTGGTAGCCCCCTTTTTCAAGACCCTCCTGGATGGTGGTCATGATGTCCCCCTCCGTGGGCGAGAGTTCCTGGGCGCTGATGATCTTCACCACCTCTTCGACCAACTCCCGGGGCATTCCTTTCTGGACCTGCCGGTCTAAAAGCTCCTCGTACCTGGAAAAAGTTTTCATGAGTTGAATCAGTTGATCGGAAGGCACCGAGTCCGTCTGGGTTTCAAGATAGATTTCTCTTTTGGCCACAGCGCGGCTCAGAAGAAAAGCGTCGAGGGACTCTTCGTCTTTCAGATAGGTTTCCTGTTTGCCCACGGTCACCCTGTAGAGAGGAGGTTGAGCAATGAAGAGGTTTCCCCTCTCGATGAGCTCGGGCATCATGCGAAAGAAGAAGGTGAGCAGAAGGGTTCGAATGTGAGCGCCATCCACATCGGCATCGGTCATGATGATGGTCTTGTGGTATCTCAGCTTGTCGGGATTGTACTCGTCTTTGCCCACCCCTGTGCCCAGGGCGGAAATCATGGTTCGAATTTCCGCGTTTTCCAGCATCTTGTCAAAACGGGCTTTTTCCACATTGAGGATCTTGCCCCGCAAGGGAAGGATGGCCTGAAACTTTCGATCCCGTCCCTGTTTGGCCGAACCTCCTGCGGAATCTCCTTCCACGATGAAGATTTCACTTCTGGACGGGTCCCTTTCCTGGCAGTCGGCCAGCTTGCCGGGCAGGGAGTGGTCGCTCAAAATTCCTTTGCGGCGCGTCAAGTCCCGGGCACGGCGGGCGGCCTCCCGGGCCCTTGCCGCTTCCAGAACCTTTTCGAGAATGCCTTTTATGGTCTTGGGATGTTCTTCAAAAAAGACGGACAGCCTTTCGTAGACCAGGTTTTCCACCAGACCTTTCACTTCGCTGTTTCCCAGTTTTGTCTTGGTCTGGCCTTCAAACTGGGGCTGAGGCAGCTTCACGCTCACGATGGCCGTGATCCCCTCCCGAACATCTTCTCCCGAAAGCTTGTCCAGGTCCCCCTTGGACATTTTGGTGTGCACGGCATACTGCTTGATGGAACGGGTGAGGCCGGCCTTGAAACCCGCCAGGTGGGCTCCCCCCTCCTTGGTGTTGATATTGTTGGCGAAAGTGTGAATTTTTTCATTGTAGCTCTGGTTGTACTGGATGGCCACCTCGATGTGAATGTCCTGGCGCTCGCCCTTGAAATAGATGATTTCCGGGTGGACGGATTCCTTGTTCTTGTTGAGATAATCCACAAAGGACCTGAGCCCCCCTTCGTAGCAGTAGCTCCTCTCCTTGGTGATCTTGTCATCCACCAGGTCCATGCGGACGCCGGGATTGAGAAAGGCCATCTCCCGAAATCGCTGGGCCAGGACATCAAAACTGATCTCCCTGTCCGTGAAGATGAGGGGATCGGGCTTGAAGGTGATACGGGTTCCTCTCTTTTGAGTTTCCCGGTCAATGACCAGCGGAGTCACCGGTTCACCACGCTCGTAGCGTTGATGGTAGACTTTTCCCTCTTTGCGGATTTCCACTTCGAGCCACTCGCTCAATGCGTTGACCACGGAAACGCCGACACCATGAAGGCCTCCCGAGACCTTGTAGGTGCTCGTGTCGAACTTGCCCCCCGCATGCAGCTTGGTCATGACCACCTGGACTGCGGGAACATTTTCTTTTTCGTGCAGGTCCACGGGAATGCCACGGCCGTTGTCATCGACGGTGACGGAGTTGTCCTGGTGGATGTGGATTCGAATATGGTTGCAGTAGCCTGCCAGGGCTTCGTCGATGCTGTTGTCCACCACTTCGTAGACGAGGTGATGAAGTCCCTCCGTGGCGACGTTGCCGATGTACATGGAAGGGCGTTTTCTGACCGCGCTGAGACCTTCCAGCACGGTGATTCTTTGAGCTGTGTATTGATCTTTGGGGCTGTTCACATCGCTGGCCGTTGTCTCTGACATCTACAAAACCTCTGAAGTTCGCGGTGAAGGTCCAATATTTCAGTGTTTTCAAGCTTTTCGCCTCAAAAAATGAGAGCGCAAAAGGGGGAAAACTCGATCACACGCAAAAGAGCATGTGAAAACGCTCAAATATACCATATGGCAATAATTATTCAAAATAATAATAATTTAGAGTTCCGGTTCGGTGAGTGCTGCAGGCAGGAGGGAGAATGAGCGGGGACGATCTCAGGGGGGCGCATTGGAGAAGGTGCACAGACCCCCTGCCGGGGAGACAGGGGAGATGAACAATTGCTCACTGTTCACACGACCATGGGCATGATGAGCCCCACATATCCGGGATCTTCGGCGTCCCTGAAAACGCCCCCATGGAATGAATCGACCCATTCGAAGCGGACCTGAGGGCTGTCGATGACCTGAATGGCCTCCATCACGTAGCGCACATTGAAGGCCACCGAGAAATCGTCTCCTTCGTAATCGATGTCCAATTCATCGGAGGCATTGCCCAGTTCGAAGTTTTCCGCTTCCAGGTGAAGCATTCCGGGTGAGACGATGAGGCGCACATAGCGCCACTTGGTGCTGGTGAGGACGGACACCCGCTTCACGGCCGCATAAAGGTCGTCACGGTTCACCAGGAAGGAAAAAGGCCTCTCATCGGGGATGATGACCCGGTAATCAGGAAACTCCTCCTCGAGGAGCAACATGCTCAGAACCGTGTCGTCAGTTTTGAGCAGAAGGTGTTTTTCACTGAGGCCCAGTGAGATGTTTTCCTCCTTTTCAATGACTTTCAGGATTTCCTGCACGGCCTTTCGCGGAATGACAATTCCGTGGTTCATGTGAAGTCCGGAGAAGGATTCCCTGGGCAATTCGTAATAGGTGAGCCGATGGCCGTCGGAGGCTATGAAACGCAGCAGTTCCTCCCCCACGGGATGGCAATAAACGCCCCCCACACTGAAGGGGTCATTCTCTGGAGGAATGCCGTACATGGTTTTTCCAAAGCATTTGCGGATGGTGGCAGCTTCAAAATTAAAAAGCTCCATGTCTTCGTGAAATTTCATTTCGGGAAAGTCTTCCGCTGGAATGGTCGAAAGGCGAAAAAGAGCCCGGCCCGATTGAATGAGAATGCGGCTGTTGGGCTCACATTCCAAAGTGACCTCCTCCCTGGGCAACTCTCGAACCACCTCCAGGAGCTTTCTGGCCGACACGGTGGTCTGTCCGGGGGTCACCACATCCGCGTCCATGTGCGTGCGCATGCTCAACTCCATATCGGTGGCCGAGATTTCCAGGGCTTTGTCCCCGGTGGCGCGCAGAAGTGCGTGGGCCGTGATGGGCATGCCGCCTTTTTTTTCCGTGATGGCCTGGACTTTTTGAAGAACTTGGGAGAGGGTTCCTTTGTTTGTAACGATTTTCATGAGAGACTTTCCGCAATCATGGTCCAAAGAAATGGAGGAATGTTTTTTTCACTGAGATAAGCCAAGCATAATAATGAGGCTCTGTGTAAATGTCAAAAGTATATTATCCTTTGGTTTTTACACAATATATTTTCACAGGGTTTCTTCAGTGCGGAGAGACCAGAAAGAATGACCGGGAGGCCAAAGAATGCCCTACGATGCAACAAAGCTCAAGGATTGGCAGATTTCCGAAGAGGCCGAGAAGAACATGCCTGCCCCCATGGAGTGGAAAGGCAGGCTGGGACTTGATGAAGGGGAGATTCTGCCCATGGGCAGGCTCTGCAAGCTGGACTTCATGAAAATCATGCGCCGGCTCAAAGATCGTCCCGATGGAAAATACATCGTGGTGACCGCCGTCACACCCACTCCTCTGGGGGAGGGTAAGAGCACCACGTCCTGCGGCTTGATGGAGGGTCTCGGGAAACGCGGCGCGCATGTGGGAGGTGCCCTGCGCCAACCTTCGGGGGGGCCCACCATGAACGTCAAAGGAACGGCCGCCGGTGGGGGGAATGCTCTTCTCATCCCCATGACCGAGTTTTCCATGGGGCTCACGGGTGACATCAATGACATCATGAACGCCCACAACCTGGCCATGGTGGCATTGACGGCCCGCATGCAGCACGAACGCAACTACAATGATGAGCAGTTGGCACGCCTCACCAGGATGCGCCGCCTCGATGTGGATCCCACCCGTGTGGAGATGGGGTGGGTCATGGATTTCTGCGCTCAAGCGCTGCGCAACATCATCATTGGCATGGGTGGCCGGCAGGACGGTTTCATGATGCAGTCCAGATTCAGCATTGCCGTCAGTTCAGAGCTCATGGCCATCCTTTCCATCGTGAACGATCTTGGAGAAATGAAAAAACGGTTCAATGAGATCACGGTGGCCTTTGACAAAAGTGGCCGGCCCGTGACCACCGGTGACCTGGAGGTGGGCAATGCCATGACCGCTTTCATGCGCAACGCCATCAATCCCACTCTCATGTGCACGGCCGAATACAATCCATGTCTCGTCCATGCGGGTCCTTTCGCCAACATCGCCGTGGGACAGTCGTCCATCATTGCGGACCGAATAGGTTTGAAAATGTTCGACTACCATGTGACGGAGAGTGGATTTGCAGCGGACATCGGCTTTGAGAAATTCTGGAACGTGAAGTGCCGCTGCAGCGGCCTCAAGCCCCATGTGGCCGTACTCACCACCACCGTCCGGGCACTCAAGATGCATGGTGGGGGTCCGAGGGTTGTGTCGGGCATCGCCCTTCCCCAGGAGTACACCAAAGAAAACCTTGAGCTCCTGGAAAAAGGCATTCCCAACATGGTGCACCATATCAACACCATTCGCAAGGCGGGCATCAATCCAGTGGTTTGCATCAATGCGTTCCAGACGGACACCAGAGCTGAAACGGATTTGATCCGCAGGCATGCGGAAAGGGCTGGAGCGCGATGCGCTCTCTCGGAACATTGGGCCAGGGGGGGTGAAGGGGCCCTGGAACTGGCCGATGCCGTCATGGACGCCTGCAATGAAACCAATGACTTTGAGTATCTCTATCCCATGGAAATGAAACTGAGGGAGAGGGTTGAACTCATTGCCCGGGAAGTTTATGGTGCCGAGGGAGTGGCCTGGTCGGAGGAAGCGGAGGCGAAGGCCAAAAGGCTCGAGGCCGATGCGGCATATGATGATTATGCCACCATGATGGTCAAAACCCATCTGAGCCTCACCCACAATCCCAATCTGAAGGGCGTGCCCCAAGGCTGGACCCTGCCCATTCGAGACGTGCTCGTCTACTCAGGCGCCAGGTTCCTCTGTCCCTGTGCGGGAGACATCAGCCTCATGCCGGGGACCGCCTCCAACCCGGCCTTTCGCCGCATCGACGTGGATGTGGAAACGGGAAAGGTCAGCGGGCTTTTCTAAAGGCGGTTTATGAAACATCAGAAGAGTAAGAGTACGGGGTGGAAATCCCGTCTTTGTCGAGGAGGAGTGCAAGAATGGCGGCGAAACTGATCAAAGGGGCTGAAGTTGCCAGGGAGATTCGGGCAGAGCTGAAAAACGAAGTGGATACCATGAAGTCCAGGCACGGAGTCGTACCGGGCCTGGTCACCATTCTCGTGGGAGAGGACCCTGCATCACAGAGCTACGTGAGGGGGAAGCAGAAGACAGCTCATGAGCTGGGCTTTCATTCCATTCAGGACAATCAGCCCGCAGATCTTTCGGAAGAGAAACTTCTGGGGCTCATTGACCGCTACAACAAGGACCCACAGATTCACGGCATTCTGGTCCAGTTGCCCTTGCCGAAGCACATCAGGGACAGCAGGATCCTCCTGGCCATTGACCCCCGCAAGGATGTGGATGCCTTTCACCCCGTCAACATGGGAAAACTTGTCATTGGGGAACCCGACTACCTTCCCTGCACTCCTGCAGGCATTCAGGAACTCCTGGTGAGGTCGGGAACCCAGGTTGAAGGGGCTGAAGTGGTGGTGGTGGGCCGGTCCAACATTGTGGGAAAACCCATCTCCCTCATGCTCATGCAAAAAGGCAGGGGTGCCAATGCCACGGTCACTGTCTGCCACACACGAACGAGAGACGTGAAGTCACATTGTCAAAGAGCGGACATCCTGATCGTGGCGGCGGGGGTTACGGAATATGTCAGAGGAGACTGGCTCAAAGGGGGAGCTGTGGTCATCGATGTGGGGGTCAACGAGGTGGGTGTGACGGCTGAGGGCAAGCGCATCCTCAAGGGGGATGTGGCTTTTGAGGAAGCCCTTGAGGTGGCCGGCGCCATCACTCCTGTTCCGGGAGGAGTGGGTCCCATGACCATCACCATGCTCATGAAAAACACCGTCCGTGCCTGTA
>SLCH01000099.1 GCA_007125915.1 Syntrophobacteraceae bacterium
CCCAAGGCCCACCGAGGGGAATGGTCACCCTCAACTGGCTCCTTCCTGAAACCAGGGACACAACACTGTGCCTCACCTTCCAGATTTTACGGCACATTCTCCTGGGCATGCCCGGCTCTCCCCTGCGCAAAGCGCTCATCGATTCAGCCCTTGGAGACGATATCGCGGGCATTGGGCTCGAAACTGACCTTCGGCAAATGTACTTTTCCGTGGGGCTCAAGGGCATTCTTCCAGAAAATGCCCAGCAGGTTGAAGCACTCATCCTGAGCACTCTGCACAAACTGGCTGCCGAAGGCATAGACAGGGACGCCATCGAGGCATCCCTCAACACCATCGAATTCCGGCTGCGGGAAAACAATACGGGAAGCTTCCCCCGAGGGCTTGTTTTGATGCTCCGGTCCCTCACCAACTGGCTTCACGATGAGGACCCCATCCTTCCCCTCAAATACGAGGCACCCCTTCAGGAAATAAAATCCCTGCTGCAAACCAAACCAGACATTTTTGAAAACCTGATCGCGAAACATTTTCTAGACAATCCCCACAGAGTGAACCTGCTGCTCCATCCCGACGATACCCTGGCTGCGGCCATGGAGGCTGAAGAGCGCGAAGAATTGGACACAGTGCGGCGGACCATGTCCAGGGAGCAACTGGAAGCGCTGGTCGCCAACACATCGGCGCTGAAAAGACTTCAGGAAACCCCGGACGCGCCGGAAGCTCTGGCCACCATACCACGTCTCAAGATTTCCGATCTGGATAAGGAAAACAAGAAGACTCCCGTCACGATCATTGGGGAAAAAGAAGGCACCATCTTTTTCCATGACCTCTTCACCAGTGGAATCGCTTATCTGGATCTGGGCTTCGACCTCCATCAGCTGCCCCAATCCTATCTTCCCTATTTTCGTCTTTTTGGCCGTACACTCACGGAAATGGGCACCCATAAGGAGGATTATGTCAAGCTGAGCCAGCGCATCGGCCAGAAGACGGGAGGCATTCAGCCCCAACTTTTCAGCTCCTCCGTTCATGGACAAGGGGAAGCGTCCATACGGCTCTTCGTGAGAACAAAGTGCATGATGCACCAGGTGGACGACCTTTTCAGCATTTTGAGCGACCTGCTCCACTCTGTGCGCTTCGACAACAGGGAACGTTTCAGACAAATGCTCATGGAGGAGAAGGCCAGGCAGGAGCACAAAATCGTTCCCGCCGGCCACCAGGTGGTGAACACCAGGCTGAGATCGCACTTTTCCGAAGCGGACTGGGCTTCTGAGCACATGGGAGGCGCTTCTTATATGCTCTTCCTGAGACAGCTGTCCAACCGCCTGGAGGAATCATGGCCTGAAATTCTCGAGATTTTTGAAGACATGAGAAGGACTCTCCTCAATGGCAAGACCATGCTCTTCAATGTGACGCTGGACGCAGACAACTGGAGCCGTTTTAGGCCTTCGCTGTCAGAGTTCATCCATTCCCTGCCCGCATTTGAAGGTTCCTCCATCTCATGGAAGCCCTCCCACCCCTTTGCTTTTGAAGGCTTGATCATTCCGGCACAGGTGAATTACGTGGGCAAGGGAATCGACCTTTTTGAGCTCGGTTACCTTTCCCACGGCTCCACACAAGTGATTGCGGGTTACCTTCGCAACTCCTGGTTGTGGGAGCGGATACGCGTCCAGGGAGGGGCTTACGGTGGTTTCTGCCTGTTTGACAGGATCTCGGGCGTTTTCACCTTCCTTTCCTACCGTGACCCAAACCTGCTCAAGACCTTGGAAACCTATGACAAGGCATCCCAATTCCTTCGTGAAGTTCCTCTTTCAAAGGAGGAACTTGAAAAGAATATCATCGGGGCCATTGGAACCCTGGACGCACACCACCTCCCCGACACACGGGGATACCTTTCAATGCTGCGGCACCTCATCGGCGACACCGATGAAAAGCGGCAGCAAATGCGCGAGGAAATCCTGAACACATCCATCAATGATTTCAGAGCGTTTGCAGAAATGATGGAAGCACTCAAAGAGAAAGGAATAGTGAAGGTTCTTGGATCTGAAACGGCTCTCAAGGACCTGGAAGAAGCATACCCGGGAAGGTTCCAAATCAAGAGATTGCTTTAGAAAAAGCTCACGGGGGTCAAGGGGGCCGGAAACTGCGGAAGTTCCGGCCCACCGAAATAAATCCTGGCGGGGGTTCAAAGGGAGTGGACCGGTCAGTCCGAGAGCCTGGAAATCAGGAGAGTTCCAACATGGCTTGGGAAATCCGGTCGAACCCTTCCTGCAGGTCGTCCATGGACAAGGCATAGGAGAGCCGCAGGCATTGGTCCTCTCCAAAAGGCCCACCGGGCACTGCAGCCACATGGGCATGATCCATGAGGTAATCCGCAAGGGTCAGGGAATTCAGGATGACCTTCCCCGCGCCGCTTTTACCGAAGAAGCAGCTGAAATTTGGGAAGACATAAAAAGCCCCTGCGGGACTTGGGCAAGAGACTCCAGGAAGTTCCCCGAGGCGGCCCATCACATAGTGACAGCGTTCTTCAAAAGCTTCCCTCATTGTCTTCACAAGACTTTGATCTCCACGCAGGGCTGCCAGGGCTGCGTACTGAGCGATGGACGTGGCGTTGGTCGTGGACTGGCCTTGTATCTTGGTGGCAGCCCTGACAACTTCCTGATCGCCCACCAGGTAGCCGATTCTCCAGCCCGTCATGCAGTAGGTCTTGCTGACACCGTTGACGATGAACATCCTTGACCGGAGCTCCTCCCCCAGCATGCCCATAGAGACCCATTCCTGCCCCGAGAAGAGTATTCTGTAGTAAATGTCGTCGGAAACGATCAGCACCTGGGGATGGCGCAAGAGAACCTCTGCCAGGCCCTCCAGTTCTTTGCGGGTGTAATGGGCGCCTGTTGGATTGGAGGGACTGTTGAGGATCAAAAGACGGGTGTTGGGGGTGATGGCCCTTTCCAGGTCTGCGGGATGCAGTTTGAAATTATTGGTCTGCAGACAGGGCACCATGACGGGAGTGCCCTCAGCCAATGCAACCATTTCGGGATAGGAAACCCAGTAGGGCGAAGGAATGATCACTTCATCCCCGGCATCGAGAAGAACCTGAAAAAGATTGTAGAGAGCGTGTTTGCCGCCACAGGTGACCAGTACGTTCTCTTTTTTGTACGCCAGGCGGTAATCATCTTTGATGGTGTCGCAAATGGCTTCCTTCAGTGCGTCGATCCCACTCACAGGAGTGTAACGGGTATGGCCGTCTCTAATGGCCTTGATGGCTGCCTCCTGAATGTGAAGGGGCGTCCCGAAGTCGGGTTCTCCCACGCCAAAATTGACCACGTGTGTTCCCTGCTGCCTCAGGGCCCTGGCCTTGGCACTGATTGCCAAAGTAGCCGATGGCTGGATACGAGACACCCTTTGCGCCAGTCTCATGGTATTCTCCCTGTTTCCTCACCCGCATGATCGTTGTAATGCACGGAGACCAAATATAAACCATGTGCCGGAGCCGTCATACCGGCCCTGCGGCGATCGCCGCCCGCAAGAACGTGGCGGAAGTCCTCCGGCGTCCGTTTTCCCCTGCCCACATCCACCAGGGTGCCCACCAGGTTTCTGACCATATGCCGCAGAAACCCATTGGCTTCAAAAAGGAATTTCAGGTGGTCATCGCCGGCCCTCTCCACTTCGGCCCGGTATATATGGCGTTCCGTCGACTTCACCGATGAGCCGCTGGCCATGAATGCCGCGAAATCCCTCCTGCCGCAGATCATGGGCATACACAGACGCATGCTTGAAATGGAAAGTGGTTGACGTATGTGCCAGGCAAATCGCCTTCCCAGAGCGGAAGGGAACTCCCTGTTGAGCACCAGGTACTCGTATGTTTTGCGCTGCGCTGAAAAGCGTGCATGAAAAGACTCTGGAACTTCCTCCGCTTCCAGAACGACGATGTCATGGGGAAGGAGGCTGTTGAGGCCGCGCTGAATCGCCCCAGGCTGAAGGGCGGTACGGCTGCGGAAGCTGATCACCTGCCCTCTGGCATGCACGCCGGCATCCGTCCGCCCGGATCCCCGCACTGCCACCGGTGTTCCCAGCATCACTTCCAGCCGGGATTCGAGCACTTCCTGAATGGTCAGAAAACCTTGCTGCCTTTGCCAGCCGTGATAACCGGAACCCTCGTACTCCACGACCAGCTTGAAGTTGCGCCTACCGGTCGATATGTCGTTCATAAGTGGTGGCTGAACCTCTCGCCAAAGTCAATTCCCCCTGTGGCCGATTACCCATTCGTTGAAATCTGGATGGAAAAAGAGAACCACATGGCCTTTCCATCATGCCGGGATAACAATCAGGGTTGCCATGGAGCCAATTTCAAGCCCATATCCTCGGGGAACCCGGACATGAGATTCATGTTGCTGATGGCCTGGCCTGAAGCTCCACGCGTCAGGTTGTCGATGACGGAAATGACGATAACCCTTCCCGTTCTTATATCCACCCGCCACGCCAGATCGCAGAAGTTGCTTCCTCTCACTTGAAGTGTCGTGGGCAGGGACTTGCTGCCGCATAAACGGACAAATTGAGCGTGCCGGTAGGCTTCTTCAAAAGCCGTGTCCACTTGTTCAAGGGAAACTTCCGGCCGGAGTTTCGCATATACGGTGCTCAAAATGCCCCGGCTCATGGGCACCAGGTGAGGGGTGAAGCTGATCTTCAGGGGCTCTCCAGCGAGCAGGGACAACTCCTGCTCCATTTCGGGAGTGTGGCGATGCTGGGCCACCCCGTATGCTCTGAAACCGTCATTCACTTCACAGAAATGAACCGCAGTGGATGCTCCACGCCCGGCACCGCTCACTCCCGACTTGGAGTCGGCGATGATGCTGTGAGGATCAATGAGGGATTTAGAAAGGAGAGGTGCAGCCGCAAGGATGACACTGGTGGGATAGCAGCCAGGATTAGCCACCAGCCGAGCTGTCCTGATTCGAGCCTCATGAAGTTCGGGCAACCCGTAAACGGACTCGGACAAAAGCTCGGGGGTTTTGTGCGGCTGGTACCATTCCTGGTAGACCGCCGGATCGCGAAACCGGTAGTCTGCACTCAGGTCAACCACTTTGACACCGCCAACCAGGAGATGAGGCACCAAACCCATGGCCGCCTGGTGCGGCAGGGCCGTGAAAACGAGATCCGCCTCCGCCACCAGCCGTGGAGCTTCGGGATTTTCAAAAGTGAGGTCACAAAAACCCTTGAGAGCGGGGTAAAATTCATCGAGCCGCTGCCCGCACTGAGCCCTCGACGTGATCATGGTCAGCTGCACCTGAGGATGCGCGCTCAGAAGGCGAACCAATTCAAAGCCCGTATACCCCGAAGCTCCAGCTATAGCCACTCGCAGCATGTGCACCTCTTTCAACAAATGAGGGGCTGACGCACCAGGCGCACCGCCCCTTTCATATCACAGACCGCATTGTTCGTTCTCAAGACGCTTCGGCCAATCAAGAACCATCAAGACCGGGACAGACTCCCGAGAGCCGGCGAAGAAAAAATGCTCCTTCTTGATTCCCCCAAAAAAGGGGACAACCTTTAGCGCTTGGAATACTGGAAGCGAGCACGCGCACCACGAAGCCCGTATTTTTTTCTTTCCTTGACGCGCGAATCGCGTGTGAGCAGTCCCGCCTTCTTGAGAATCTGGCGAAACTCGGGGTTGAATTCGAGAAGGGCCTTGGAAATGCCATGGCGGATGGCTCCGGCCTGGCCGTTCTTGCCCCCGCCCAAAACATTCACGTGCACGTCCAGCTTGCCATAGGTGCCCGTCAGAACAAGAGGCTGGAAAATCACCATTTTGCTGGAATCACGATCCATATAATGCTCGACGGGTTTTTTGTTGACCATGACCATGCCGGTTCCCGCCTGGAGCCTGACCCGCGCTATCGCTGTTTTACGCTTCCCTGTGGCAATGAATTGCTGCTCAGCCATTTACCTTTTCTCCTCAAACTCTATAAACAATCTCACAGAATAATTTTCTCAGGCTCCTGGGCCTCATGAGGGTGCTCAGCACCCCGGTAAATCTTGAGCTTTTTCATCAATTGCCGGCCCAGGCGGTTTTTGGGAAGCATGCCCCATACAGCCTGGCGAATCAACCGATCAGGAAACTCCTGGTTCAGCTTGCGTGCCGTGGTCGATTTAAGCCCTCCCATATAACCCGTGTGGCGATAGTAAATCTTTTGATCCATTTTTCTGCCGGTCAAAAGCACCTTCTCGGCGTTCACCACCACCACAAAATCACCCGTATCCACGTGTGGAGTAAAGGTGGGCAGGTGCTTTCCCCTCAAACGCATGGCAATCTTGCTGGCCATGCGCCCCAAGACCTGCTTGTCGGCATCCACCAGAATCCACTTTCGCTCGTCAGCTTCGAACTTTGCGCTCACCGTCTTCATTTATTCTTCTCCACAAAAATTTGGAATGTTGCAAACCTGAAGCATAGTTGTATAAAAAAACTCACCTTGATTGTCAAGGTGCATTTGAAGGGATTTATCGGGTCTCCCCGCTATGGCGACCCCAGCGAGCTGTCCCCACCGTAGGCGAAAGTGGTGCCCAGGGCTCCCAATCCCAGAAGATTCACTGAAAAGGCAATCCTTTGATCGTCTCTTTCTTTTTCGTACCTCAGGGTGACCCCCCAGCAGTCACTGAGGTAACGAATTCCATAACCCTGTTTGAACATCTCGTTTTGCTCAAGCGAATAGTTATGATAGGTGGAAAGGTGGATTTGAGGCGTGATCTTGAGGCTGGTTTCGGCGATGAATTCATCCACAGGCCTCTCTTCACGATATTGATAATTGAACCGCAACACGTGCCCCTTCCCACTGTTCAGAGTCAAATAAAGTTCATGGCTCAGGTCTTCCCTCTCCGTGGAGTAGAAAAGGGAATCATAGGTCAAGGTCACATACTTGTGGGGCATGAAATCGGTCCTCAGCCCCACCGTTGTGAAGCCTTTCCCTGTCTCGGGAGCAAAGCGTATGTCTTCGGGAAGGGGGTCAATGTTGAATGACTGAAACAAACGCAGCCGGGCAAACTCACGGAAACTTGTTGCCTGATTCCCTTGGGGGTCGAGGCTGACTCTCTTGGAAGTCAGGAAGTTGGTGAAGCCATAGCTGAGGCTGTGTTGAAATTGATTCTGGTCCACTCTGTCGAATTGGGGCAGCCGGTCCTGATTGCTTCCCTCCCCGCTGTAGGCATACTGAATCTCCGGTCGAAAAGCATGCTGGAAGGCCACATAGTCACCCATTTGGATAGGGTAAACACGATTGAGCCGACTGCTCACCTCCACACGCACATCCCCTTGAAACCTGCTCTGCCAGGCATCAAGGGTGCTTTCCTGCCAATCCACCTGGTAGCCCGTGACCCTGCCTCCCACCGATGGCTCCACATCCACATAGGATTTCCAGTGAAAAGGAAAGTAAAGCCGTGGATAGACATCCAGTCGATTTCCGCGATCTCCTTCATTTCTCCAGTAGTGAACCAGGGAAGAGTCGAGTGTGTAATACAGGGGAGAGTTTATGAGCTGTGATGGTATGGCCTGAAAAGAGACTTCCGGAAGCCTTTGAAGGGTGAACTCGTCAAGGGCCGGATCGAGCTGATCCCAATACCTCACATCCAACCCAAGGAGGGAACTCTGGAACCGCCTGTCCGCATAGAGGCTGGACTCCCGTGCGGGCAGGTTTTTGTCGTTGAGAATTCCACGTCCCAGGAATTCCCGGAATGTTCTGTCGGAATTTTCAAAGGAAGCGGCCCCTCGCTCAAACTCCTTCAGATAGTTCTGGTCACTGACAACATCCAGGTCAATTCTCGCCTGTAACTCGTCAGTCAAAGCCACGGAATGACGTGAACGCAGCCAGTAGCGGTTCCTGGTCTGAAAGGGATAACCATATTCCGAAAGATGCTCCCTGCCCGCGTGATCATACAGATGGGTGAACAGCCAGGCGCCCTGCCCCCACCTTTCATTATGGACACGGTATTCCACGGTGCCCATGAAACCTCTCTCCACCATGTAGCGGCCGTACAGGGTGACATCCATGTCCTCCCTTATGGCCCAGAAATAGGGGATTTCCCCCTCGAAGCCCTGAAGCCTGGAGAAGCCGGCCCATGGAACAAGGAATCCCGACTTGCGCTGTGTCTGCACGGGAAAAGCCAGGACGGGCAGGTAAACCAGAGGAATTCTTCCCGCCCAAAAGGATGTTTCCCGAACCCAGGCGACCCCCTCCACATCCACCTGCATGCGGCCGTAGCGCAGTTTCCAGTCGGGTCTGTCCGGTGCGCAGCTTGTGACAAATCCATCCACTAGAGTGAACTGATGCGGGCCAACCTTTGCTATGGAGCGGCCGTGAACATAAAAGCCATTGGCGGAGAAAAAGAGCAGGCCTTCATCCACCGTACCCGTCTCTTCATTGAGATCCCAGAAGACGTGGTTTCCCTCCAGCCAGTCAGGGCCATATTCCAGCCGCACATTGCCGCGCAGTTCCACCTTTTGGCTTTCCAGGTCCACAGACGCCCAATGGGCCCGAAGGGATCGGTCCCCTGAATGAACATGAACGTTCCCCTCGCCCACATAAATCCTTCTTTGATGATCATAGGAAAGGCGGTCGGCATCGATGATCCATGGACCATTGGAGGTCTGCACCAGGTTTTGCTGGTTCAGCAGGTCCAAGCTGAGCTCCTGCCCAAAAGCCATCGCCGGCAGGGCAAGAATCAGCAGGCAGGCTCCCAGCAGAGGCAGGCGAAGAAATTTCAATTTATTTTGGGCCATTCCATATTCCGCATATGCCACCACACCCCCCGCTTGTTCACTTGGACTTCAAAGATGATTTCAGATCGTGTTCCAGATGCTTTTATCACCGAGGATTTTCTTCACTTCTCCCGCAAAATAGAGGGAACCGGTGATGCAGATCAGGTCATTGTGGCGCGCAAGGTGTCTGGCCTGTTCGAGGGCCGCGCCAACGTCAGAGATCACATAATGCTTGCGAATGTAAGGTTTCGCAAGTTTTTTGAGCTGCTGTGGATCACAGGCTCGGCCAGTGTCCGGCTGGGTGAAGATCGCCGTATCCGCCAGAGGCAGGATTCTTTTGAACATGCCCCGAATGTCTTTGTCTTCCATAACGCCCATGACCAGGTGGAGTTTCTCGTACTTGAAACTGGTTGTCAGAGCCTGGCGCAAGGATTCAGCACCCTCGGGGTTGTGAGCGCCATCGAGGATGGTGAGAGGGTTCTTCCCTATGATTTCCAGTCGGGCCGGCCATTTCAGCTCTTCCAGGCCCCGGCTCAAGGCATCCTTTTGAGGGTGAAGCAACCCTTCAGCTTCCAAAAGTTCAAGAGCACACAGGGCAAGGGCTGCATTCCTGACCTGATGCTCCCCGAGCAGGGAGAGGCGCAGTGAGGGCCAATCATTGCGAATTCCTCTGTATCGAAATGTGCCGTTGGGGCTTCGCCTGACATTGAAATCGCTTCCCATGAGGTAGAGGGGGGCCTGCATTTTCCAGCACGCCGTCTTGAAAACGCTGAGCACATTGAATTTCTGTACGGCACTCACAAGGGGCACCTTTTTCTTGATGATTCCGGCCTTTTCCCGGGCAATGGCGGGCAGGGTGCTTCCCAGGTATTCCTGGTGGTCGCGGGACACATTGGTGATGATGCTCACCAGGGGATTGATCACATTGGTCGCATCCAGTCTTCCTCCCATGCCCACTTCGATCACCGCAAAGTCCACCTTTTCCTGGGCGAAGTACACAAGGGCCATGGCCGTGACCATTTCAAAATACGTGGGGCACTCATGGGGATCCAGGCGGGCATGAATTTCACGAAACACACGGAGAATTCGCTCGGATGTCACTTCCTGTTCGTTGATACGAAACCGCTCGGTGAAACGAACCAGGTGGGGGGAAGTGTACAGGCCCACACGAAATCCATGCTTTGAGAGCAGGCTGCAAATCATTGCCGCAGTGGACCCCTTGCCGTTGGTGCCCCCCACATGGATGCACCTCAGGGAATGATGAGGGTTTCCAGCACGATCCAGGAGACGCTCCGTGCTGTTGAGGCCGAGCTTTATGCCATGTTTTTGGAGACCAAACAGATATTCGATGGATGTATCGTAATCCCAGGGTTGCGACGGCGTCATGACCTCTTCTCTTTCCACGCAGCAAGGGTGCCCAAATCACTGTGAATGGAAAAATCTCATACCACACTTTGGGCTTTGAAAAAATGAGGAACATGCTCCGGCAGGGATCTCTGGAATGCTCAAAGAGCAGAAGACCGTGGAAGAATTGATGCGTCCATTGAAGAGGGACGTCTTCGTGAAAAGAAGGACGGTGACGGATGATGCAAGGGGTTTTAATGAGTCTTCTCAAGGAGGCGGTGCAGGGTTTCCAGGAGTTTGTCCCAGCTGAGAGGCTTTGACAGAACCACGTCAACACCCCGATGGGAGAGATCGTCCTCCTCGTACTGGGCCCCCCATCCCGTTACCAGCACCACGGGAATACGCGGGTCTTTCTCCTTGGCACGCCTGGCGATCTCCCAGCCGCTGATGATGGGCATTCCCAGGTCAGTGAGAACAAGGTCGCAGTGCTCTTTTTCGATGAGTTCCAATGCTTTCGCTCCTTCACTGGCCACCAGAACCCTGTGACCCTTCATGCGAATCATGTCCCCTAAAATACTGAGAATCTCCTCATCATCATCGACCACCAGGATGGTCCGGCTTGGACTGCTCCTTTCTTCGGCAGAGGATTGGGCATCCTTGTCTACAGCTTCTGCCCGGGGAAGGCTGATGTGAAAGGTGGCTCCCCTTCCCGGAGCGCTGTTCACTCGAATGTCGCCGCCATGCTGCACAATGAGACTCCAGCAGACGCTCAAACCCAGACCGGAATTCCCGAATCCCTTGGTTGTGAAAAATGGATCAAAAATTTTGCCGGCAACTTCGCTGCTCATTCCAATGCCCGAATCGGCAATTTCAATGTGAACGCGGTCCTCGTGAGCGTGATTCCTTATCCTGATCACTCCCCCCTCGGGCATGGCCTCAATGGCGTTGAAGATGAGATTGGTGAGCACTTCGCGCAGGTCAGAACCATGCATGCGCGCTCTGCATCCCGGCTGCAAATCCAGTTGGAATTCAATGCTGCGCCCCAGCTTTTCCATGCCATTTTTCCAGCGGGGACGCGTCAACTCCAAAACGTCCCGAATGGCATCGTCTGCATCGGCGGGAACCATCGCCAGTTCCACACCCTTGTCCCGCCTGGTGAACTTTTGCAGCCTTCGGATAAGATGAGAACCGTCAAAAACAGCCTTCTCCATGTTTTTCAGGCGCCGCACAATGTCCGCATCCTGAACCTGAGGCACGAGCAGTTGTATGTGGCCAAGAATGGCCATGAGAAGGTTGTTGAAATCATGAGCCACTCCCCCGGCCATCGTTCCCACAGCCGCCAGTTTTTCCGTTTGCAGAATTTTTTCTCTCAGGGCCTTCTTTTGAGTGACATCATCGATAAGGAGGAGGAAGCCGGTGGCTCGCTCCTTGTCCATGGGCAGAGAGATCAGGCGGACATCGGCCGAGTAGGCTTCTCTCTTGTGGTTGACCAGGGAAACTTCCTGCAGTTCGGCCCGGCCTTGAGCAAGAGCTTCTGCAAAGAGTTTTTCAAAGTTCTCCGGATCAAGAAACAGCACGGCGGGAGAACGGCCGATCATGGCTTCGGTTCCTTCTCCCTGCAACTCTTTCATGGAACGATTGAAACCCATCAGATGTCCCGAAGCATTGAGAAGGCAAATCCCCTGGGGTGTGAAATCGAGAGCGTCCCCCATAAATGGATCCAAACTCTCACGTCCACTGCCGTTCCTTCCCGAACTCCGTTTCGCCCCTTCAATCATTTCCCGCTGCACACCGCCTTCGGCGGGCATGGGAGCACCGGATCTCCAGAGGGAGTTTTTAAAAAGGTATTCCATGATCTTGCACAGTATCGCCCAGGAACGCCTGACCTGGAATGGAAAGGGAGCGGGCTCATGAGTGCGCAGATTAAGGACTCCCAGGTCACCGATGGGCATCGAAGCAAGGAAAACGGGCTTCAAAGGATTGCCATTCATCTTTTCACTTGTCATTTCCTCCATATTTTCCAGAAAAACGGGTGTTTTTGAAGCATGAACCTGCTCAATCATGTGATAATGGGCGTTCCATTCCATGGTGGAGGACTCCCCTGCCTCACCCTCCACATTGAGCAGATCTTCAAGCCTCATGGCAGCCGAGAGCATGAGTTTTTTCTGGTCGTCGTTCCACAAGAAGATGGAACACTTCTCAAACCCTGTTTCCTCCAGCACAATTCTGACCAATTCCCGGGAAAGGCTTTCCGTTTGAGGACCCGAGGCAATGATTTCATCGAATCTTTGGATCATTCCCATGCAGCGGAAGAGTTCCTCCCGTTGAGCCTGGGAATCGAGAAGTCCCCATCGAAGAACGTTCCTGGTTTTTTCGTCCATCACAAAATCCCTTTTCAATTCAGCGTGCTCCAAAGAACGTCAACTTCCCGCCAGACCCGGGCCATCTGCTCACCGTATTCCATCCATTCCTCATGAGAAATGAACAGGTCTCCGCAGTGGGAAATAATCTCTTCCTCCTCCAGCAACTGGGGGCTCCAGCGGGAATTGGCCAGGGCATTGGCCAGAAAAATGAGGGTCACCGCGGGCTTGTGAAGCGAAGACTTTTCAGGGGCATGATGAAATTCCATGACCTCCAGGTAGATTTCCGGAAAACCCCACTTGAGTCCGACCCATCTGCCCACACGGCCATGAGAGATTCCATGGGCCCCTTCCGCCGCATAAAAACTGACCCCGCTTTTGAGGGACAATTCTTTTATGGATTCAAAATGGTCTTTGAAGTGAACAGCCAATATGACTTTGCCCAGGTCGTGGAGCAGCCCCAGGAAGTAGGCCTCATCTCTTTGGAGCCACGGACGTTTTTGCGCCATGAGACTTGCTGCCTTGCCGACGGCAAAAGCGTGCTTCCACAACTGCTCTCTTGTGTGCGGGTCGAGGGCGTGAGAATCACGGGACAGATCCAGAAGCACGTAGGAGAGACATATTCTTTTGGCTTCCTCAAACCCAATGAGCAGCATGGCCCTTGAGAGAGAGGATATCTTTCCCCGGAATCCATAATAACTGGAATTGGCGATGCGCAATATCCTGGCCGACAGGGACTGATCGTGGCGCACAGCATTCTCAAGGTCCCTGAGAGATGCCACTTCATCATGAAGGATCTCAAAATATCTTCGAAGAGACATGGGCATGGACGGAATGTCGGAAATTTTCCAGACCAGGCGACAAAAATCCCCCTGTGCTGCCGGGTTTGCCTTCATCATGTCCTTCATGCCTTTCTTCGCATCAGTAATTGCGAAAAATTTTTGAAAACCCTTCATGCCCTGATTTTTGTCAAGGCTACTTTCCACGCAATTCAAAATTCTTGCATGACCCTTGGATCGGCACATGCTCCCATTGACTTGAAATCTTTGTGTTCCTGTCCACCATGGAATGGGAATGGAAAAAAGGGAAAGATCCCGAGAAGACCCGAGGGATGCATCATCGGGAGGAAATTGCGGTCTTGGGATTTTTAAGAATGCTGGAGCCAATGGGTTCAAAACCCATGGAAAAGGAGACACCTTGAGGCAATAGGGATTAACGCTTTCTCGCCCTGAACAAAGTTTTTTCGCGCCATTCACGCCGAAGCGCCAATCCAGTCTTTGCAGGATCTTCCGGACCCCCGCCTCTGCGGGGGTGACGGGACGGGACAACCCTCAAGCCGTTAAATCAAAAGCATTTTCGCCTTGAAAGGGCACCTGCAAAGCAGCACAAAATCTGAACTGAAAAAGTGATGGAGAAACCAGCGAGGAAAGATTGACAGACCTCAAGGGCCTCTCATGAAGCATGAAGGTGAGCGAAATCTGCCGGGTTCCCATTGGCAGCTCCATCTTTGAAAGACGGGTCTCCATGGGTTCCCGGGAGTTCCTGGTGAAGGGTTTTAAAGAAAGGAAATGTGCTCCTTGAACCTGATTCTCACGGGAACCCCCAGTTCCTGGGAAAGCTCCGAGGCCACATGGTTTCGAAGCTGTTCCATTCCTTTTATTTCATCGAAAAACAACCGGTCTTCCACATGAAGCCATATGTCCAGAATATCGTTCAAGTCCTCCGTGCTTTTCAGAAAGCGGCACTGGTCAGGGAGAAAGCCGAGAACACGCTCCAGGAGCAGAGCAATCTGCTGGTGGTGGACCTTGACACCACGAATCATGATCATTTCCTGAGACAGGGGAGGCAACCATTCCATCTTGCGCAAAGTGCGGCCGCACGGGCAACTTCCTTTCATGAGCCGAGCCCGGTCGCCGGTTCTCAGGCGAATCAACGGGAAGGCTCTCGTTGTGAGCGTGGTGAGAACCAGCTCTCCCACCTGGCCCATGGGAAGCACTTTTTCCGTCAGGGGGTCGATCACTTCGGGGTAAAAATGATCCTCGTTGATATGAAGCCCATGGTGCTCCTCGCATTCGAAAGCGATCACGGGCCCAGGCACCTCACTCAACCCATAGTTGAGCCAGGTGGTGACGTGCAGCTGTTCTTCCAGCTGCCTGCGAAGGTCCTGCCCGGGAATCTCACCCACCAGAATGAGGGTTCGAAGGGCCACCGCATTGGGATTGAGGTTGGCCCGAAAAATCCACTGTGCGAATTGAAGGGCGGCCGAAGCGCTGATGACCAGGACGGACGTTCGGTAGTCCCGCAGCACCATCAGCTGTTTTTCGGGAGAGAGAATGGTGAGGGGGATGACTCCCGCTTCAATGGCCTCAGCCCCATCTTTGTAGTCGCGGCCCCAATTGGCAAGGCCCGCATCCAGTTCAATCTGTATGATGTCCGCAGAGGTCACTCCGGCAGCCGTCAATCCCCGGGCAACCATCTCCTTCCAGGCACCAAGGTCTTTCTTGGTGTAGCCGCTCACGGTGGGATAGGAGGCCGTGCCGCGCGCCGTGTGAATGCGCACCACATCCCGCAAAGGAACGGCAAACAGGCCGTAGGGATAATTGTCACTGAAATGAGAACGCAGAGTGAAGGGGAGCTTCTGCAGGTCCTCAAGACGACGAACCTCCGATGGGTCGAGAGGAACCCCCTCCAGCAAATTCCTGTAAAAGGGCACATTCCTGAAGACTCTGTTGAGTGTGCTCTGAACTTTTTCCAGCTGCTCCTGCCGGCGCTCATCCAGGCTCAGGCATTCCGCTGCATGTTTCCAAATGGGCATTGTCACATCCTCCCATCAGTGAATTCCCTGTAATCCTTGCCCAGGTATGCCCGCTTCACTTCCTCATCGGCGAGCAATTCATGAGCCGGCCCATCCAGCACAATGCGCCCGTTTTCCAAAACATAGCCACGGTCGGCTATTTGAAGGGCAGCCCTGGCATTTTGCTCCACCAGCAATATGGTCATTCCATCTTCCTTCAGTTTCTGAAGGGTTTCCATGATGAGCTGCACCATGAAAGGGGCCAGCCCCATGGCAGGCTCATCCAGAAGAAGGAGCCGCGGTCGAGCCATCAGGGCACGCCCTATGGCGAGCATCTGCTGTTCTCCTCCCGAGAGAGTGCCCGCAGCCTGGCGGAAGCGTTCCCGGAGAACGGGGAAGAGGTCCTGAATCTCTTCGAGGTCTTTTTCCACCTGTTCCCGCTCCTTGCGCCGATAGCGGATGTAAGCTCCCAGCTTCAGGTTATCTAAAACGCTCATGGGGGGAAAGAGCATGCGGCCTTCAGGGACGAGACTGATGCCCCGCTGAACGATTTCAGGGGGCTTGAGCCCCGCAAGAGAAACCTTTTCAAACTCGATTTCCCCTTCCCAGCCGGACAGCAACCCTGAAACGGTCTGAAGAAGAGTGCTTTTGCCCGCTCCATTGGCTCCTATGAGCGCGATGATTTCACCCTGACGGACAGACAGGCTGACTCCACTTATGGCTTGGATACGGCCATAAAAACACTTGACATTTCTGAGCCGCAACATGGATGACACTGACTCCCCGGCTTCAAACCTTTCCAAGGTAGGCGGATATGACCTTTTCGTTGTCCTGAATCTCCCGCGGGGAACCTTCCGCGAGACGCATTCCCTGATGGAGCACCAGGATCTGGTCGGAAATGTTCATGGTGAGGCTCATATCGTGCTCAACCAGAAGGATGGTGACCCCCCGCTCCTTGATGTGCAGCAGAAGATCACCCAGCTGCTGGGTCTCCACCGCATTGAGACCTGAAGCGGGTTCATCGAGAAGCATGAGCTGGGGTTCCGCCGCCAGGGCCCGGGCAATCTCGAGAAACCTCTGCCACCCAAAGGGAAGATCCACACTCTTGGTGTGCTCGGTTTTTTTTAAGCCCACAAAATCCAGGATCTCCAGAGCCTTCTGTCTGGCGGCTTCCTCTTCTTCCCTCACCCATGGCCATCGGGCTATGGCCGCAAGAAAACCACAGCGGGTTTGCACGTGGCGTCCTACGAGAACATTTTCCAAAGCGGTCAGACTTCCAAAAAGTTCCACATTCTGAAAAGTTCGCGAGATACCCATGGAAACGATCTCATGGACTTTCCTTCCCTGTATTTCTTTTTCCTTGTAGACCACACGGCCGGCATCAGGTGCATAGGCTCCCGTGATGATGTTGAACAATGTCGTTTTGCCTGCGCCGTTGGGACCGATGACCGCATGGATGTGCCCCAATTCTATTTGAAAGGACACACCTGCAAGGGCTTGAATTCCCCCGAAGGCTTTGGACACCCCTTCAACTTTCATGACTTTTTGGAAGGTTTTTGCTTCTGGATCTGAAATGCTCATAACTATCCAACAGCCCCCTTGTGAGACCCTGGGGAAGAAATATCATGATCACCACGAGAGTGAGCCCGTAGATGATCATTTCGTAATCGGCAAACACATGCAGCCACTCGGGGAGCAGGGTCAGCAGCGCAGCCCCGAGAAGTGAACCCCACACGCTGGCCATTCCCCCTATGACCACCATGGTGACAATCTTGACCGACATGAGAAAATCGAAGGTCTGAGGGCTTATGAAGGTGATGAGGTGTGCGTACAGAAAGCCCGCCAGGGCAGCCATCACTCCCCCAAAAACAAACACCTGCACCTTGAGGCGGCTTGTATTGATGCCCATTGCCGCCGAAGCCTTTTCGCTGTCATGAAGGGAACGGAGCGCACGCCCAATGCGCGAATCAATGAGGCGTTCGCACACCACAAAGGACAGAAATACCGCGCTCCACACCAGGTAGAAGGGCGGAGCGCCAAATTCAAAACTGATGGGCCCCAGGGTCAACCCGGGGATTCCGATGAGCCCTGAATCTCCTCCTGTGAGGCTTCTCCACTGAAGAAAAATGAAAAAAACGATCATGCCAAAGGCCAGAGTGCCCATGCCGAGGTAATAGCCCGAAAGCCTCAGCATGGGCAACGCCACGATGAAGGCAATCAATCCCACGAACACCAGGGTGAAGGGCAGAGCCAGCCAGGGAGACCAGTTCAGGTGAATGGTGAGCAGGGACGAAGTGTAAGCTCCCAGGCCATAAAATGCCGCATGTCCCAGAGAAATCTGCCCCGCGTAACCCATGACCATGTTCAGGCCCAGGGCGAGGAGGGTGTTGATCCCAATGAAAGTGAGAACCTGCAGGTAGTAGGGATTGGAAACAACCTGGCCCGTGAGAACGATGACGGCAATGAAAATGAGTCTCTTCAACATGGTATCCCGCAGGGCTTTAAAACCGTTGAATGGATTTGGCGCCTAAAAGACCGCTCGGCCGCAAATACAAGATTAAGAGCAGAATGAGAAATGCGAGCACGTCTTTCAGCCCCGAAGCGACCAGGCCCACACCAAAGGCTTCGATCACCCCCAGAAGAAGACCTCCGATCACAGCTCCCAAAACGCTTCCCAAGCCTCCGAGCATTGCGGCGCAAAAGCCTTTGAGACCAAGCATGGTGCCCATGTCGTAACTGCTCATGGTTATGGGAGCAATGAGGACTCCCGCCACGCCACCCATGGCGGCGCTCATGGCAAAAGCCGCAAGGACCATCTTTTCGCTGGGAATGCCCAGCAACCACGCCGCCTTTTTACTGATGGCGCAGGCCTCCATGGCCTTGCCGGCGAGAGTCCTTTTGAAGAAGAACTGCAGCCCCGCCACTATGATCAGCACGATGCCCAGAATCCAGAGGCTTTGAGGGAGAAGCGTGGCCCCGTAGACCTCCACCGGCGCATGCTGGGTGAAAGGCTCCACACTGTGGGCATCCTTTCCCCAGGTGAGCATTCCCACACCTCTCAGGAAAATGGATATTCCTATGGTGATGATGACCATGACGATGGGGTGTGGTTTGCGCACGGTGCGCAGTGCCATCCTTTCCATGAGAATGCCAATGAGGGCCACCACGGCCACGGAAAGGGCAAAAGCCACGATCAGGGGGAGCGCCAGGACTTTCCAGAGGGTGATGAGAACGAGGGCTCCCAGCATCACGAATTCACCCTGGGCAAAGTTGATGAGCCCCGTGGCGTTGAACAGGAGTGTGAAACCAAGGGCAATGACCGCGTAAACCGCTCCCGCGGTGATCCCGGAGAAGAAATACTGTAGAATTTCCTGCATGGGCCCTTAAACCTGTTTCCTTGCTTTCAGGAGTGCGTGAAGGATGATGCCTATTGATCCAGCAGCTTCCATTCACCATTTTCTATGCGAACCATGACAAAGGCATCCGAAGACAAACCATTGTGATCTTCCGGCGAGAAGTTGAAAATTCCCGTCACACCCACGTGTCCGCTTATCTGTTCGAGGGAAGAACGTATCTTTTCTCTATCGCCATCACTTCCCTTCAGGGCTTCCGCCAAAAGATATACGGCGTCATAGGCATAGCCGCCGAAGCCGGAAACGGGCATTCGAAAGCGGCTTTCAAAAGATTCGATGTATCTGGTCAGGACCTCTTTTTGAGGATCGTCCTCGGGAAGCTGATCGGCCACCAGTATTTTGCCTGTGGGAAGATAAATCCCATCAGCCGCGTCCCCGGCCAGCTCGATGAATCTGGGCGATGCCACCCCGTGGCTTTGGTAGAGGGGAACATTGATGTTCAACTGCTGAAGGTTTCGAGCCACCACAGCCGGTCCCGGATTGGTTCCCCAGCACACGATGGCATCGGGATTTGTCCCTCTGATTCTCGTGAGCTGCGCGGTCATGTCCGTGTCCCTGGCGCCAAAGCTTGAAGCATGGACAATTTGAATGCCAAACTCCTCTGCCTTGGTTTGCAGCTGGTGCCTTCCGGACTCACCAAAAGCATTTTCCACTGTGAGAATGCCGATCCTTTCGATGCCCTCCTTCTTCATGTGCTCATATATGGCGCCCACGGCCAGGGCATCGCTTTGTGCCGTCTTGAAGATCCAGGGCCTCACCGGTTCTGTGATGTCGATGCCCGCAGCACAGCTCACCAGGGGAATGCGGTTTCTTTCCATGATGGGAATGACCGCCAGGGTGGTTGGAGTCAGGCTGGTTCCCACAACCGCCAGAACCCTGTCCCGGCTGATGAGCCTGTTGGCAGCCAGAACGGCCTTGGTGGGCTCTCCCTCCGAGTCGTAAATGACCGCCTCCAGCTTGCGGCCATCGATGCCCCCCGCAGCATTGATCTCGTCGATGGCCATTTCCATGCTTCTCTTTTCGGGGTCACCCAAGAAAGAACTTGGCCCCGTCACGGCAAAAATGCCTCCGATTCTGTAGACATCCCCTGCCCATGCCACAGTGCCGGCCCCTGTTCCCACCAGCAGGAGAACCCACATCACGACCACTGTAAAACTCAAGCCTGCCTGTCTTTTCATGTCCTCTCCTTCGCGCGTTCAATCACCTCAGATGATGGCACACAAACACCTGCTGCTTCGCCACCAAAGGATGCACCCCGCCCATCTTTATCATTTGCAAAACGAACGGTGTCAGCTGCAAGGGCCGGTGAGTTTCAGAAAAACCGAACCCCCTGCGGCAATGCCCCCGATGGTGATCACATCCCGTACAGAACGGACCCGTCGATCACCTTGATGCCATTTTGCGTGAGTATCTTCACAGCCTCTTCCAGATTGTCAAAGCGGAAAATGATCACCGCATTGTTGCCGCTCTGCTGAACAAAAGCATACATGTATTCCACGTTGACATTGGCCTGGTAGAGGACATCCAGGATCTTGTGAAGTCCGCCGGGGTGATCTCCCACTTCCACCGCGACCACATCCGTCTTGCCCACGGTGAAACCGTTCCTCTTGAGAGCCTCCTTTGCCTTGTCGTTGTCATTGACGATGAGCCGGAGAATTCCAAAATCAGAGGTGTCAGCCAGTGAGAGCGCTCGAATGTTCACACCCGCTTCGGACAGGATTCTTGTGACTTCCGACAGACGGCCCGCCTTGTTCTCCAGAAAAACCGATATTTGCTCGACCCTCATGATGCATGCCCTCCTCTCTAAAGGCAGTGGTTTTACAGGACGCGGTTGTCGATCACCCGCTTGGCTTTCCCCTCGCTTCTCTCGATGGTCTTGGGTTCCACCAGCTTCACTTTAGCGGAAACACCCAAAAATTCTTTGATGTTTTTTGAAATTTTCCTTTCAAGGGTCTGCAGCATGCGAACTTCATCGGAAAAAATGTGCTCCCCCACCTCCACCCGCACCGTGAGGAGATCGAGGTTGTCCTTGCGGTCCACTACGAGCTGATAGTGGGGTTCGACCCCTTCCATTTCCATGAGGACACTTTCAATCTGAGACGGAAAAACATTCACACCCCGAATGATGAGCATGTCATCCGTCCTGCCCGTGACACGGCTCATGCGCACGTGGGTGCGGCCGCAGATGCAGGGTTCTCTATGGAGCATGCTGATGTCGCGAGTGCGATAGCGAATGATGGGAAAGGCCTCTTTGGTGATGGATGTGAAAACCAGTTCGCCCCTTTTTCCGTTGGGCAGCACCTCACCCGTTTCAGGATCTATGATTTCCGCAATGAAGTGATCTTCTGCGATGTGAAGCCCATTCTTGGCGTCGATGCACTCCACGGCCACCCCGGGACCCAGCACCTCGCTGAGGCCATAGATGTCCACAGCCGACAGGTGCAGTTTTCTTTCAATTTCCTGCCGCATCTCCTCTGACCAGGGCTCAGCGCCAAAGACACCGGACTTGAAGTGGAGACCCTGAAAGTCCACACCCATCTCCTGGGCAACCTCCCCCAGGTGAAGGGCATAGGAAGGTGTGCAGGTGAGAATCGTCGGCCGGAAGTCTTTCATGATCATGATCTGACGCTTGGTGTTTCCACCCGATATGGGGATGACCGATGCTCCCAGTTTCTCCGCACCATAATGCACCCCCAATCCCCCCGTGAAAAGACCATAGCCGTACGCGTTGTGAATGATGTCCCCCCGGGACGCCCCTCCCGACGCCAGCGCGCGTGCCATGAGTTCCGCCCAGGTTTCAATGTCCCGCGCGGTGTATCCCACCACCGTGGGTTTTCCCGTTGTTCCCGACGACGCATGAATGCGCACCACGTTGTCCATGGGGACCGCAAACATGCCATAGGGATAGTTGTCCCTCAAATCCTGCTTGGTGGTGAAAGGAAGGCAATGCAGGTCCGACAGTGCCCTTACGTCCGATGGAGTTATTCCAGCCTCGTGGAACTTGTTGCGATAGAAAGGGACCATGGCGTATACACGCTCCAAAGTGGCCTGAAGGCGTTTGAACTGAATGGCCTCCAACGCCTCGCGCGGCATGGTCTCATATTCCATGTTGTAAATCATCTTGTTCTCACCTTCCTTTCAACTGGGCTGCAGGCATGCGCGGGGCTCAAAAAAAGAGGCCGTGGACTTCCGGGAATCCACGGCCTTCTCACTACCTTGAAATTCCATGGGTTCCGCGTTGTTTCGCCCACCCATGGTTGAGGTCTTTCATCCGTCGACTTGCGACGACTCTCCTCCCCCAAAGGCAGGCATGCAAAAAAAGAAGCCAAACCAGAATATGCCAAACCAAAACATGATTGGCTCGAAGGGGGTAACTGGGAGGTTCATAATATTTTTTCCTTTTCATCGGATCAAATCAACATCGCTCTTCTGGCTGTGGATATCCAATTCAAGGTAAGGTGTCAAGGAAAAACTCTGCATTCCTGCATGCTTCAAAGATTCAGGGACGGAGCGCTATTCAAAAAGCTTCGCCCCCAAAGGTCAAGAGGCGCCACCCACCCCCGCCTGAGCAGCGGCAAGCTCCTGACGGATCAATTCCTCCCGAGGATACTCCCCCCTTGAATCCAGCGCACGCTGAAAATGCTCCAGGGCCTCTTCAAAATTCTGCCGCTCCAGGTGTATGCGCGCGATCTGCCAGTGAGCCTCCCTTTGCATGCCGGGCCCCCCCGTCCTTTGAAGGGACTGCCAGTGGGCAACGGCCTCGTCAACCATTCCCATCTGCCGCGAAATGAGAGCCAGCTGGTAGACCACAAGAGGCTTCATGGGATGGCGGTCTGAAATTTTCGCCGCAGCCTCCATGGCCAGCCCATGGGCTTCGTCATAATTGCCCATGGCGTAATGAGCGCGCGCCAGATCCAGGCGGGCGTGCAAAGCCGCCTTGGTGCTGCCGTGCTCTTGGAGAAATTCACTTGACACGGCAATGAATCTTTCCCAGCCCACCGCTTCGGGTGATTCCCAGGGCCAGGTGTTTAAAACCACCGCATAGGCATCATGAGCCCGCATTTCCTTGTTCCGCTGATGGTACTGGTACCCCAGAATGCTCGCCACCACAAGGAGGACAATCACCACACCGGCGATGAGGTGCCGGGAATAAATTTCCAGCCAGTACTTCAATGACTCGGAAAATTCCATATCCGGGGGCAAGGAACGTTTCATGGTCTTGACCGGTTTTATCTTTTTCGTACCCAAGATCACAAGCCTCCTTAAAATTTCATGATCTCTGACTCTCACTCCCCAGGCATGAAGCTGAGTGAGCAAATCTTTCGAGAATCCTTTCAACGATTTGCGTGGTTGAAACTTGGGGCACAAGAGGGATTGTGACCACCTCTCCTCCCAGGGATTTCACATGGCTGGCCCCCACAATTCTTTCCATGCACCAGTCGGCTCCCTTGACGAGCACATGGGGTTTGACCCTTTCAATGAGGGGCAGAGGATCGGGGAAGTCAAAAAGAACCACATGATCCACGCAGTGAAGGCCACAGACCAGCTCCGCCCTTTCGTTCTCGGGCATGATGGGCCTTCCGGCCCCCTTGATGAGCCTCACGGAGGCATCGGTGTTCATGCCCACGACGAGAACGTCCCCTAGAGCCTTAGCCGCCTCCAGATATCTCAGGTGTCCGATGTGCAGGAGGTCAAAACACCCGTTGGTGAAGACTATGCGCAGGTTTTCCCCGCGCAATCTTTCGATGGTCTGCTCCAATTGAAAAAAAGTCTGAACCTTGTCTCTAGCATTCATAGTTGGAAAATTTCGGCTCTTCCGTGTTGCACTTGGAATCCTTGGAATTCTTATCATGTTCGTTGTTGAAGAAATGGTTCCCCTCGATGTCGGCATTGAGGGAATCGATCAACCCCTCATCCAGCATTTTGATCCAGAAGCGTTGACTTTTTTTCCCAACACCGTGATGATCGGCGATCTCCGCATCTTCAACGTGGATCACACCTCTGAAAATGCTCCTCAGAAAAGCCAGGGCATCCCGGCCATACCCCCGTCTCCTGGGTTCAAGCACTTCCAGATGATAAAGGGTGATCTCCTTGGTGCCTTCAGGGGAAAGGGAAAGACTGAGTTCTCCCCTGAATGAACCGGGTTTTTCAAACCGGACCACCTCCATGGGGCCGAACCCCTTGAGTATGGTCAGCAACTCCTTAACCGACAGTTGGCCGTATGCGGCTTTCCAAACGATTCCTTTCCAGACAATTTGCGCCACTTCGTAAATCTCCACATCTTCCACCGGAAGACTTGTGAACCTTTCTTTTTACCTTGGAGTTCCAATGGAGTTTCTTTTTCGCCTCAATAAGCGCTTTTTCCAGGTCACGCTCCCAGCGATTCTGCGTACTGAAAGCCTCCAGCTCCCGTTCGGGCTGTGAAATGCGAAAAGAACTCAATGGAGGGCTGTTCTGAGAGCGGTCCCCGCCCTCGAAGAAGACCACTCAGTATTGTTTGCCGCGTCCCAGGACGATGGTGTTTAAGCCGAGCTGCTTGATTTCGGGGCAATGTCTGTGGAGCTTCTCTTTCAGCTTTTCTCGTTCTGCTCTGTCCATGCGACCCATTCCATTTCTGCTCGTCAAGAGTTTGTCTCTCAGCACTGTCACGTTGGAGAATCAACAGCAATTGGAAAAATCAACCGCAACTTGGATCTTTAACAGCAAGGGTGATAAGCGTATGCGCAAATCAGGAGTCAAAGGCACGGAATCCGTGGCCATCACGACGCGTCAGTTGACGTATGGCTTCGTAGAGGACCACACCGACCGTCGTGGCTAGATTGAGACTTCTCACTCGCCCCCTGTCCAGGGGCACCCGCAGAACACGGTTGGAAACATCATTCAGCAGAAAATCAGGCAGTCCTCTCGTCTCAGAACCAAAAAAAAGACAGTCTCCGGGCATGAACTCAAAATCATGAAAACTGCGGTCACTGCGGGCGGAAAAACACACCCATCGTCCTCCCGCAATGCATTCCCTCAGGTCATTCAGGTCTCCATGAGTCCGCAGGTCCACATGATGCCAGTAATCGAGCCCCGCACGCTTCAAATGGCGATCAGAAATTTGAAACCCCAGGGGTTCCACCAGATGAAGGGGCGTGTGGGTGGCAGCGCATGTGCGTGCCACATTGCCCGTATTCTGTGGTATTTGAGGTTGGTAAAGAATAACCCTTGGCATATGAAGCGTCCAGACTGGGAAGATGATTGCCCTGAACACGGAACCGTTCGACGATCATTGCGCAAGCGGTCCGCTCGAACCCGGTACTGTCTCTGCAAAAGCAAGTTTCAGGGGACAGCTGAACAAAGAAGTATTTGTACCATAAAAATGTCCTGGCTCGGAAAAAAAATGAGCTGCGGGTGAAGCCGCCGGCTTCGGTCCCGAAAAGAGGCGAGTCTTAAGAAACCCCGTTCATGAGAGCCCGTGAACCGACTGCTGGAAAAAGCCGAAGAAGTTGAGGGAAGTCTTTTCATGGCATCCCTTGACCTCGATCTTTTCTTTCATTTACCATCTCCTCCTGGTTTTGAAAGCTTTTTTTCAATCATTTTACCGTTCTGTTTTTTGGCGACAGGTTTCCCACGAGGCAGAACACAAACTGAGGTGAGTGACCATGCAGGCAGGATTCAGCCCTCTCGGCCATTTGAGCTTCTTGATTCCGCTCTTCTCGCAGTGGAAAAGGATTGTCTGGAACCTTTTCCTCATAACCCTTGGAAG
>SLCH01000200.1 GCA_007125915.1 Syntrophobacteraceae bacterium
GCGAGCATCGATTTTTTTCTGGCCTGCCAGCGGTCAGAGAACATCGGACCCCTCCATGACGCCCTCGCCAGGGCCATTTCTGAGAGCAGTGCCCTCAAAACCATGCACCGGGAATCTTTGGAGCGGGTAGCCCTGCTTCGAAAATTTCACTTTCCCCTGGTGTGAAACTGAGGGGTCACGAGTGCACACTCCATGAAATTCCCCTTGCTCCATGAAAGGGGGGCATGAATCACATGCCCCCCACCGGGTCAGTTCCCGGGGATTTCACTGAAGCGGGCCCCATGAGAAAGAAAAAGGCCCCGCGCTTTTTTTGATGGCGGCTGGTCAGGCACTTTGGATCTTGCGGAAGTCGCCCACTTTGCCGAAAAGGTCGTGAATCTTTGTGAGAAGTGCCAGTCGATTGTTACGAACGTTCTGATTCGCATCCATGATGAGCACCGAGTCAAAAAAATCGTCGATGGAACCCTTCAGCCCGGCCATGGCTTCCAGAGCACCGTCATAGTCAGATGCCTTGAGACAGCCCTCCACCACCCCTTCCACATTGCTGAGCTCTGCATGGAGTGCCTTCTCCTGTTTTTCACGGAAAAGACCCACTTCCACGGGCTTCCTTTCGGGCGTCCTGATGATGTTGACGACCCGCTTGAAGGCAGCGGCCAGGCTGTCGAAGTCCGGGCGGGCTTTGAAGGCGCCCAGGGACCGGGTGCGCTTCACCGCATCCACCATGTCGTCCATGCCGATGGCGAGGGAAGCGTCCACCACGTCGGGACTGATGCCTTCCTGGCTCACCAGGTAGTGGTGCAGTCTTCCTTCAAAGAAATGGGTGACGTTGCTTTTCACTTCCTCCCCTGAAGCGGTGAGCCTGTCTTTGAGGAGAGGCAACGCCTCCTCGATGAGGCCGCTCAGGGAGACTTTGAAGGGTTTCTCCAGGATGATTCGAATGATGCCCAGTGTCTGGCGCCTGAGAGCAAAGGGGTCAGCCGTTCCCGAGGGGATGAGGCCCACACCGAAACATCCCACGATGGTGTCCATTTTATCCGCCACACTCAAGAGGCAGCCTTCCAGGCTTTCGGGAATGGGTCCTCCGGCACGGGTGGGCTGATAGTGCTCGTATATGGCTTTGCAGACCTCCGGAGACTCTCCCTGCAGACGGGCGTAGGCACTGCCCATGATTCCCTGCAGTTCGGGGAACTCGCCCACCATTCCCGAGACCAGATCGGCCTTGCACAGCAATGCACCCCGTTCCACCGTCTGCGCACACCAGGGAGCAATGTGAGCCGAAAGCCACCTCGCCAGAGCGGTGAACCTTTCCACCTTTTCCCAGCTTGTGCCCAGCTTGGAATGGAAAACCACTCTCTTGAGCTCCTCAGCCCGGTCTTCAAGGCGCATTTTCTGATCTTCTTCATAGTAAAAGCGGGCGTCTTCCAAACGGGCTCGAACCACTTTGGCATTGCCCGCCGCCACAACGGAGACGTCCCTGGGAACGGTGTTGGCCACGGTGACAAAATACGGGAGAAGATCCCCTTTGGAGCCGGTGACGGCGAAATAGCGCTGGTGCCGTTTGATCACGGTGATGAGCAGTTCAGGAGGCAGTTGCAAGTATTTTTCTTCAAACTGGCCCACAACGGGTTGAGGATATTCCAATATCTGAGTCACCTCATCGAGCAGCTCATCGTCCTCCAGAATACGGCCGTTCACACTGGCCGCAGTTTCCTCAACGACCCGGGCGATGAGATCTCTTCTCTCCCTGCGATCCAAAATCACAAAATGTTTTCGAAGATTTTCCCGATGACTGTCGAAATCTTCAACGGTGATCCATTGGGGACTCATGAAGCGGTGCCCAAAAGACTGGTTCCCGCTCTTGATGTCACCGTACTCAAAAGGGACCACTTCCTTTCCCAGCAGAGCTGTGATCCAGCATATGGGACGGGCGAAGGTGACATTGAGGCTGCCCCAGCGCATGGACTTGGGAAAGGGTATGCGGGCGATGAAATCGGGGAGCATTTTCCCCAGGAGTTCGCGGGTCGGCACTCCCGACTCCTCCCGGACCACGTAGAGGTAATCGCCCTTTGGGGTCCTCTTGATCTTCACCGCGTCCATGTCCACGCCCTGACCTCGAGAAAATCCCTCTGCGGCCTTGGTGGGGCGGCCCTGGCTGTCGAAAGCCACCTGCCTGGGAGGCCCCATCACCTCCACGGAATAAGACTCCTGATGCTCGTCCATTTCCGGAATGGCCAGCACCAGCCTTCTCGGTGTTCCCGTGATGTAGGCTTCCGCATGCCTGATGCGATTTTCATCCAGGTAGCTCACCATATCGGCGGACATGGCTTCCAGCGCAGGCTGAATGTAACCCGCGGGGATTTCTTCACACCCTATTTCCAGATAAAACTGTTCTCCCATGGTTTCCTCTATTCAGTTTATTTTTTTTCCCATTTGTTGAGCATCGGAAATCCCATCTCTTCCCTCTGAGCCACATAGGCATGGGCCACCAGCCGCGCAAGGTTTCGCACACGGGCGATATAATTGGTGCGTTCAGTGACGCTGATGGCTCCCCGGGCGTCGAGCAGATTGAAGACGTGTGAACACTTGAGGGTGTAGTCGTAGCAGGGGAGCACGAGATTTTTTTCGTTCATGCGCTGCGCCTCGGCCTCATACATGCCAAACAGCTTGAGCAGCATGTCCACATCCGCCTGCTGGAAATTGTAGTGAGACCACTCCACTTCTCCATGGTGGTGAATGTCCCCATATTTCACATCCCCGGTCCAGATGAGATCATAGACATTGTCCACCCGCTGAAGGTACATGGCGATCCGCTCGAGACCATAGGTGAGTTCCACACTGACGGGGCTCAGGGTGATTCCCCCCACCTGCTGAAAATAGGTGAACTGGGTGATCTCCATGCCATCGAGCCACACTTCCCACCCCAGTCCCGATGCACCCAGAGTGGGCGATTCCCAGTCATCCTCAACAAAGCGAATGTCGTGCTCCAGGGGGTCGATGCCGAAACTCTTGAGGCTTTCCAGGTAAAGATCCTGCGAATCGGGAGGGGAAGGCTTGATGATCACCTGGTATTGGTAGTAGTGCTGCAGCCTGTTGGGATTCTCACCGTAGCGGCCATCCGTCGGGCGCCGGGACGGTTCCACATAGGCCACGTTGTAAGGCTCCGGCCCCAGGACCCTCAAAAAGGTGGCGGGATTGAAGGTGCCGGCGCCCACTTCGAGGTCATAGGGCTGTTGAATCACACATCCCCGGTCTGACCAGAATTTATCAAGTGCGAGGATCAATTCCTGGAACGTCATTGAGGGCTCCTTAAAATGGTTCTTTTGTTTGTGCCTGCGGATCTTCTCAAAGGGAAAAATATTCAGAAACGCTCGAAATGCCTCGTGCGCCTTCTGCCCAACATGGAACAAAAAAACAGAAATACTTGTAAATTTCAGTATATAGATGGGGAGCCCTTTTATTGTCAAGGGAAAAACCCTGGACATTTTAAAAGTCAAGGGGCGTTGACAAAGGAAGACGGAAGGGGCGGGCCTGAACGGAAGCTCAAAAAGATTTTTATTAGGCTTGACTAACTTATGGGCGGTCTTATCTTGCTCTTAACGGTAACGAAAGCAACGAGCAAACGTTCTTCTTAAAAAGGAGATTCAAAATGTTCGAACTCAATATTTCCGAGCTGAGAAAGCAGGGACGTCCTCTCTGGATGACCCATCTGGGCCAAGAATCCTTCGCCGACATGCTGGGCGGCGGCGGTGACATCAACTTTGACCGCCTCCATCCCGAATGGTTGAGAGACTTTGGATCCGAAGTGGATGAAAGCAGCTGAGAACAAAAAACTGTCCTGCTTCATATGAGGCCACAGGCCCCCACAAGGGGCAGCCTGTGGCATTTTTATTTCATTTCCCCGAACTTTCCTTTCTCATGGGTGCGTACGGCACGGACACCATAAAAGTTGGTGAAATCCCCCCAATGGGCATATCCCAGCTCCAGGTCCACGTACCACGCTGCGGCAAAAGATTTTCGATCGCAGGACCAATACCACTTTTCCTCTTTTGAAAATGGTCCCGCAAGACAGTCCGCGCCACCCTGAGTCAAAGGCTTCAGCAGGGAAAACCATTCATTGACGGTGGGAAGTCTCCAGTCCGAAAAATTTCCAAAGTTTTTCTCATTGAGTTCATCGATGTATCTGTGGGCTCCTTTCCAGTCCAGGGGCTCGGAAGAACCTTCCTTCTGCCAAAGCAAGCCCGTCGCGGCATCATGCACCCCCTTGGCAGCGCCACTCCCTTGCACATGGAAATCATTGCGCAGGTGCACCAGGGGCCGCCACAGTTCGTCACAATCAAATACGCGAGGGGCATCCTCAGGCCTTACTTTCAAAGCATGGGATCTCAAACGCCAAACACCCAGGGCTCCCTCCAGGCCACCCCCCAACTCACCCACCAAATCCCCTTCAGGAAAGAGACAGGCTTCTTCCCGCTTCCTCGCCCAGGATGCCTTGAGCGTTCCCAGCACCTCCAGCATTTCCCCTGCACTGCCAAATCGCGAGGACCGCCTCTCTTCAAGGGCCCGCAGCACAAATCGATCCCATGAATCATCGATCTCGGGATGAACCTCGCTGGGCCTCACCCGATGCTCCTGGGGCAGAAGCCCCACGAGCATGCGATACAGAATCACCCCCACGGAATAAAGGTCGGAAGCAGGATCGACACTTTCGGGGTCCTTCTCCTGTTCGGGGGCGGCGTAAAAGGGTGAACCGAGTATGAGGCCCGAAGGATAGGACCGATGTTCTCCCCGCAGCTTGGAAAACCCGAAGTCGGTGATTTTGAGGTGGTCCAGGGAGTCCAGGAGCAGGTTAAAAGGTTTCACGTCACGATGGATGATTCCCGCCCGATGCAGGCGCCCAAGACCTCGAAGGACCTGCTCCGTGTAACGGATCACCTTGTCCAGCCTCAAAACCCTGGTGGGCTCTTCCACCCGGGCCCTCTCTCCCAGGACACTTCCCAGATTCTGGTGATGATAGTCCATGGTGAAAAAGGGTCTTCCCTCGTGATGGTCAAAATCCAGCACTTGTGCCACATTGGGGTGGTTCAAAGCACTCATGGTTCTGGCTTCGGCCGTGAAAATCCTCCGGAGTTCCACCTCCCCCAGGAGATGCAAGAGGTGAGGATGGGGGGCGAGGAGCTTGAGGGCCACAATTTTTTCCGCAAAGGGCAAGCGGGCCTTGTAGACAATGCCCATGCCTCCCCTGCCCAGCAACCCGCGGACTTCATACTTACCCAATTTTTTCAAAATTCATCCCCATGGTTCATGTGCGGCCAAGTGAGCCCAGCGCCAGCGTCCCAGAAAAAGGGGAGGGAGAGGGCTCAATGCTGTTGACTTAAGCTGTCTCAACCGGTGCAACAACACCTTTACGTCATTCCCGCGAAGGCGGGAATCCAGCTTTTTCAAGATCCTCAGGATCTCCGCCATCGCGGTAATGACGTGGTAGAACAACACACAAATCCTAAATCAACAGCATTGAGAGAGGGCTCATCCCTCGAGAATCCGCTGAGCATTGACTGCGGGGAAACCCCGCTCGAGAATTTTTCTGGCAGCGGACTCGGCGTCGTAGGGAATGCCCCTGACATGCAAGATCCCCTTACCCTGGTCCCAAATCACGTATTTGGCCCGGTAATCACCATCCCTGGGCTGCCCCACACTTCCCGCGTTGATGATGCATTTCCCGAAAGGGCTCAAGGGCACAAGACCGCACGAAATCTCTTCACGGCTAAAGTTCTCCCCATCATAGCAGACCTTCGCCAGTTCGTGGGTGTGCCCCACAAAACACAGGGATTGTTCAAGGCTCCCGAGAGCGGCTTTCAATGGCTCATCTTCAACCTGAAAAAGGTAGGTGAAGGCCGAATGAGGGGGAAATCCATGAACGAGGAGGCTGTGAGCCAAAATCAGGCTGGGGGGGAAAGTGCGGATGTAGCGGAGGGACTTTTCCGAAAGAAGCCCTCGGGTGATGTCCACAGAAATCAATGCCGATGGGTTGAACCAGGATCGGTCGGCCCATTGGGCAACGGCGAGCTCGTGGTTTCCCATGACCGAGGGAATATTGCGTGCCCGGAGAAGATTGAGGACCTCTTCCGGCTGCGCCCCATAGCCCACGTTGTCTCCCAGGGAAACCACAAGATCGGGCTGCTCACGGTCCAGATCCTTCAGGACGGCAAGAAACGCCTCAAGATTTCCATGAATGTCGGAGATGACGGCCAGACGCATGGTGACCTAAAAGAAAAGCTGCAGCTGGAAAGCAGACCGCAAAAATCAGTGAGCCCACTGGGGCACCAGGGTGCCCGCCTGGGTGATGGAGCGGTCCAGCTCTTTCCAGTGGGGTTCAAAGCGGGAAACCATGTTCCAAAAGGGGGACGAGTGATTGAGATGGACCAGGTGGCAGAGCTCATGAATCATGATGTAACGCACCAGGTGAGGGGGCAGAAAGAGGAGTTTTTCATTGAGACTGATGGTGCCCCTGGCCGAACAGCTTCCCCACCGTGTTTTCTGTCGACGAATCTGAGCCCTTTGGAACTGGAGGCCCGTCTCCCGGCTCACCTGCTGAAGCCATGGGGGAAGATGGAACTCCCCCAGGTGCCGCATCCATTGGTGCAAAATCCTGCGGCCCAATTGCTCATGGTGAATTTCACCGGAAATGAAGATCTTGGATTCGTCCTGCTCCACCAGGTGAATCCTCCCCGTTCTTTTCATTTCGCCGTCAACCACAACCCGGCGATTGATGGCCCGCAACAACACTTCCCGGGGCAGCTTCCATCCCTCCCTGGATGCCGCACCGGCGTTTTCCACCCGTTTCATGGCCCGGGCCAGCCAGTCTTTCCTGGAAGCCAGCATTTCAGGCACGCCCCTGCCATTGAAACCGGAGGGAATGACCACTTCCAACTGCGGCCCTGCAAGAACCCTCAAAGTGATGCGCCGCGCCCTTCTGCTCTCACGAATGGTGTGTGAAAGGTCAAGCTCCCTGAGGATTTCCAGATCGCTTTTGCGGAGAACCATTGACTCAAGCCTTTGCAGAAAAAGGGGGCATGTGTTTCAAATGCCCAGGTCTTCCTGAATGAGCACCACCTTGATCCTTCCGGCGGGAAAAGATTTTTCCGTGACGGTCCACGTGTTGCAAATGCGATCGGGACTGTTGCAGTCCTCGCAGTAGGATGTCCTGGCACAGGGCGTATTCTTGGAGAGGCGCATGGCATTCAAGGGTGCCGTGTAGTTCTTCACACGCAGCATGGCTTCTTCCAGATCGGGAACGATCTTGTTGCAGCCCACAAGAAGGACCACATTCCTCGGGCCGAAGGTTATGGCGGCCACGCGGTTGCCGAACATGTCCAGGTTGACCAGTTTTCCCGATTCGGTGACCGCATTGGTCCCCGTGATGAACAAATCCACCAGGAGGGCCTGCCGCCTTCTTTCTAGTCTCTCTTCGGGTGAAACATTCTTGTCAAAGGTGTCGATGGCCTCGATGCCCTCCAGATTTTTCAAATCATCCAGCAACCCCATGTTCACCAGAGTTGTGGATCCTCCCCAGGAAACGGATTTGGCTCCCGTCTCGGGAAGAATTTCCTGAACCACAATTCTTTTGGCTTCCTGAACGTCACCGGCCAGGTACACTCGAAAGTGGTTGCTTTCCAGAGCATTCTTGACCGCCGCCAGACGTGCCCGCCAGTATTGATCCATTGGTTTGTCCATGGGATCCCTTTCCATGATTTTCCATTGGGCAATGGATTCATAAGGTTGAAAAAACGGGAGCTTTCATGTGACTGGCAAGATGAACAATGAAACGAAACCATTCTTTCCAATGGAATGGACTCACCTCCCCTCATTGCAGAAGATCTTGCAGAAGCGTGACATGCTTCCTTTCCTCCTCCTTGATGTTTTCGATTTCTTCAAGGGTGGCGGGATCGCTGATGAAGCTTGCGATGAGCTCATAAAAGGTGATGCTGTCCTGCTCAAATCCAATGGCCTTGCGGATGAGCTCCTTTTCATCGAAAATCTTTGAAAAATCCACTTCTTCCAGAGAAAAGGCATGGTCCGAGACGGCATCCCTCAGAACGAAACCGCTCATTTGCTCTGCCAGTTCGTCCTCCGCGTCTTTGGGGTCCCTGATGGCGTTTTTTTTCTCCTTGAAAAACTCCCGGTGCTCCGCTTCCTCATCCGCATTCCACTCAAGCAGCTTCTTCAACCGGGGGCTGGAAACTTCCCCCATGGCCTGACGATAAAAGCGCTCGCCGTTTTCCTCTATTCGAATGGCAAGATCATAGATGTCTCTGACCGTGAACATCACTCCTCCACAGTTCTCATGAATGAACTCTCAGCCACTGCGCTCCTTGAGCCCTTCCCCTTTTTTCCAGTATGGATTGACAAGGTCTTCATACACGGAAAGAGCCGCTTCTGTTCCCTGAGCCATGGCCGTGACGATTTGCTTGTAGCCCCCTTCCACATCGCCGGCGGAATA
>SLCH01000068.1 GCA_007125915.1 Syntrophobacteraceae bacterium
CGAAAGGGATGGAAATCCTTGTGGGCCAGGAAGCTTTTCAGCAATCCATTTTGAATCCATGGGGAACGGTGCACGGGATCAAGCGGTTCATGGGGCGCCGAGTACAAGCAGGGGATTCTTTTCCGGGATTGCTTCCACCTTTTGTCCCCAATGAATTCCATGCGGTTCGCTTCTCCATCCATGGACGTGAAATGGTTCCCGAGGTGTTGATGGCCTTCCTGCTGAAAAGATTGATGCAGGATGCTTCCCGGTATCTTGAAGAAGATGTCACGGAAATGGTCATCGCAGTGCCTGCGTGCTTCGGTGACGCGCAGAGACAGGCCATTCTGGACGCTGGAGAGATTGCCGGTGCAAAGGTGCTGCGCCTCATCAATGAACCCACAGCAGCATCCCTGGCTCATCACCTTGCCGGGCCTCAAAAGCCTCAGACCCTTCTCATCGTCGACCTGGGGGGAGGATATCTCGATGTGTCCCTCGTGGATGTTTCCGAAGGGATTTGCGAGGTGCGATCCACAGCAGGGGATGAACATTCGGGTGGAGATAATTTTCGCGCCAGGCTGCTCCAGTGGTTGGCCGATGAACTGAGGAGCGAAAGGGAAATGGATGTATGGCAAGACCCTCAGTCCATGACGCTCCTGTGGGAAGCTTCCGAAAGGGCAAAGTGCGAACTCTCTCATGTTCAGGAAACGGAAGTGCACATTCCCTTCATGCCCCATGGATCGAAAAAGGGAGGGCATTTCAGAAGAAAGGTGAGCCGGGCCCTGCTGGAAAGCTTGACGGAAGATCTGCTGGGGCGCTGCCGGAAAATCGTGGAAGACGTGCTGGATCATGCAAAGGTTTCAACCCAGGACTTGGACGAGATTCTTCTGGTGGGGGGAGGCACGCGCATGCCCGCGGTGCAGCAGCTCCTGAGGGAGCTGACCGGGGGCGGGCAACGGGCAAGACTCGTGGACCCTGGTGAGATCGTTGTTGGCGGAGCTGCAGCCCTGGGAGCTGTTCTTCAAAAAGACCTTCAGGAAGTCATTCTCCTCGATGTGGTCCCCCACTCTGTGGGAATGGAAGTCCGCGGGGGCCATATGAAAACTGTTGTGGAGAAAAACGCCACCCTCCCAGCCCGTCGCGAGGAAATCTTCAGCACCGTGGCAGGCACTGACGAGGTGGATGTGTTTCTGTTTGAAGGAGAAGACCACAGGGCGGAACGCAATCGGGAGCTTGGCCGTTTTCGATTGAAATGCAAGCCTTCGAAAGGGGGAGAGCCGGTTTCCATAGGTGTGACTTTCGATATGGATGTGAATGGCATCTTGCACGTGGCGGCCTGGGACAGCATGGAAAAGAAAGAAGAGCCCGTTGCTGTGGAGAGGGGAGTCAATCTTTCAGAAGAAGAGATCAGGCGATTGACTCCAGAGGTCACTGGTCTCGGGCGGGAGTGATGTGCAGCGGGGCTTTCCGGCCTGTTCTCCATGGGGCAGGGACGGGGGGGCCCGTTCCATTTGAAATATCGGTGTAAGCGAGAGTCTGCACCTTGTGACAAAATCATTGTGAAAGTTTGAGGGGCTGGAAGGTTGATATGGCGGTCAAATTCAGAGACTACTATGAAACTCTGGGAGTTTCCCGCACTGCAAGCCAGGAAGAGATTCAGCGGGCATATCGCAAGCTTGCGAGGAAATTCCATCCCGATGTGAACAAGGCCGAGGACGCTGAAGAGAAGTTCAAGGAACTCAACGAAGCCTACGAAGTTCTCAAGGACCCGGAAAAGCGCCAGAAATACGACCAGCTGGGCTCAAGCTGGCAGGAGGGTCAAGAGTTTCGTCCTCCTCCCGACTGGGAGAGCATGTTTGGTTTTGGCGCTGGAAGGGGTGGGCGTACGGAGTTTCACTGGGGCGGATCAGGGGATTTCAGTGACTTTTTTGAGACCCTTTTCGGCGGCAGGGGTTTCCGTGATGCGAGGGGGGCTCGCCCTTCAGGATTTGGGCATGCATGGCCTCAGTCAGGGGCAGACCAGGAAGCCACCATAAAAATCAGCCTCGAAGATGCCTATCACGGTGCCACCAAGTCCATCACGCTTCAGTCGCAGAGTTTGGGGCCTGACGGCAAAGTGTCTCTTCAGGGAAAAACCTACGATGTGAAAATTCCTCCGGGGATTCTGTCCGGTCAGCGCATTCGACTCAGCGGCCAGGGAGGCTCGGGAGTCGGAGGGGGCCCCAGTGGTGACCTGTATCTGCGGGTGGAACTGGAGCCCCATCCCCGCTATCGGCTGGAAGGAAGGGATCTGTACATGGACCTCCCCATCACCCCATGGGAAGCGGCTCTTGGATGTGAGGCCAAGATCAGAACATTATCCGGTGAGCTTTCCTTGAAAGTGCCCCCGGGCACTCAAAGCAACCAGAAGCTTCGGCTGAAAGGCAGAGGAATGCCCAATCCCAAGGGCAATTCGGGAGACTTGTACGTGGTGATTCAGATTGCGGTGCCCAAGAGCCTCAGCGATCAAGAGAGGGAACTCTACGATGAGCTCAAGCGCGTGTCTCGCTTCAACCCACGTGGATAGACTCAGGGAGGCGATGGCTCCATGACGGAACGTAAATGTCTGATCGTCAGCATGAAAAGAACCTATGGCCATGAATCCTACATGGAACTGCGTGAAGTGGCCCATCGGTGTGGTATTCACCCTGAAATGGTGAAGCGCTTAGTGAGTCTCGGGCTCATCGATTACGAAGAAACCAGGCCCGGCGGGGTGGTGCTTTTTCGCCATGAAGTGGTTCCCACCATCAGGCGTATACTTCGGCTGAGAAATGAGCTGGGCGTCAATTATGCGGGAGTGGGCGTCATATTGGAGCTCATGTCACGCATCGAAGCGCTGGAACAGCAAATCCGGGAATTGGAAAGCAGGCTCTTTCCGTAAAAAAGAAACCCTCAGGATTTTACCGGTCCCGCAAGGGGATTGTTCTCATTTTTCCGGGAAGGGTTTTTCTCGAACACGGTGGGAGTTGCACAAATATTTGAAGAATATTAGGAGGATTATTGATCTATGGATCTCAACAAGTTCACGGTCAAGTCTCAAGAGGCCCTTCAGGCGGCTCAGACAAAGGCCATAAGGTTTGGACACATGGAAGTGGATGGGGAGCACCTCCTTCTGGCGCTGCTCGAACAGCCGGAGGGACTCCTTCCCAGGCTTTTTAAAAGGATGGAAATATCTCTGCAGGAGGTGACGGACCGGCTTCAATCCGAATTGGACAAGAAGCCCCGGGTGAGCGGTCCCGGATTGGAGCCTGGAAAGGTCTACATCAGCCAGCGCCTTGGAAAGCTCATGGTGAAAGCTCAGGACGAGGCACAGCGCTTGAAAGATGAATATGTCTCCGTGGAGCATCTTTTTCTCGCTTTCATTGAAGAGGGAACTTCCACTCCCGCCAGCCGCATTCTGAAGGATTTGGGCATCACCCGGGATCTTTTTCTGGCCACACTCACCTCCGTTCGGGGACACCAGAGAGTGACCAGTGCGTCACCGGAAACCACCTACGAGGCCCTTCAGAAATATGGGCGCGATTTGGTCCAGGAAGCCCGTTCCCACAAGCTGGATCCGGTCATTGGGCGGGATTCGGAGATTCGAAGGGTCATACGCATACTCAGTCGAAAAACGAAGAACAATCCCGTGCTCATCGGGGAACCCGGTGTGGGAAAGACCGCCATCGTGGAAGGGCTCGCCCATCGCATTGTGCGCGGTGATGTGCCCGAAGGCCTGAAGGACAAGACCATTTTCGCTCTGGACATGGGGGCCCTGGTGGCCGGGGCCAAATTCCGCGGGGAGTTTGAAGAGCGCCTCAAGGCGGTGCTGCAGGAAATCAAGGAATCGGAGGGCCGGATTCTCCTCTTCATCGATGAGCTCCACACCATCGTCGGGGCGGGAAGGGCGGAAGGATCCATGGATGCGGGCAACATGCTCAAACCCATGCTGGCCCGTGGTGAACTGCACTGCGTGGGTGCCACCACCCTCGATGAATACCGCAGGTACATCGAAAAGGATGCGGCCCTGGAGCGGCGGTTTCAGCCCGTGCTGGTGGATCAGCCCACGGTGGAAGACACCATCTCCATTTTGCGGGGGCTCAAGGAACGTTTTGAAGTGCACCATGGGGTCAAGATTCAGGACAGTGCCCTCGTGGCTGCGGCGGTCTTGTCCAACCGTTACATTTCCGACCGCTTTCTGCCGGACAAGGCCATTGACCTGGTGGACGAATCCTGCGCCATGATTCGCACGGAGATCGACTCCATGCCCGCGGAACTGGATGAAGTGACGCGGCGCGTCATGCAGCTGGAGATCGAAGAAGCCGCTCTGAAAAAAGAGCGGGACAAGGCCAGCCAGGAAAGGCTTGAGTCCATCCGCAAGGAAATCGCCGAATTGCGGAGCAGGGCTGATGCCATGAAAGCCCAGTGGGAAGGAGAAAAACAGCGCATCAAGAAGGTGCAGTCCCTCAGAGAGGAGATCGAAAAGGTCCGCCATGAGGTGGAGCTGGCAGAACGCAACTACGACCTCAATCTTGCGGCACAGTTGAGACACGGCAAACTTCCCGAATTGGAAAAGTCCCTCAGGGAAGAGGAGGAAAAGCTTGCGGGGGAGCAGGCTGAAAGCCGCCTTTTGCGAGAAATGGTCACCGAGGACGAAATCTCTGAAATTGTCTCACGGTGGACGGGCATTCCTGTCACTCGGCTTCTGGAAGGGGAGAGGGAAAAGCTGCTGCGCCTGGACCAGGTCCTTCACAAAAGGCTCATCGGGCAGGATGAAGCGGTCCAACTGGTGGCCGATGCGGTGATCCGAGCCCGTTCGGGCATCAAGGATCCCCGCAGACCCATCGGTTCATTCATCTTTCTGGGGCCCACCGGCGTTGGCAAGACGGAGCTCGGCAAAACCCTCGCGGAAGCACTCTTCGATACGGAAGACAACATCGTTCGTATCGACATGAGTGAATACATGGAGAAACATACGGTTTCCCGGCTCATTGGGGCCCCTCCCGGCTACGTGGGTTACGAAGAAGGGGGGCAGCTGACCGAGTCCGTGCGCAGAAAGCCTTATTGCGTCATTCTCTTCGATGAGATTGAAAAAGCTCATCCCGAAGTTTTCAACGTGCTCCTGCAGATTCTTGACGATGGCCGGCTCACGGACGCTCAGGGGCGCACCGTGGACTTCAAAAACACGGTCATCATCATGACGAGCAACATTGGTTCCATTTACCTGCTCGAAGGGATTTCTGAAAAAGGGGAAATCAAGGAGAGTGCCCGGGACAGGGTCATGGGGGAACTGCGCCGCAACTTCAGGCCTGAATTTCTCAACCGTGTGGACGACATTGTGCTTTTCAAGCCCCTCACCCTGGAAGAGATCAAGGCCATCATCGATTTGCTCACGCACAATCTCAGCAAACGACTGGCAGACCGGAGAATCACTCTGGAAATATCTGAAGGGGCAAGGGAGTTCATCGCCCGGGCGGGCTACGATCCCGTCTACGGTGCAAGGCCTCTCAAGCGCTACCTGCAGCGTCAACTGGAGACACGCATCGGCCGGGCTCTCCTGGCAGGGAACGTTCCCGATGGTTCCGCCATCCGAGTGGACGTTCAAGATGAGGATCTGCTGGTGGAGCATGTGCCGCCGGCAGAGTGAGTCCACCGCCGGGGCCATTGGTATGAGTGGCCCCCAGGTCTTCGGGAGGTGCTCCTCAACGAGTTGAACGAGAGGAGCCCCATGGGTTGTAAAAACATCCTTGCTGCCTGCACTGGGCCCTTCGGCCATTTTGAGGGCTGAAGGGCCCAGTGCTGCCTTTGAATTTTCAAATGGAAATGGGAAGTGATCTCCTGAAGGAGCGCGCCGGCCCTTCAAGGAGGTCATTCTTCGGTTCTTCAGTGGCTTTATCAGTTCACCGCAAAAATTCTTCGATTCCCAATTCTCTGGCTCGCCTTTTGACCCTTTCAACGATTTCCTCTTCCATCACAATGTCATCGGGCCAATCACGCGTGTGACCATCTTCGGGTCCCTTTTTGGTCGCGTCGATGACGATGCGATGGTCTTTTCGAATAAGGTCTCTTTTGGGGTCCACATTGTTGAACACTTTCCAGAGCACCAGGGACGGGTCCTGCAAATCGATGCCGGCGTCATAAAGCAAAAAAATGGAGAAGGCTTCGAGGGTTTCCTCCTCAAGAATGCCCGCTGCCAGCTTGGAACCCGTGACGGAGCCGTCCTTCCTCATATTCATGAGAAGGGGCCGGTTCCGCACGGGCATATTGGGCACGTAAAAGCCTTCCAGGTGATGGGAGACATTGCGCACCGCCTTTTCAATGGACTCCGCCGAGGGGAGGGGAGGGGGGCTGTGGGGGTTGCGGTCTCTTTCTCCCTCCATTCTCGCGGTGGCGTCGATGCCCAGCTTGCCACCAAAGAGGGCCTCGGGAGCGCTGTGATCGAGCACATCGAGCACTCCCTCGGAAACGTAGAGATCATTTTGAAGGTCCACCTCGTTGAGGATGGTTTCCAGCACTTTTTCAGGAGATTGAAGATCCACGTGGTCATCCACAAGAACCACCGCCTTGCAGAAGCTCATCTGCCCCTGTCCCCAGACTGCGCTCATGACCCGTCGCGCGTGTCCGGGGTATTCCTTGGCCATGGACAGAACGGTGATGTTGTGAAATACCCCTTCCCATGGCAGCCAGAAGTCTTTGACTTCCGGAAGGACCGCATTCATGAGGGGCAGGAAAATGCGCTCCGTGGCTCTGGCCATGTAACAGTCCTCCATGGGGGGGCGTCCCACGATGGTGGCTGAGTAGACGGGTTTTTTCCGGTGGGTCAAAGCCGTGACGTGAAAGACAGGGTATTCGCCCACCAGGGAATAGTATCCCGTGTGGTCTCCGAAAGGTCCCTCCAATCTCAGTTCATCGGGATCCACATATCCCTCCAGGACAAACTCCGCTTCTGCGGGCACTTCCAGATCAACAGTGACGCATTTGACCATGGGAACGGGTTTTCGCCGAATAAAGCCTGCCAGAAGCATTTCGTCCACCCCCCGGGGAAGGGGAGCCGTGGATGCATACGTGACGGCGGGATCGGTGCCGATGGCCACGGCAACGGGCATGCGCTTCTTTTCTTTGCGGTACTCCTGGTAATAGTGGGAGCCGTCCTTATGAATGTGCCAGTGCATTCCCGTGGTCCTTTTGTCAAAGACCTGAAGGCGGTACATGCCCGCATTGCGGCGGCCCGTCTTAAGGCTGCGCGTGATGACAACGGGGAGGGTGATGAAGGGGCCGCCGTCCGATGGCCAGCACTGAAGCACGGGAAGCGTGGAAAGATCCACTTCATCGCCCCTGTGAATCACTTCCTGGCAGGGGGCCTTTTTGACTTTTCTGGGGAAAAACTTCAACAGATCCATGGCCATGGGAAGCAGCTTCAAACCCTCTCGCAGGGACTTGGGAGGATCCATTTCAACGAACCGGCGCAGCCGCCTGGCGAGAACGTCCAGGTCTTCCACTCCCAGGGCCATGGAGATGCGCCGGTCACTGCCAAAGGCGTTGGTCAGGACGGGAAACTGAAATCCTTCCACATTCTCAAAGAGTAGAGCCTTGCCTCCGCCGGGAGCCTTGGACGCGAGATCGGTGATCTGGGTGATTTCCAGATCTTTGGAAACGGGAGCCTTGATTCTCAACAGTTCGCCCCCCTGCTCCAAAACGTCCATAAACTCCTTGAGGTTTTCATAGCTTGTTTTCATGAGTAGCCCTTGTTTTTGGAGCGCCATCCTGCCTGCTTTCCCTGCTGGTCATCCTGTTGGGTGAGAAAAAATGTCCTTGACCACTCCATCAGGAAAAGTGAACGTCCGTCCATACGGCCAGGAAGAGAAGCAGGGAGATGGCGCTGTTCATGTGAAAAAAAGCCAGGTTGATCTTTTGAAGATCATGGGGCTTGACGAGCCGGTGTTCCAGCCAGAGGAGAATGCTTATTGCCATGAGAAATGCGAGATAAATGGGGCCCATGTGAAAGACGAAATGGACAGCCAGAAGGAAAAGAAAAGTGGAAACATGCAGCCATGAAGAAATTTGGAATGCCCTTTCCACACCCCATCTTGCGGGAATGGATCGAAGGCCTGCACGGCGGTCGAAATTCACGTCCTGGCAGGCGTACAGTATGTCGAAGCCCGCGATATAGGTGATGAGCGCTGCAGAGAGCCACACCACTCGGCCATCCCAGGTTCCCGTTGCGGCGATCCAGGCTCCCAGGGGTGCGATTCCTATGGCCACACCCAGGAACAGGTGGGAAAAGGAAGTGAACCGCTTGGTGTAAGAGTAAAAAAAGAGAATCCCCAGGGCGGGAAAAGAGAGCTTGAAGCAAAGACTTCCCAGCATGGCGGACGCACCGATGAAAATCATCGAAGCCACAGCTGTGAAGATCAACACGGAGTGCCGGTCGATTTCGCCGGTTATAATGGGTCGTTGGGCCGTGCGAGGATTTTTCCTGTCGTATTCGTAATCCACATAGCGGTTGAAGCCCATGGCTGCCGAACGGGCCCCCGCCATGGCCACCAGAATGAAAAAAAGCGTGTAAAAGGTCACGGAATGCTCCCGGCTTGCCAGGGTGACCGCAGCGAGAGCGAAAGGAAGGGCAAAAATCGTGTGGCTGAACTTGATGAGCCGTCCATACGTGTGAAGCTTTTTCAACCACATGGCAGGTTCCTCAACGGTGCCTCATGTTGTTAAACTTGAATGAGTGTAAACCGGAATTATCAAGATCCGCTGATGTCAAGCCTTTGGGATTATCCCCTAGTCAACTGAGCGTATTTTTATTAGCATAGCCAGGACCCGATGGAAAGAACAACACGGTCCGCCTCAATGAGGAGTCAAGGTGCATTTGTATGAAAAAAGGTGAAGAACTGGAACTGGCGGTGGAAAAGCTGGCCTTTGGGGGAAAGGCCCTGGGGAGAGTGGAGGGCTTTGTGGTGTTCCTTGAACATGCCCTGCCCGGCCAGGTTGTGCGAGCCCGAATCACGCGGCGCAAGCGCCAGTTTGCGGAAGGGAAGGTCCTGGAGGTTGTCAGGCAGTCGCCCCATTTTGTGGAACCATTCTGCATGCACTTTGGCACTTGCGGGGGCTGCAAATGGCAGGACATGGATTACCAGGGGCAGGTTCAGTGGAAAGAGAAGCAGGTGCGTGAATGCCTGGCGCACCTTGCGGGCGCCGATCAGGTTCCCGTCGATCCTGTTGTGCCCTCCGGCCACGAAACTTACTACCGCAACAAGATGGAATACACCTTCAGCGATCGCAGGTGGCTCCTTCCCTCTGAAATCGCCCGGGAGGACGTGACCCACGACCGCAGTTTCGCTTTGGGCCTGCATGTCCCCGGCTTTTTCGACCGGGTTTTCAACGTTGAAGAATGCCACCTTCAGTCCCCCCGATCCGTGGAAATTCTGCGGGAAACCAGGGAGTGGTGCCATCGAAGCGGGCTGGCCCCCTACAGCGTGAAAACTCACCATGGGTTTTGGAGGTTCCTGGTCATTCGGGAGGGCAAACGGACAGACCAGACCCTCCTCAATATCATCACGGCGCCCCACAGGGAAAACAATGAAGCCGTTGAACTGCTCGCCCATCACCTTTCCGCCTCTTTTCCATGGATAAGCACCATTGTGCATTCCATGACGGGCAAAAAGGCCCAGGTGGCTTTCGGCGAGACCAGCCGCATTCTTCGGGGGCCCGGATTCATAGAAGAACAACTGGGGGATCTCAGGTTCCGTATTTCTGCCCACTCCTTTTTTCAGACCAATCCTTACGCAGCAGAAAAGCTCTATGACACGGTGCTGGAGATGGCGGAACTTTCCGGCGGCGAATGCGTGTGGGACTTGTATTGCGGCACGGGCAGCATCGCTCTGTACGTGGCCCGGCAAGCGAAGGAAGTTCTTGGTTTTGAGGTGGTGGAGGAAGCCGTGCAGGATGCCTTCGTCAATGCGGAGATCAACGGCATCCATAATTGCCGTTTTTTCAGCGGGGATCTCAAGGATGTGATGCGGGCAACCATGAGCGGCCTCGAAGGGGGAGGCCTGCCCCAGGTGATCATCACCGATCCACCCCGTGCTGGAATGCATCCCACGGTGCTCAAAGCCATCCTTGAAGCGGCACCCCAAAAGGTGGTCACTGTTTCATGCAATCCCAGCACTCTTGCCCGAGACCTCTCCGTGCTCGTGGATTCTTACCACATCAAGCGCGTTCAACCCTTTGACCTCTTTCCGCACACTCCCCACATCGAGTGTGCGGTGCAGCTGGTTCGAAAAGAATGACACAAATTCCATGAAATCACGTGCCAATAAGAAAAAATCCTGGAAAGTTTTCCTGCTGAAAATCATGGGCCTTCTGGTGCTCATGGTGAGTCTTGTTGCGGGGGGCTTTGCATTGTATCTTCATGCGGAAATCAAGGACCGGTTCGAAGCCCGCCGCTGGAGCGTTCCTTCCCGTGTTTTTTCCGCATCGGTGCCCCTCTACCCGGGGCAGGTCCTTTCAGGGGAAAAACTGCGGGAAATGCTCGAAACCCGCCGTTACCGGGAAAGCGACGCCGAAAGCCTCCGCGCCGGAGAATATAGGGTGGATCGAAACGTCATCTCAGCCCATTTGAGAGAGTTCAGCTTTCCGGGAAGGTCCCTGCCCGCGCGCCAGGTCCGGTTTCATTTGAATCAGGGAAGAATTTCAAAGATCGAAGGGGACGAAGGCAGCATTGCTTTTCTTGAGCTTGAGCCCGTGGAAATGGCCCGCCTTTTCGGTCATCAGAGAGAAAGCCGGCTGCTCATCAACATTCACCGCACTCCTTCGCATCTGGTGGACGCCATCATCAGCATAGAAGACCATCGGTTTTTCGATCACAAGGGTATGGATTTTCGGGCCATACTTCGAGCCCTCTGGGTGGACCTGAAAGCAAGGCGGGTGGTGCAGGGGGGCTCCACCATCACCCAGCAGCTGGTCAAGAATTACTTTCTCCAGCCCGACAGGAGCTTCAAGCGGAAGTTTCTGGAAGCTTACATGGCGCTGGTCCTTGAGGCCATGTACAGCAAGGAGGAAATTCTTGAAATGTACATGAACGAGATTTATCTCGGCCAGAGAGGCAGCATCGCCATTCATGGCTTCGGCGAGGCGGCTCTTCACTATTTCGGAAGCAATGTGGAGGATCTGGATTTGGCGGAAGCCGCTCTCCTGGCAGGGATGATGCGGGGCCCGAGCATTTACTCCCCTGTGAACAATCCCGAAGCTTCCGTTGGAAGAAGAAATGTGGTTTTGAGGAGAATGCTGGAACTGGAGAAGATCAGCGATGAAGATTTTCAGAAAGCCCTTGAAACCCCTCTTAAACTGGCAAGCAGGGCCCTGCCCGTAAAGGTTTCCCCCTACTTCGTGGATTATGTGCGTCAACAGCTGCAGGAACTCTACGAACCGGCTGTTCTGGAAAGCGAAGGGCTGAGCATCTACACCTCTCTTCATCCCCAAATTGCCAGGGCGGCAGAGAAGGCGGTGAGGGAAGGGCTGGAGGAGCTGGATGGAATGGTGGCCCAGTCAGGCACCTCCTCGGCGGCCGGCCCTCTTCAGGCTGCCCTCATCGTTGTGCAGCCCCGAACGGGGGCGGTTCTGGCTCTTGTGGGGGGGCGTGATCATGCCCAGAGCAGCTTCAACCGGGCGCTCCATGCTCACCGCCAGCCGGGATCGGCCATCAAGCCCTTCGTCTACCTGAGCGCCCTGGATGATTTTTCAGCGGTGAAAAGGCTTGATGACAGCCCGGTACAATACCGGGTAGGAGGAGAGTGGTGGACGCCACGGAATTATGATGGACGGTATCGTGGAGGGGTGACTTTCCGCCAGGCTCTGAAAGATTCCCTCAATGCGGCCACCGTCCACCTGGCCATGGAGCATGGGCTGGAAGAAATTGTGGACACCCTTCGGCAGTGCGGCATCAAATCCGTGCTTGAGCCTTATCCCGCTCTGGCTCTCGGGGCCTTTGAAGTGACCCCTCTGGAGCTTGCGGGAGCTTATTCCGTTCTGGCCAATGACGGTCAAAAGCCCTTTCTTTTGAGCCTCAGAGAGGTGGTCACGGAAGAAGGAGAGGTGCAGGAACGAAGGCACGTGGATTTCACCACCGTGACCACACCGGCAAAGGCCTTCATCATAACGGACATTCTGCGGGATGCGGTGGAGACGGGAACGGGCAGGGCCATGAGAGGCTGGGGCATTGATTTCCCCTCGGCGGGTAAGACGGGGACCACCAGTGACTACAGGGATTCATGGTTTGTGGGTTACACCAACGATCTTTTGGTTGCCGTGTGGGTGGGCTACGATGACAATCGCTCCACGAGGCTGAGCGGATCTCGGGGAGCGGGGCGCCTTTGGGCCCGCTTCATGACCGAGGCGCGCCCCTGGTTTCAGGCGGGCGCCTTCAGGGTCCCACCGGGTGTTGTGGAAAGGGTTGTTTGCAGAGAATCGGGTCAATTGGCCGTCACCAGTTGTTCCGAGAGGGTTCGGGAGTTTTTTTTGACGGAGAATGCTCCTCAGCTCTATTGCCCCTTCCACACGGCTCCCTGGTGAACGGGGCATTCGGCCACATCCAGCCTTCAGTTTGAAAGTCCGTGGGGCCCCGGGCAGGGAATGTGCCACCCAATGAAGATTGCTTGTTACGTCAGACAGGGGGAAGACTTTGGAAGATTCGAGAGTGCACGAAAAAGAACGAAGCAGATGGCGTGTGGCAAATTTTCACCTCCGCGCCATCTTCATTTTGGGGTTGGCCGCCCTTTTTGCAGGATGTGCTGCACCGAGACAGTACGTGTATTATCCGGACCCTGAGCGTCCGGTTCCCCCCAGGGTGGCTCCCGATCCGGCAGGCGTTCCCTCTCCGGGAGAGAGGCCCCTTTGGGATGGCCCCGCAACCATCCGCGAAATGGAGCTGGATCCCGGACCGGAGGAAAGGGGAAGGCCCGTGGAAGATGCCGCCGAGAGGGCAACGCCCCAGCATTATGCATCGATGCACCTTGTGGACCAGGCGAAGTTGGCCCTGAATCAAGGCCGCAACGAAGACGCCATTTCCATGTACGAACAGGCGGTGCAGGTGGATGTCTATAACGGAGAGGCCTTCCTTGGGCTGGCACGGGCGTGGTTCGCGCAAGGCGCCTCGAGGAAATCTCTTGAGTTTGCCAAAAGGGCGGAAATGCTCCTTCAAGAGGATCTTTCCAGGCTCAAGGAGGTCTATCTTCTCCAGGTGGAAATTTACCGGCAGCAGGGAGACACTTCTCAAGCGGAAGCGTATCTTGGAAGAGCGTCACGCCTGTGAAAAGCTCGGAGCATTCTTTTTTCGGGAAACCTTCCCCGCGACGACGGCAGGCAGCGGATCCCCTGCAATGCCCTTGAGGGAGAATTTCAAGGGGAATCAGGTCTCCCGGAATCCTGTGCAGACGCTTTCCGGTCCTCCTCTTTGGTTTCACAGGGTGGCGAAGGCCTGTCTTTGGGGTGAAAGGCTTTTTTGAGGCGGTCCATGGGTTTTTGAGTGATGGGAAATCTTTTTTCAATCCAGCACACGGCCCTTCTGAGTAAAGGAATGTCTGCGGAGAGGACCACAAGGCTCAGGAGAAGAAAGAACCAGCCGGGAACAATCGGCAGCAGAGCCGCTAGAAGTCCCGTGATTGCCAGGAAAACGCCCAGAGTGATTCTAATCAGTCTTCCCATATGAAACCTCAGCCTGCTTCCGGCCAAGCGGGCAACGGGGGGCGCCCCGATCCATTGAGGCACCGGCCCGGCCCAGTACGGCAAAGCTCACCCCGCGGTCAACACATGCGGTGCCGGCGTGAGGTGGATCCGCATGAGCTCACGATCCATGCCCATTGGCGAAGAACCGGTTGAATGCATTGATGTAGGCTCTTGCGGTTGCTTCAATGACATCGGGGCTGGTCCCGATTCCCGAATACACCGTTCCCTGTATTTCAACCCTCACCATGGCTTCACCCAGGGCGTCCTTGCCCATGGTGACCGCTTTCAGATCGAAGTCCTGCAACTTTCCCTGTTCTCCGACGATGCGCTCGATGCAATTGAAGACGGCATTGACGGGTCCGTTGCCCGTGGCAGCGTCGGTGATCTTTTTACCCTCTCTCATCAGTGTGACCGAAGCAAGAGGCACCATGGTGTTGCCGCTCATGATCTGCAGGCTGGTGAAGGAATAGGTCTCGGCCACCTTCGTCATTTCGATTTCCACAATGGAACGCAGGTCTTCGCTGGTGATCTCCTTTTTCCTGTCAGCCACATTGAGGAACCGCTGATGGATTCTTTCAAAAACTTCCTTTTCCAGGTCGTAACCCATCTCCTTGAGGCGATGGCCAAGGGCCGCTCGGCCCGATCTTGCGGTGAGGACGATCTTGTGCTGGCGAATGCCCACATCTTCCGGTCTGATGATTTCGTAGGTGCTTCGATCTTTGAGGATGCCGTCCTGGTGAATGCCCGATGAATGCGAGAAGGCATTGGAACCGATGATGGCTTTGTTGGGCTGTACCGGAATGTTCATGAGCCGGCTCACCATTCGGCTGGTGCGATAGATTTCCTGAGTTTTGATGTCCGTGTGGACTCCGTAAGATGCTTCACGGGTTTTCAGAATCATGACAATTTCTTCCAGGGAAGCGTTTCCCGCCCTCTCACCCAACCCATTGATGGTGCACTCCACCTGGTCCGCTCCGTTTTTCACCGCGGCCAGGCTGTTGGCCACAGCCAGTCCCAGGTCATTGTGGCAATGGACACTCAGAAGCACACGGTCCAGGGCCGGGACGCTTTCACGCAGCTTGCGCACCAATCCCCCGTACTCATCGGGAATGGCGTACCCCACCGTGTCAGGAACATTGATGACGGTGGCTCCGGCTCCTATGGCAGCGTCGATGATGCGGCAGAGGTAGTCGAAGTCTGTGCGGGAGCCGTCCTCCGTAGAGTACTCCACATCTTCACAGAGTTTTTTTGCGTAGCGTACGGCTTCCACGGCCATGTGCAGCGCCTTGTCGCGGTCCTGTCGCAGTTTCTTCTGCAAATGGATGTCCGAGGATCCCAGAAAAACATGGATTCTGGGTCTCTCGGCGTCTTTGACCGCCTCCCAAGCCAGGTCGATGTCCTTTTGAACGGCACGGGCAAGGCCCGCAATGATGGGGCCTTTCACTTCCTGCGCGACGGACCTGACGGCCTGAAGGTCTTCCGGAGAGGAGCATGGAAAACCCGCCTCGATCACATCCACTCCAAGCCGTGCCAGCTGGTGGGCAATCTCCAATTTTTGCTTCTTATTCAATTTTGCTCCGGGTACCTGCTCGCCGTCCCTCAAGGTGGTGTCAAAAATGTGTATTTTCCTGGCCATGGCTCATTTTTCCTTCTTTCTTCTGAGAATCCTTTTTCGTCCGTAAGGTGCCTGCATTATAAAATGCAAAAAGGCCATGGGGACAACCCCATGGCCTTTAGTTTCCTGAATTTCCCGGCTGTGATCACAGCCCTTGAGAAAAGCCGAGGGATCCCCCACTCCAACTCCTCCGGGTAAGGAGCAGTCGGTCAAGTAGAGAGAGAAGAAGGAGACCCAGGAGCTTTCTTTGCATGTGTTCAATTCCCGGCCCTTTGAGGGCCGCTTTCTGTTTGTTGTTCTGCCTTTTGCCTTTGCAATGGTATCATGTCTATGCTGCAGTATTTTGAAAAGAATTATCATGCTTTAATGGGGAAATATCAAGAGAAAATGGGAAGCATTTTGTTTTTTTTCTGAAAAACCGGAAACTTTATGGTGAACGGGCTTTCATGGGTTCAAACTGTAGCACTTCTTTGTCCCGAGGCTAAGGGGTGTGCTGCGGAGTGAGGAATGCGCCCTTGTAAGGATTTTGATTTTGTTCCCGATCATGTGCGTTCGATCATGGCCGCTATTCACGAGGGAGGTTTTCAGGTGTGGCTGGTGGGGGGGGCCCTTCGCGACCTGTTCCTGGGTTTGAAACCGAAGGATTGGGATCTGGCCACCACTGCTTCCGCGCCAGCCGTCATGGGAATGTTTCCACGAGTGATTCCCGTGGGCCTGAGCCATGGGACAGTGACCGTTCACAGGGAAGGGTGCGGGGTGGAAGTGACGTGCCTGGGAGGATTCGAGGGGCTTTCCATGGAAAAAGACCTGGAGCGCCGCGATTTCACTTTCAATGCCATGGCGATTTTGTATCCATCCGGTGAACTTTTGGATCCTTTTATGGGCATGAGAGATTTGCAGGAAGGAACCGTGAGGGCGGTGGTCAATCCTCATGGGCGATTCAGGGAAGATCCTGTACGCATCCTTCGTGCGGCGAGGTTCATGGGTGCCCTGGACTTCCAGATCGACCCCGAAACGCGGGCAGGCGTGGCATCGGGTCTGCCGGGTGCCCATGCAGTCGCAGCCGAAAGAGTGCGCGATGAGATGCTCAGGATTCTTTTGACAAAGAGAGCTTCCCGGGCCCTGGAATGGTTGCGCCGTGTGAAAGCCCTGGAGTGGACCATGCCCGAGTTGGCGGCGACCTTTGTTCGGGGAGGTTCCCCGCGGAGGGCTGCGAGCCTCTACAGGCAGTCTCTTCTTACCTTGAGCGTGTGCCCCTTTCGCCTGCCGGTGAGGCTGGCCGCTGTTACGGGGCAGCTGGGAAAATTGAGGACCAGGCGGAGGTGCCGGGGGGAAAGGGGGACAGCAGGAAACTGGAAACAGGAGGGAGCCAGTCAGGCTGTGAAGATCATGGAACGGTGGCGCATGTCCAGGAGGGACATGCGGCGGGTGGAGATGATCATCGAGCGCCAGTTGACTCCCCAGGCGGTTTTCTGGAGCATGCCCCGTTTGAGAAAAGCTTTGGCCCACTTAGAGAAGGAGGTGGTGCAGGATGTGGTGGATCTTGCCCTGACAAGAGCTTTTGTTTTGAAAAAAAGTGCACGGGAAAGGAAAAAATTGTGGGAAAAAACGAAAAGTCTCATGGAAAATGATCCGCCCTTGAAAATCAAGGATCTGCAGCTCACAGGTGAGGACGTGATGCGTCATCTGTCCATGAAGCCCGGCCCCATGGTGGGAAATGTATTGCATGCGATGCATGGAATGGTGCTGAAGAATCCATCCCTGAACAATCGAGAAACCCTTGAAATTCTGATGAAAAAATATTTTTTTGAAAGGGCCCGTCTCAGGGAAATCGAGTCAGAAAAAACCTGTTCCATGAGGGGTCAGAACTCGTGATGACCATTCTTAGAAGTTGACAGATACTCAGCAATGGCTTAATGGATAGAATAATCCGCATTATATGAGTATATCCACTATCCATACATTTCACCACGCTACCCAATTAAAGGAGGAAAAGAGATGAAAGGCATTTTGAAAAAGGGGTATATTTTCGGGCTTGTGGCCGTGCTCGCTATGCTGGTGGGCGCAGTGAGTGCTCAGGCCAGAATGGTGCCCAAGGTTGACAATTTTATCATTTTCGTCGATCAGTCCGGTTCCATGTACATGACGCATCAGGAATTGGGTGAGGTCAAGATGGTGGCAGCCAAACAGCTCCTCATGGACATGAACGAAATGATCCCGGAGTTGGGTTACATGGGGGCCCTTCACATGTATGCCCCTTTCAAGGAAGTTCAGGCTCCCAGGGTCTACCAGACAAGGGACATGGCTGCTGCCCTGCAGCAGATTCCTGAAGACCAGGGAATCTTCGGAAGGCTGACCCCTCTCGGTCCCGGCATTGCCGAACTGGGTGGCGTGCTGGCGCAGCTTTCAGGCAAAACGGCGGTCATCGTTGTGGGTGACGGCGAGGACAACAAGGGCACCGATGCCATCATGGAAGCCACCCGCATCGTACAGCAATACCCCAATGTTTGCTTCCATGTCGTTTCCTTCGCTGAAAAAAGACAAGACAAGCTCACCAATGAACAGCTTGCGGCCGTGAACAACTGCATTCTGGTGGAAGGAACGGAACTTCTGGCCAGCAGAGCGGCTCTGGATCAATTCGTCCGTGACGTGTTCTACGGTGAAGAAGTGGTCGTGGTGGAAGAGGAAGTCATAGTTCTCAGAGGCATTCAGTTTGCCTTCGACAGCAGCGAAATCAGGCCTGAATGGCGTCCCGTCCTGGATGAAGGTGCGCGCGTGTTGATGGACAACCCCGAAATCAATGTGGTGATCGAAGGTCACACCTGTACCATCGGCACGGACAGCTACAACCTGGGCCTCTCCGAAAGACGTGCCGCCTCTGTGAAAAACTATTTCCTCAACAGAGGCATCTCCGCGGATCGTATGAGCACTGTGGGCTACGGAATGCGTAGACCCATCGCCGACAACTCCACCGAAGAAGGCAGGAGGCTCAACCGCCGGGTTGAAATCAGGATCTCCAATTAACTTAAAGCACTTTGGGCTGAACTCTTGAACACACCTGGAGCTTGTGGTGCTCTTGAACAGGCTCCAGGTTTTTTCAGAGTGAATTGTGGGCTGCCCTCGAGAGGTGGAAAGAGGGTTGAAAACTGAAATGCTGTGAAAGGAGGGTCTCTTTCCAGCGAAGGATTACGAACAGCTGTTACGGCGTGTGTGAATGGGTATTGGACTTCATGAGGGACTGCTTGAGGACGACCGTGAAGGGTAGGGGCTATGTATGATCGGTAAAATTCAAAAAACTTTCGCGATGACTTTAGGTGTTCTGCTGCTTGCGGGTTCCATGGCCTTTGCCGCAGAACGGGGGCTCACCGAGGCTGAGCAGAGCTTCATTCTCTTCAAGAATGAGTGGATCAGCAAGCTCAACCGGCACTGCAAACACGGAATAGAAAACGCAGAAGTGCTCGCCAACGGTGAGGGCCTCTATGTCGCCCGGTACACTGAAGTGGCCGAGCAGTCCCTTGAAGTGAAGGCGACGGGCGTGAAGGAATCTCCCTTTGTGGGAATTCTCCGCTACCACAGAGCCACCTTGAGCGCGGAAGCCACAACAAAAGAAGATGCTCTGAACGGTCCCTTCAAAACAGTCTCTCTGCAGGGTGTCACCGAAATCTTTCGATACTCAAATGGAAAGTGGATGTACTGATGTGGTTGTGCCGTGGCCTTGGGCAAGGTCTGGAAGGATTGCCCAGGACAGGACATGCCCACGGCCCGTAAAATGAATGGAATACGGCACTTAATGTGAGCCCGGAAGGAATGCCAGGAAATTCCTTCCGGGCCCATTCAATATTCCCCGCCATGAATCCCCCATATCCCGTCAATATCATATAACCTTACCCCTGTTCTTTTAACGGGAAGGTTGCTTCCGCAGTGCGGGTGCTCCTTGCGTGGCACCATACAGCAGCGGCACCATGCAATGGATCACGCGGGTCCGCACAAGCTATGGACGCGGCCTGAGAATCCATGGGGGTTGACGAACTCTTGAAAAATGGAAATATCCGTGAGTATGATTCCATTAGGCTTGAGCATGGCGTTTCACCGAGGGGATTCCCCAGCCTGTGGAGCGCGTTGCATATGACCGGAAGGGCGATGTTCCAGCTTGCGATCACAGATGAAAGGGACCAGCACGGAACGGGAAAATTCATGGGAGAAAGAGCACCAGAACGCCTTTGGCCTGGTCTTGGGGCAACTACTATCGGGGTGAAAGCATATCCCATGGTGAAGATGTGCAGAAAACGGCTTCGAGCTTCGTAAAAATATTGTAAGATATCATCAGGTAGCGAATGGCCTGTGTGACTTGTCAAGGAAGCCCGCTGTGGTTCTTGAAAGGGGAGTTCCGCCGTGATCGGGAGACTGCTCAAATTACTGAATGAGCGTGAGACGCACATTTTCCTGTTTGTGCTGGGCTGCATTTTGGCCAACTGGCCCTTTCTGCAGATTTTTCTGGGAAAGGAGCTCTTCAAGGGCCTCATGAGCGTTTTCGTGCTGTGGATAATTCTTGTTTTCGTGCTTTTTTCCATGAGCAGAGGCTGTGGCGCCACCCCCCATGCGGACAATGAGCAGAAACAGAAGGAACGGTCATGATCGACCCCCGCTTAGTGCTCCTGGCTTTCTTCGTTTACATGGGTTTTCTTTTCCTCATAGCTCTCTGGGTGGAAAAGAAAGCCGAGGAAGGCAGAAGTCCCTCCAGATACCCCATGTTTTATACCCTCTCTTTGGCCGTTTACGCCACAGCGTGGACCTATTATGGCCAGGTGGGGATTGCAGCCACGTCGGGCCTTCTCTTCCTTGCCGTCTACCTGGGGCCCACCGTGGGCATATTCTTGTGGTGGACCGTTCTTCGCAAACTCATTCGGTTGAAGAACAAGCACCGGGTCACCAGCATCGCCGACTTCATTTCAGTCCGCTACAACAAGTCCCAATCCATTGCGGTCATCGTGACCCTCATGGCTCTCTTCGGCACCATGCCCTACATCGCCCTTCAGCTCAAGGCCATCACCTCCACCTTTTCCCTCATCAGTACGGCTGTACCCCTGGATCCTGCCGGTGAATCCTTCGTGACTTCCATGATTCGTGAGCACGTGGGTCCCATTGTCACTTTTCTGATGATCACTTTCACCATCATTCTGGGGGTCAGGCGGCTAGACCCCACCGAGCGCCATGAAGGCATGGTGGCCGCCCTTGTGGTGGAATGTACCGTGAAACTTCTGGCCTTCCTGGCTGCGGGCGTTTTTGTCACCTACTTCCTCTTTTCGGGGTTTGGAGACATTGCTCAGAAAATCATGGAGAGCCCCCATGGGAGCATCTACCAGGACGGTTCCCTTGGTCTCGAACGTACGCCCTATCTGACTTGGGGCACCCACTTCATCCTTTCCATGGCCGCCATTCTGTTCCTTCCACGGCAGTTTCACGTGGCGGTGGTTGAAAATTCCAATGAAAATCACATCAAAACGGCCATGTGGGCTTTGCCCCTCTACCTGCTGCTCATCACCATTTTTGTGATCCCCATTGCGTTTGGAGGGCTGCTCAAGGGATTGCCCGTGAGTGAAGCGGACACTTTTGTGCTCATGCTGCCCCTCATGGAAGGGAAAGCCTGGCTTTCTCTCATGGTCTTTATCGGGGGGGTTTCGGCAGCGGCCGGGATGGTCATGATCGCTTCGGTCACCATGGCCACCATGATGACCAACCACGTGTTCCTTCCTCTGGTGGGCCGGGTGCCCCAGCTGGAGTTTCTCAAGAGGCACCTGCTTCGGTGCCGATGGGTGGCGGTTGCCATCGTCATTGGGACGGGCTACTGGTTCATGATCGCCATCGGAGAATCCTACATGCTGGTCAACATTGGCCTCAAGGCTTTTGCCATGGCCCTGCAGTTTGCCCCCCCCATCATCGGCGGCCTTTTTTGGCGGCGGGGGAACAAAATGGGGGCCACGTGGGGGTTGATCGCCGGATTCATCATGTGGTTTTACACCCTTCTTTTGCCCTCCTTTGTCAAAAGCGGATGGATGTCACCCTCCTTTCTGCTCGATGGTCCCTGGGGAATCGCCCTTTTGAAGCCGGAAGCCTTTTTGGGGTTGTCCCTGGAGGATCCCCTGAGCCACACTGTTTTTTGGAGCCTTCTGTTGAACATTTCTTTCTATGTTCTGGGCTCTCTCCTGTGGACCCGATCCCGGGAAGAGGAAAGCCTTGCCCAGGAGTTCGTGGACGTGCTGCAGGTTTCCGCTCCCGTGTCGCGAACTCAGGACAGGCAAGCTCGCATTGAGCTGGCGGAAAAGAGCGAGGATCTGGAAAGAGTGCTTCTCCAATATTTCCATCCCCGTGATGCCCGGGCCATTATCACCAAATGCATTGAAAAAACGGGCCTGGAAGGAAGGGAAACGGTCTCCATGGCGGAGCTGCTGGAGCTGCAGAGCGAGGTGGAAAAGTCCCTTGCGGGGTCCATTGGAGCGGCTTCAGCCTATAAGGCCATGTCCGATGGGATCACTTTGAGCCCACAGGAATCGAGGGAGCTTTCGGAAGTCTATGCGGAAACTCTCAAGGGACTGAGGATCACTCCCGGCGAGCTCAAGGAGAGAGTGGACTACTACCAGGAGCGCGAAACACTGCTCCTGCAGCAGGCGGGAGAACTCAAGGAGAAAGTGGATGCCCTGGAGAGGGAAATCGCCGAGAGACAAAAGGTGCAGAAAGCCCTTCAGGAAAGTGAGTCCCGTTATCGAAGCCTCGTGGAGACGATGAATGAAGGGCTGGTCATCGAGGACAAAACAGGAAAAATCACTTACATCAACAATCGTGTGTCTGAAATGTGGGAGTGGTCGCCAGGTGAGATCATCGGGCGCACCCTCAGCGATTTTCTGGAAGACGGCCAGCGGGAACTGGTGGAAGAGAAGCTGGGAAGGCGGCTTTTTGGCGAAGTGGTGACCTGTGAGGTCACATGGGCAGGAAGAGAGGGGAGCAAGATCTCCACCTTTGTGTCCGCAGTCCCCTATCTGAGTGTTGAAGGGGAGTACGAAGGCTGCTTTTCGGTCATCACGGACATCACTCCCCTGAAGGCCCTGGAGCGGGAAAAGGCCAACATCATTTCCATGTTCGCTCATGACATGAGGTCTTCTCTTGTGGGCATTCATGGACTCGGCCTTCGTCTTCTGAACAAGTTTTCCAGCATGGACGACGAAAAAAGAAATGAATACCTGCAGATCATCAACAGGGAAGCTTCCAAGCTCGAATCCCTGGTGGACGATTTTCTCGAGTTCTCCCGCCTGGAAACGGGTCGGCTGAAACTGAACTTTTCTCCCACATCCATTGAGAAGGAATTGCAGGAGCTGCAGGAAGCTTACTGTGAAAAAACAGCCCAGGCAAATGTGCGCATGGATTTGGTCATCGAGGAGGCTCTTCCCGTTATCCATGCCGATGGCAACCGGCTCAGGCGTGTGTTCACCAATCTTTTGGACAATGCCATCAAGTTTTCCAGGCCCAACACCACCATCACCATCGAGGCCAGGGAAGTGGAAAACGGCATAGAAATCAAGGTCCGAGACCAGGGGGTGGGCATTCATCCCCATGAACAACCCTTCATTTTTGACCTTTTTCACCGGGGAAAGGGCGATGACAAGAAGGATGGGTATGGCATCGGGCTGGCCACCGTGAAAGCCATTGTGGAGGGGCACGGGGGCAAGGTGCATGTGACAAGCCAGTTGAACCAGGGATCCGAGTTCACCATCTTTCTGCCCAAGGTGGCCAGGGGTAAGGATTCGTGCCCGCTGTGAGCGTTTTACAGTCATTGCCATGAAAGATTCCAGCCACACACTCATTCTGACGGAAAAGCCCTCGGTGGCCCGTGACTTTGCCGGTGCCCTGGGAGTCAAGGGCCGCAAAAAGGGTTTTCTGGAAGGAAACGGGTTTGTGATCACCTGGGCTGTGGGGCACCTTCTCGAACTTTCCCAGCCGGGCGATTACGATGCCAGGTGGCGCCGGTGGGAATTGCGCAATCTGCCCATTCTTCCCGACCGGGTTGTCTACAGGCCCATCGGACCGGTGGAAGACCAGCTGCGGGTGATCCAGTCCCTTCTGAAAAGAAGGGATGTGAGGCGCATTGTCATCGCGACGGATGCGGGGCGTGAGGGCGAACTCATCGCAAGAACCATTCTGGAGACCGTGGAAGGCAGCTCCAATAATGTTTTCCGTTTCTGGACCTCTCAGGCTCTCACACCCGAAGTGGTTTCCGCCGGCATGAAAGAGCTGAGGCCCGCCTCGGATTTTGACCGCCTGTGGAATGCGGGAAAAGGGCGCCAGTTGGCCGACTGGCTTGTGGGCATGAACTTTTCCAGGGCGGCCACCCTCAGGTGCCGGGGGGCTTCCAGCGAGACTTATTCCGTGGGGCGGGTGCAGACGGCGGTTCTGGCCCTCCTCGTAGACCGCAAGGAAGAAAGGGATCATTTCAAGCCGGAACCGTACTGGATCCTCAGGGCCCTGTTCTCCCATGAGAAGGGCACCTGGTGGGGAAACTGGTTCAAGGGCGATGAGGGTCGGTTCAACTCACTCCAGGAGGCGGAGCGCGTCGCCTCCCTTCTCTCCCATCAATGGGGGGAGGTCGCTTCTGTCAAAAAAAGCAAGAAAAGTCAACAGCCTCCCTTTTTGTACTCCCTCACGGACCTGCAGAGGGATGCCAATGCCAGGCATGGGTTTACTGCCAAAGAAACGCTGGATCTGGCTCAGAAGCTTTACGAAGAAAGAAAGTGCCTTTCGTATCCTCGAACGGATTCCAGGGTGCTTGGCACCCAAAACGTGAGCCTGGTCCAAAAGATCCTGGAAAAACTGGCGGTCCCCTATCCGGAGCTTTTTCAAGGGATGGATCGCCGTCTCGCGAGCCCATCCAACAGAAGGGTTTTTGACGACTCAAAGCTCACGGACCACCATGCCCTCATCCCCCTTGCCCCTCTTCCGCGGGGGGTCCCGGAGAGAGAAGCAATCATCTACGATCTTGTTCTCAGGCGTTTTGCGGCGGCCTTTCACCCCAGATTCGAGTATGAAGCCACGGAGATCATCACCCGTGTTGGTGAAGAGACCTTCAGAACGAGGGGAACGCGCCCCCTTGTTTGGGGATGGAAGGGGGTTTTTCAAGACATGAGGGAGGGAGGCGCGGAACCGAAAGAGGGTGAAGAAGATTCCAGTGGGGAAACGCTTCCTCCCCTGAAAAAGAACGACCGCGGTCGCGTCACGGACACAAAGCTGCTGCAGAAGATGACGCAACCCCCTCCCGAATACACGGAAGCTCTCCTTCTCAAGGACATGACCAATCCCTCCCGTCACGTGGACGAAGAAGAACTTCAGCGGATCTTCAAAGGAGAAGTGGGCCTGGGCACTCAGGCCACTCGAGCTCAGATCATCGAAACGCTCCTCAAAAGGCGGTACATTGTCCGTGAAAACAAGAAAGTCCTTCCCACCGAAAAAGGCTGTGCACTGGTGCGATATTTGAAAAACTTCGCCGTAGCCGGTCATTTGACTTCACCCGGGGAAACGGCCCGGTGGGAGCAGGACCTGGAAAAGATCGCCCTGGGTGAGGGGGACCTGGAGACTTTTCTCGGGAACATCAGGCGGCTGGTGGTGGAAGGAGTGAGGGAATTTCAAAGGGAAAGAGCGGGGGCATCTCCTCACAATGGATACGGAAAATGCCCTTCATGCGGAGGGGCGGTCATCGAGGGGAAGAGGGGATTCGGATGCTCCAACTGGCGTGAGGCTGACGGGGGGTGTTCCTTTGTCATCTGGAAAAAAATGGATGGACGTATCCTCTGGCCTGGAATGGTGCGCCGGTTGCTGGAAGAG
>SLCH01000096.1 GCA_007125915.1 Syntrophobacteraceae bacterium
TCATTTTTCTCATCAGCGCCATGGCGGAGACCAAGCGCATTCCCTTTGACCTGCCCGAGGCGGAAAATGAATTGATCGCCGGCTATCACACCGAATACAGCGGCATGAGGTTTGGTCTTTTCTTCCTTGGGGAATACGTTCACATGCAGGTTTTTGCAGGCCTCCTCGCCGTCCTTTTCCTGGGAGGCTGGCATGGGCCTTTCTTGCCGCCCATTGTATGGTTCCTGATCAAGGTGGCTGCCATCTCCCTGCTCATGATCTGGGTGCGGGGGACACTGCCGCGCCTGCGCTACGATCAGTTGATGACTTTGGGCTGGAAGGTTCTGCTGCCCTTGTCTCTTTTGAACATCCTGGTGACCGGCGCCATCGTGCTGATCTAGGGTTTTACAGCGGCATTGGAAGCCGGCGTTTTTTGCAGTGAGCAGGACTTGGGAGAGGACTTCGGGGTCTTTCGAGGGTTCGAGTTCCCTGGCGGTTGATCACTCCATCCAAGAAGAAAGAGCATTGAACATGACCTCAGCCTGGGAAGCGATCAAAGCATTGGCAACGGGTTTTGCCACCACCTTTGTGCATCTTTTTCGAAAACCCATTACGGAGCAGTACCCCGAATACAAGCGTCCCCTTCCCGCGCGCAGCCGAGGCAGGATCATCCTCACACGGGATCCCGACGGGGAAGAACGCTGTGTGGCCTGTTTCCTATGCTCTGCCGTATGCCCCGTGGTGTGCATCTCCATGGAAGCGGCGGAGAAAGAGGATGGAAGGCGCTATGCCGCCTGGTTCCGCATCAATTTTTCCCGCTGCATCTATTGCGGTCTGTGCGAAGAAGCCTGCCCCACCTCCGCCATTCAGCTCACGCCCCAATTTGAGTTTGCCGGCAGTGACATCATGAGCTTCGTTTACGAAAAGGAAGATCTTCTGGTGAATCACCAGGGAAAAGACAGCCATTACAATTTTTACAGGTATGCGGGTGTGACCACCCGGGTGGGGGATAAGGGGGAACACGTGGGGGAAAAGGAACCGGTGGACATCAAAAGCAACCTTCCGTGAAGTGCTGAGGGTCTCCCTTTGGCCCATTTTTCCTGGTCTGACCCTTTTGAAACAAACCTGCAGGGCCAGGGGGATTTTATCACAACCGCACTTGACACGAGGGATCCTTCCTTCAACGGGGCTTTGGGTCCATGGCCCTTTGTCTGAAAGGGGGGTGCCTCAACGGTGCTATGGGCATGGGGCTTCCCGCAAGGGAACCTTGTATGGAAGGGGCCTTGCGGAATGTGACGGCGCCTCCCGTATTTTGTCAGTACCCGTGCAATCCCTTCGCCCTGAGTCCTGCCCCGAGGCACGGAAGGGCATAGAAGGGCGCTGGTTGGGAATGAACTCATCAACGGACCTGAGGTCCTTTTCACAGTGGGTGGATTTTTCATGAGCCTTTATGCATTCATATTTTACCTCACGGGTGGACTCATTGTGGCATCCACAGCCATTGCCATCACGCGCCGCCACATGGTGCATGCGGTCATTTACCTTCTGTTCTCCTTTTTTGGAACGGCCGTCCTTTTCTACCTGCTGGGTGCCCCTTTGCTGGCGGCCCTGTGGGTCATCATCTATGCGGGTGCCATCATGGTGCTTTTCCTCTTCATCGTGATGATGATCAGAACGGACACGACGTCGGAGGTCATGTTTCCCTTGAGTCAATGGCTGCCTGCTGCCATTTTTGGGGCCATTTACCTGGCTGTGGGGGTTGCGGTGGTGCTCATGACACCCGGTACGGAAGTGGCTTTGCCCATGGTTGTGGGTTCTCCCCGGGAGTTTGCCCTCTATGTCTTTCAAAATCACTGGCTCTCCATCGAGATCGTTTCCCTGTTGCTTTTGGTGGCTCTTGTGGGGGCTGTTTCCCTGGGGAGGGGCAGAGGCGAAGAACAGACGGAGGACGAAGCATGATCGTGCCCTTTGGCCATGTTCTGATGCTGGCGGGAATGCTTTTTCTCCTGGGGGTTTTCTGCACCGTGACCCGGCGTAATCTGATCATGATCATTCTTGGAGTGGAAGTCATGCTCAACGCCGCGGCCATCGCTTTTGTGGGGGCTGCCCTGCACTGGCAAAGCCTGGAAGGACAGGCCTTTGTGCTTTTCATCATGGCCATTGCCGCCACGGAGGTGTCCGTGGGACTGGCCCTGATCGTCTATGCCTATCGGCGTTCGGGTTCCTTCGATCCGAGCTCCTACAATCTTTTCAGGTAGACCGAACCGGTTACAAGCGAGGAAAAACATGATCCCTTTTTGGGCTCAAGACGCAACACACGCCATGGCCCTTTTGTCAACGCTCATGCCCCTCGTTGCCTTTCTTGCCATCATGCTCGGGACAAGATCGAAAGAGAAACTGTCCGCGGGACTTTCCATCGGTGCCGTTGCTGTTTCTTTCGGGTGTTCCTTCCTGCTTTTGTTCCGCCTCTGGAATCTTCGGGAACCCCTGGAATATTCCACGCGGTGGGTGGCTCTGAACACGGTGGAGATCCCTTTCGGTTTTCTCCTTGACCCCGTCAGTCTCCTCATGTTGTGCATCGTGACGCTGATCTGCCTGCTGGTGCAGGTCTATTCCCTGGGCTACATGGCAGGGGATCCCGGTTTCTCCAGGTATTATGCGTTCATGTCATTGTTTGCCTGGGCCATGACCAGCCTGGTGTTGTCCCCCACACTCCTGCAGCTTTTCATTTTCTGGGAACTGGTGGGTCTCTCGTCCTATCTGCTCATTGGCTTCTGGTATGAAAAATTCAGTGCCACTCAGGCGGGCAAAAAAGCCTTTGTCATGACCCGTGCCGGGGACGTGTCTTTCCTGCTGGGCTTGATTCTTGTGCTGGTGTATGCGGGGAACCTGAGCATTGTGGAGATGAACAGCCCGGGCTTTGCAGGGCTCATGCCTTCGACCATGGTCACCTTTGCGGCACTTTTGATTTTTGGAGGGATTGTGGGCAAAAGTGCCCAATTCCCTCTCCTGACCTGGCTGCCCGATGCCATGGAAGGTCCCACTCCCGTGTCGGCCCTGCTCCATTCAGCCACCATGGTGGCCGCCGGCGTTTATCTGTTTGCCCGCCTTTTTCCTTTTTTCACTCTTTCTCCTGCGGCCATGGGCATAATTCTGTTCATTGGCACCGTGAGCATGCTTCTGGCCGCCACCATGGCCATGGTCGCCAGGGACATCAAGCAGGTTTGGGCTTATTCCACCATCAGTCAGCTGGGTTTCATGATCATGGGGCTGGCCGCCGGCGGCTATTTTGCGGGAGTCTTTCACCTGACCACGCATGCGGGTTTCAAGGCCCTGCTATTCCTTTGTTCCGGTGTGCTCATCCACACCTTTCACACCAATGACCTTTTTGAACTGGCGAAGGGAGGAGTCCGCAGGCTGAAAATCCCCATGGTTGCCCTGGCGGTGGCTGCAGGAGCGCTGGCGGGCTTGCCCCCATTTTCAGGATTTTTCAGCAAAGAGGCTATCCTGGCAGTCTTGGCTCTTTCATCCAATCCCATCTGGCTGGGAGCGGGTTTTTTGGGTGCCTTTCTCACCGCTTACTACGCTTTTCGCGTCATATTCATTCTCCTTTTTCCTCCTCAAACGGCCACAGAATCTTCAGATCAGTTGAGCGGGCTTCCTTCTGCCCCGAAGCCAAGCCACCATGAAGGATCTTCCATGACCCTGATCTGGCCCCTCATCATCCTGGCCTCGTTCACTCTTTTGCTGGGATTTTTGCAGGGTCCTTTGGAAAACTTTCTGGTGAAGGAAGACAAGCACGTTCTCCTGAGTCATGGTGTCCTGGGTGCCTGGCTGCCCTTTATCGCATTGTTTTTTGCCCTTGCCGGCGCGGGACTGGCCTGGGTGGAATTTGGAAGGCAGGGCGCCAGGCAGGTGGGCTTTGCGGAGCGCGTTCCTTTTTTTCGAGATTTATTTTCCCAGCGGTGGTACCTGGATCACTTCTATCGCTTTTTTGTGGACCGCGTCGTTGACCGGGGCTTTTCCAGGCTCTTCGCCCAGAACGACAACCGGGTCATTGACGGCAGCATCGATGCCATGAGCAGGGGTACGCTGGAAACCAGCCGCTTCTTGGCCTTTTTGCAGTCAGGCATGATTCAGTACCGGCTGCTGGCGAGCTTTGCCGTGATGGTTCTCCTGTCCCTGTACTTCTTTTTCTAGGTGGGCGGCGGTGGTTCAACCGATCCGTTGCATTGCATGATTCGAGATTATCCATTCCTTTTGAGGAATGGAGCGGTTCGTGCCTCGTTTCGAAATCAAAGGTGCTTTGTCCATGCAAATAGAACTCGCTGGTTTTCCTTATCTTTCGGCCATTCTTGTCACCTGTGTCGCGGGATTGCTGGTCATCCTCCTTTTGCCGGAGGAGCGCAAGGCGGAAATCAAGTGGGTGAGCGCCGGTTTTTCGGGCACGACCCTTCTTCTTTGCCTGTACCTCTTTTTCGCCTATGACAAGAGCAAGGGCGGCCTGCAGTTCGTGGAGAAGATACTCTGGGTGCCTTCTCTCGGCATTCAATATTTCAACGCCGTCGATGGTTTCAGCCTTCCCAATCTTTTGCTGACGGGGATCGTGTTTTTCACGGGTGTGCTGACCATGTGGCAGCTGGAAGAACGGGTCAAAGAATTTTTCGCCCTCTACTTCCTCCTGGTGCTGGGTGTTTTTGGGCTCTTCGTGAGCATGGATCTGTTCTTCATTTTTGTGTGGTATGACGTCTCTCTCTTTCCCATGTACCTGCTCATTGCCGTATGGGGCACCACACGAAAAGAATATGCGGCCATGAAGCTGACCCTTTATCTCCTTGCGGGAAGCGCCCTGATTTTGCCCGGCATGATTTATCTGTATGCCAAGTCGGGACTTCACACTTTCGACATCACGGCCCTCATGCAGCCGGGAACCTTCACGGCGGCCCAGCAGAAGTTTGCTTTCCCTCTGTTTTACCTGGGTTTTGGCATTCTGGCGGGAGTGTGGCCCTTTCACACCTGGTCGCCCGTGGGGCACGCGGCGGCGCCCCACTCCGTGAGCATGGTTCATGCCGGAGTGCTCATGAAGATCGGGGCTTTCGGTGTGTTGCGTGTGGCCATTTTTCTCTGTCCCGAAGGGTGGCAGTACTGGTCAGGGGTCATGGCCTTTCTGGCAGCGTTTGGCATCATCTACGGAGCCCTCGCAGGGTTGCGTCAGACAGATCTCAAATATGTGATCGGTTATTCCAGCGTGTCTCACATGGGTATCGTGGGCCTGGGTCTTTCCACCGTTTCCGTGGAGGGTCTCAATGGAGCTGTATTTCAAATGTTCGCTCACGGCATCATGACGGCCCTGCTCTTTTCCGCGGTGGGATACATCTACGACCGCACGCACACCAAGGAAATCGGGGAACTGGGGGGATTGAGCCGCGTCATGCCCGTGGCGTCTTTCTATTTCATTCTGGCTGCCCTGGCCGGCATGGGAATTCCAGGCCTGGCCTGTTTCTGGGGAGAGCTGGTGGTTTTCATCGCTGCTTTCAAAGTCTATCCTGTGCGAACGGTGGTGGCGCTCCTTGCCCTGGTGGTCAGTGCTCTTTTCATGCTGAGGGTGGTGCAGCGGACCTTTTACGGTCCTCTCCCTGAGAAGCATGCCCAGCTCAACGATGTCTCCTTTTCCCTGGGAATTCCCAGGATGATTCTGGCAGGTGTTCTTTTGCTTTTCGGGCTGTTTCCAGCGCTCCTTTTTGATGTCATTGAGACCGCATCGATTCCTTTCATGAACGGATTGCCAAGATGAAGTGGATGCTCTTTGGCCCCGAAACAGGCATTTTTCTGGCCGCTTTCTTCTTTTTGATTCTGTCCATGTGGAGAAAGCCCAATCCCGCAAGAGACCACATGTATGCCCTTGTGCTCTCTGCCCTGGGAGTCGCCGTATCTCTCGCCTGCGTGGGTGCTGAGGGGTTTCTTTTTTCGGGCACCTACAGGCTCGATTTATTCTCTCAGGTTTTCAAGGTGGCTCTCGCTTCAGGGCTTTTCCTCATTGTGTGCCTCTGTGCCAGCCTGGAGGAGATCAAAAAGCGGTATCGCCAGGAGTTTTACTTTTTTCTCTTTGTGTGCACTCTGGCCATGATGCTGCTGGTGAGCGCCCAGCACCTGCTCACCATCTTGCTCGCCCTGGAGCTTTCCAGCTACTCCCTCTACCTTCTGGTCACCCTGAGACGGAATGAGGACATGGGGCTGGAGGCGGGAATCAAATATTTTCTCACGGGAATCTTTGCCTCATCCATCATGATTTTTGGAATGGCCCTCCTCTATGGCGCCACTCAAGCCGTTTACCTGCAGGATCTGGCTCAGGTCATGCCAGAGCTCATGAACAGTCCTGCGGCGGTCATCGGTATGCTTCTGATTTTTGGAGGGTTTTTTTTCAAGCTGGCCGTGTACCCCTTTCACATCTGGGTAGCGGACACTTATCAGGGGGCACCCGATCAGGTGACCGCCTACATTGCCACAGCTTCCAAGGTGGCGGTCATTGCCATTGTCCTGCGAGTGATCTCTGCGGTGGACCAGAACAGCGCCTACCTCGTTCATGTCCTGGCAGTGCTTTCCATCACCTCCATGACATTGGGAAATCTGGCGGCCATCACACAGAAGGACATGAAACGGCTCCTGGGGTATTCCACCATAGCCCATTCGGGCTATGTGCTCATAGGCATCCTGAGTGTGGGCACCGCCGGTTATGCCAGCGCCGTATTTTATGCTCTGGCTCTTCTGGTGATGAAGTTCACCGTGTTTCTTGTGGTGGTGGTGGTTTCTCCCCGGGGCAGAAATCTTGAAATCGAGGAACTGGCGGGACTGCATCGGCGCTCCCCGCTGCTGGCACTGGCTCTCATGGTGTCCGTTTTCAGCCTGGCGGGGATTCCTCCCACCGTTGGTTTCGCGGGAAAATTCTTCGTTTTCATGGCGGCCATGGACAAAGGGCTTTTCGTGCTTGTCCTCATCGCCATGGTCAATGTGGTGGTTTCTCTCTATTACTATCTCCTGGTCATCAAGGCGGCCTATCTCAACGTCCCCCGGGAAACACTTCCCCCTGTGCACCTGTCGCACCCCATGCGATGTTTGACGGGGTCGCTCATCGCCACCATGGTGGTGGTGGGTTTTTATCCAACCCCCCTCATTCAGCTCTCGGAAGCCATGGCCCGAAGCCTCATGTGATCCCTTGGGCGGCTGTGCTTTGAGCAGCCAGGCCTCCCACGAGACTTTACCCCATAAGAACTTTGCAATGGAGAGGAAATGCGGAAACTTTCGGCGTCGATCCTTTCGGCGGATTTTGGAAAATTGGCGGAAGAAGTGAAGGCCGTGGAAGAGGCGGGAACGGACTGGATTCATGTGGACGTCATGGACGGACATTTCGTTCCCAACATCACCATCGGGCCCGACGTGGTTCGGGCCCTGCGCAAGGCGACAAAGCTTCCCCTGGACGTGCACCTCATGATCGAAAAGCCCGAGAGATACGTGAAGGATTTCATCGATGCGGGAGCCGACTGGCTGGGCGTGCATGTGGAAGCGTCTCCACACCTGCACCGAACCATTCAGAATATCAAGGAACTGGGGGCCAGGGCCGCGGTCACCGTAAATCCCGCCACTCCCCTTTCCATGATCGAGGATATTCTGGATGAGGTGGACATGGTCCTGCTCATGACCGTGAATCCGGGATTTGGAGGCCAGAAATTCATCTCCTCGGCCCTCGCCAAAATCCGCCACTGCCGAAAAATGATCGATGACAGAGGATTGCCCGTACTTCTGGAAGTGGATGGGGGTGTCAACGACAAGACCATCGACAGTCTGGTGGAGGCGGGGGTGGACGTGTTCGTGGCGGGCTCGGCTGTTTTTAAGGGTGGGGATTATGCGGGGAACATCCGTGTGCTCAAGGGACGCATGAATCCGCTGTGAGCGGTGCGCCCCATCCATGCCCCTTCTTATGGATCATTCCCCCTTCTCTAAGGGGAATGATCCATGAGCTTGAACATTCTGGCCATGCCACACATTTATCTGCATCGATGCCCTTCTCCTGATCAGCGAAGGTAAACCGCCTCCAGCTTGTTCAGAAGATCATGAAATTCCTCATGTTTTCCAGGCCCGATCCGTTCACTTTCCAGTCGCTCGAAGGATTCCATGAGCTTCGCATCCATTGAAGCATCCAGCTTGGCATCGGCCAGAGCAAAAAGGACATTGTTTTCTTTGTCGATGTGCTGCCGAAGGAGTTCCCAATACTCCTTTGCCACCTGTGGGAAACCTATCCTCCCTTTCGGATCTTCCATTTTGAGCTGATCCAGGGCGTTCTTCATTTGGCCCACCAGTTCCCGCCCCTTCACGTGTTCGTGCAACATGACCCCTATGGGTCCCCCTTCGCGAGGAATGCCGACGCCTTCCAGGGCGGGAAAGAGAAATTCTTCTTCTTTTCCGTGGTGGCATTTGTCCACAAAAACAGTGAAAA
>SLCH01000074.1 GCA_007125915.1 Syntrophobacteraceae bacterium
CACCACGAGCTTGTTCTTTTTGATCACTTCGTTCAAGTTGCTTCCGCTGAAAATCTGAAAAGGGGTCACGGCCCAGGACATCCCCACTGCAAAAACACAAAAACCGATACTCAGAAATAAAGCCAGAATCTTTTGCCTCATGAGTTGCCTCCCTCTTCTCGACCATTCTTGAATGAAACCCACCTGATCGCTGATGAATCAAATCCATTGAAGGATTATAAAACAGGAAAATCTTTCCAATTGTCAACCTTTTAGGAGCTTCTCTGCGGGAGGTGGGCTTCGGGCAAAACGCAAAATTGTTCGGCGCACGAGCGCTCAGGCGAAGGATGGCCGGGGTGAAAACCAGGGGGACATTGAATATTCAGCTCGAATTGAGTACTCTTATGGCAGCAAACTCCAAAACCTTTGAACCTGAAAGGATCGTTCCGTGCTCGACGGGAGTTGGGAAAATGAGGGCTGCAGTTGAAACTCCATTGTTTTTTCCACACATTTTCAAACCTTCAGCGGGTTATGGAGACCCGCTCACAGAGATTTCAAGGAGTGACTCATGAAAAACATGGCATTAGGCATCATGGTCGCAGCGGCTTTGGCTTTCATGCCTCTGGCCGCAGCTGCCCAGGAAGAACCCGCAGCAGAAGCAGCAGCGGAGCACCAGCATCATTCCCCGGCCGGTGAGACAGCTCCTCAATCGGAGAACGAAATGCACAAGGAAATGATGCACCATTGCGAGGCCATGATGGAGCGTTGCAAGGCCATGGTGGAAAAGCGCGTGGAAGCCATGGAGAAAATGGAAGCCATGGATGCCCGGTTGAATGAAAAAATCGCAGCCATGAACGAGGCCGAGGGTGAGCAGAAAGTGCAGGCCATGGCAGCCGTCATCAATGAAATGGCCGCTCAGAGAGCAACGATGATGGAGGAATTCCAGGGGATGCGGGCACACCCCATGTGCCCCATGATGATGCAGGGACATGGCATGAGAGGCCATGGCATGAGGGGCCATCCCATGTGCCCCATGATGCAACGTCACGGCTCACCTGCAATGGATGCCCCCCAGCATCACTAGAGCACGGGCAACAGCGGAAACATCCACCAGCCTCTCCATCAGGAGAGGCTGCAATCCTCCGGACCAGGAAGAGCAACCTGAAAATGCTCCCAAGAGCAGGATTCTCCCTTGAGCCTTGAATATGTTCTGGCAACAGGCATTCTTCTTGGGATCACCGCAGGAGTAGCGCCAGGACCTCTGCTCATGCTGGTGATTTCGGAAACCATGAAATATGGGCAAAGAGAGGGAGTCAAGGTCGCACTGGCACCTCTGGTCACGGATTGGCCCATCATATTGGGTGCCTTTCTCCTTGTGAGCACCTTCAGAGAGCTGGATCTCTTTCTGGGAATTCTGGCTCTTGCAGGTGGTTGTTATCTTTTCCATCTGGGTTGGGAAAATTTGCGGGCACAGCCCTTGGACCTCCCGGAAAGAACCACCCGGCCCTCATCCCTTTTGAAGGGCATCACCGCAAATTTCCTGAATCCCAATCCCTACATCTTTTGGGCCTCCGTGGGCACTCCCATCATGATGAGGTCCCTGGAGAACAGTCCTTTCCACGTTGTGGCTTTTCTCCTGCCTTTCTACTTTTTCATCGTCTTCTCAAAAATTCTCATCGCTTTTATTGTGCAAAACATGAAGCATTTCCTGGCCACACGGGGATACGTCTACACGCTGAAAATCCTGGGCATCGCTCTGATCCTCCTTGGCTTCATGTTCGCACGGGATGCCCATCATTACATGAGCCGGGCGCTGGGAGGCTGACTTCATTTCACCGGATAATAGAAAAACATTGATCTTCCCCCTCCATCCGGTGAGCCCCCTTCCACGGCCTGCCCCGTGTATCTGAAAGCATAGTAATGAGCCCCCGGGGGAACCCTCAGGCTTATTCGAAACCTGTGAGGCTGGCGAAAATCGGCCCTGATAGAGCTCATGAGGCCATGCATGTCCAGTATTCTCCCCCCATCATCGGCAAAAATGATTCCCAGTTGGAACTGTTCCAGGGATGAGTAATTGTTTCTCAGCAGGGGCGCAAAAATAACCTCCCCTTCCATGTCCAGCAAGCTTCCAGTCAGCTCTGCACGGTAATGCACGGCCAAATCCCGTGTGGACCAGGACCGGGCATCCATTCTTTCCTCGTGCAAGGGAATGCGGGCTTCTTGGGACAGGAGCCTTCCAGAGGGAGAACCCAAAAGCTGGCACCCGGCCGCCATCACCGCCGTAAGGAGGACAAGAATCATTGCCGGCCATCTCTTCATTGCCCTGTTTTGTGCTTTCATCCCTGAACTCCTTTTTCTGTGTTCGCGTGATTTTTCCCCCTGCTGCAATGGTGGGTCTTCATGCAGGAAGACTCTCTGGATATCAATCGCTGGAAGATCCCACAACATATTGGGAGATAAAATTGTTCAGGCCGTCCGTATAGGCATCCCGGGAAACCCACAAGGCGGTGTTGTGTCCCCCCTCCAGAGCGAGGAACACTTTGGGGCCAGCCCCTTGCTCATAGAGTCTTTGTCCCATGGAGAAAGGAACGATTTCATCCTGCACACTGTGAACAACCAGAAGGGGCGCGTTCACATTCACCAGGCTTTCACGCGTGTTGTAATGGTAGCGCGCCAGCAGCTTTACGGGAAAAATGGGATAAAGACTTCTTGCCAGTTCGGGAACGGAGGTGAAGGTCGAATGCAGTATGAGTCCTCCCACTGGCTTTCGTGCAGCGAGCCAGGCAGCAATGGGACCTCCCAGTGACTTGCCCAGAAGGACGATCCGCTCCTCGGGAACCCCCATTGTTTCCACGAGATGGGCCCAGGCAGCTTCCACATCCAGGTACGTGCCCTCTTCCGTCGGTGTGCCTTCACTGGCCCCAAAACCACGGTAATCGAAAATGAGAGTGTTCACCCCCAGATCATGGAGAATTTTCAGGTGCTCCAGGCGATGGGAGATGTTTCCCGCATTGCCGTGGCAATAAAGGAGGGTCGCGCGGTTTTCCTCTGACGGAATATGCCATGCGGACAAACGGACCCCATCGGCTGTCACCAGAGAGAGTTCATCATAGGACAATCCAATCTCATGGGGTGTGGCATAGATTTTTTGGTCTGGAAAATAAACCAGGCGGGATTGAAACAGATAGAGCAGAGCGCATGCCAGAGCATAAAGAACAAAAAGCAAAAAAAACATGCTCACGATGGTGTTGGACAGTAAGAACCTGAACCCCTGTGCCATTCCGTCCCTTTCCAGGAGATCCCCTGCCAGTCCCCGTGCAAAAGACGTCCATCAATGGTTTCATGCGGCAAAAGGCATTTCACTTCCAATTGAACATGAAAAAGCTGGAAGCTCAAGGGTTCATCCACGCGCCATCCCAATTCCATTGGAATCGGCACCGGGGCATGGGCGGCACTGAAATACCAGAGCCGGGTCCCTCAGGTCCACAATGGGCCCAAAAGAAGTTCGAAAAACACAAATCATTTGGAGGAAAAAAGTCTTTTGAGCTACTATGACTCGTGCCCTTCAAGGGTAGAAGCCGGCTTCATTGAAGTCACACATGAAGGGCAAAAACCGCCAGGCACTTCATCCTCCCCCGGCTGGAATGCTCAACATATCACGCTGAAATGAGCGCACCCATGTCCCCTTCATTGCAGCACATCGTGAGTGCGAAAGGCCTCACCAAGTCTTTCGGCACATTCACCGCCGTTGACCACATCTCCTTTCGCCTCATGAAGGGGGAATGCCTGGGCTTTCTGGGCCCCAACGGAGCGGGGAAGACGTCGACCATTCGCATGATGTACGGTTTCTCTCCCATGACGGGTGGCACGCTGGAAGTTTTTGGCCTCAACATGGCCACGGACTGGAGGGCCATCCGCTACGGGATTGGTGTGTGCCAGCAGGAGAACAATCCCGATCCCGACCTTTCCGTTCTGCAGAACCTGGAAGTGTTTGCCACCTACTTCGACATACCCCGAAAAGCGGCAAGGTCAAAAGCCTTGGACCTCCTTCAGTTCATGGCACTGGACCATCGCAAGCATGACCCCATCAGCAGCCTTTCGGGCGGCATGCTGAGAAGGCTCATCCTTGCACGCTCCCTCATCAACGATCCTGACCTTTTGATCCTCGATGAACCCACCACCGGCCTTGACCCCCAATCCCGCCACCAGCTGTGGGAACGCATGGACGCCCTTCGTTCCCGAGGAATTTCCATTTTTCTCACCACCCACTACATGGACGAGGCAGCGCGCCTCTGCGACCGTTTGATCATCATGGATCACGGAAAGATACTCGTCCAGGGACGGCCCGACAGGCTCATTCGCGAATACGCGGGGAAGGATGTGGTGGAAGTGTTCAATGCTCCCGGTGAATTGATGGAACTGGTGCGCACGCATCCCCTCATGCATGACGTGGTGGGGAACCGGCTGATCATCTATGGGCAGGAAAGGGAAAACATCTTTGAACTCATCGGTCAGAAATTCTGCCTGGAAAGGTGCATCCAGAGAATGGCCACCCTGGAGGATGTGTTTTTGCGCCTCACGGGCCGCGAACTGAGAGAATGAAAATCATGCAAGTGCCCATATCCTGGCGTTTTCTGCGCGTCTGGAGAAGAAACCTCACTGTCTACAGGCGAATCTGGCACATCAACTTTTTGCCCCCCATCCTGGAGCCGCTCTTTTATCTTCTGGCCTTTGGAGTGGGCTTGAGTGCCCTCATCGGCCCGGTGAAATACATGGACCAGCAAATCAGCTATCTGGCTTTCATCGCCCCTGCCCTGCTGGGGGTGAATGCCATGTACAATGCATTTTTTGAAAACACCTACGCGTCTTTTGTGCGCATGTACTATCAGAAGACTTTTGACGCCATGATGGCCACGCCCCTCTCCCTTCATGAAGTGATCACGGGCGAGATCTTCTGGGGTGCCACTAAATCCTTCATCGCCACGGCACTCATGCTGGCCGTCGTGAGCGCCTTTGGCCTTGTTCAGTATCCCCACGGATTTCTCATCCTCTTTCTGGCCTTTCTGGGGGGCCTGGCTTTTGGATCCCTGGGAATGTTCTTCACGGGGATTCTTCCAAGCATCGACATGTTCAATCTCCCCATCTTTTTGTTCATCACCCCCATGTTTCTTTTCAGCGGAACTTTCTTTCCCCTGGAAAACCTCCCCCTCTGGGCCCAGCAGGCCGCCATGGCCTTTCCTCTGACCCACCTGGTGCACCTGTCACGGTCCCTCTGCCTGGGAATCCTTTCCTGGGACCTCCTCTGGTCTGTCGCCTACCTCGTCCTCTTCACCATGGTTTTCTTTCCTCTGGCCCTGTATGCCATGTGCCGCCGTCTCATTCACTGAATCGAAGGACGTGAGCCTGCCCAAACCTTCCTTCGGGCAGAAGAGGTTTTTGTTTCGGGTCCCCCTTTCCCTTCACGAAGGATCGCGGTCGTAGTTGAAGATAGAGTAAGGGGCATCAGACCTGTTTCTCTTGTAGCCGCTGAGCAGCCGGCTCATCTCGCCGCCCTGTGCGAGAGGACCGTCGCTCAGGTCCAGGAGGAAAGTCCGGTATCCCATGGCCTTCAGCGCAGGAAGCTTTTCGAACCAGCTGATGGGCCTGTCTGCGTAAATGAAGGAATGATGAGCGGTTTTTCTGTAGAAGTACTTGTCCTTTCTTGGAGTGAAAAAAGGCCTCTCTTCGTTCATTGGGGGAAAGAGACGGGAGGTGAAAAGGGGCGGCCAGCAATAAACAGTCACCACGGGCATCAAGCTGAAGGGGCCATTTCCCAAAAGGGAAAGTTCTTCACGCGTGATTTCCAGGGACAAGACTCCCCAGCGGCACCCCGCACGGGCCAGGCAGGCCTGGGCTGCCACATTGCGCATGTTGAAGGGGTATCCCGCCATGAGCGCCACGGACTTGACATCCCGAAAGAAGTCCAGGTGTCCCCAATTGTTCACTTCCCACGAGATGAACCCCCTCTGGGTCAGCCACCGCACAGCAGCCCGGTAGTAGTCCACGTCCTTTTCCGTCATGAGTGGAGGCAGGGACCAGATCAGTCTCTTTTTCTGAGCAGGATGAAGCCGCTGTCTGGCATACCTTTCCAGGTTGCGGCGGGATGCGGTCACCATGACCCACTGGGCAGGACTCTGAAAGCCCTTGGCGGCATCCGCCTCACTGGCAACTTTTACAATGAGCGTTTCTTCCCCTTTTCGCGGATTGGTGCCCGCCTGAGGCCAGTTCTCCCAAAGTTCCTCCCGGGGCGCAAAGGTCTTGCGAAAAGGGACGGGCGGTGGAACGCGCCTGCCTTCCATGGGCCGTTGAGCTCGAGGTGCGTCTTTGGACCCGATTTTGAAAAGGCGCTCAGTGGCACGCAGGGGCACCTTTGCAGCCATCAGAACCAAATTCCCCCCCCTTCCCTCGGACAAAGCCTTTCCTTGGCTCGTTGCCAGACGTGATACGGTAAAAGCCCCCTTTTCCTTTCCTTCTTCCGACTCGGGCCGCAGGCGGTCCCCCACCTTCACATGGTGCCGCAAAAGAACGAGGGCCTCCTCGCCCCGCACTTCTCTCACTGTTCCCACCCATAGGCCACTGGAGCCGGAGCGGTGCGGGGAAAGAACCTCCTTTAGAGCATCCTTTTCCAGAAAGCCCGATGTGAGCTTGCGGGACGGAGAAAGTGCGAGAAGTCTCTGAGCCTCCTGCACCGCATTTGCTTCTTCTTTTTCTTTCGCATCCAGGACCATCCGGTAGGCTCGAACCACCTGGGCGATGTATTCCGCATCCTTCATGCGCCCTTCAATCTTGAGGGAGGCAATGGGCATCCTCTTCAAGCGAGGGATGAAGGGAAGAGCGCACAGGTCATTGCAGGAGAGGTAAAATCCCTCCTTGCGCCCCTGCCGGAACTTGAGCCGGCAGGGCTGGACACACTGGCCTCGAAGGCCGCTGCGGCCTCCCCGGTAACTGCTGGCAAGGCAGAGACCCGAATAGGAAAAACACAGGGCTCCATGAATGAACACTTCAAGGTCAGCCCGTGTTCTGCGGGCGATCTCTTCGATCTCGTCGAGCTGGAGTTCCCTTGCAAGCACCACGCGCTTTGCTCCCATGTGCTCCATCTGATTCGCCCCTGCGTGATTGTGCACGGCCATGAGGGTGCTCCCGTGCAGATTCAGATCGGGAAACAGGTGCCTGCACAGGAAAAAAACACCCGGATCATGGACAATGAGGGCATCGACCCCCAGGTCGGACAAGGCCTGCAGCGCATCGAGAGTGGAGGGAAGCTCCGGGGCCGTCATGGCGCTGTTGAAGGCCACATGAAGGCGCACGTGCCGTTCCCTGGCAATGGGAAGGATTGCGGCGACCTCCTCCAGGGAGAAGTTGGTGGCCGTGGCCCGGGCACTCATGTGTTTGAGCCCCAGATAAATAGCATCGGCGCCATTTTCCAGGGCGGCCCAGAAACTCTCCAGCTGGCCTGCGGGGGCAAGCAGCTCCGGTTTCCTCATTTTCTTTTTCTGGTTGATCATTGAGTCTTTCATGAAGATTTGAAAACAGCTTCAAATATGTGGTCCACATGCTTGAGGTGATACCGGAGATCAAAAATGGCATCTATTTCCTGCTGGGAGAGGTGTTCCGTGATCTGGGAGTCCTGTTTGAGAACAGCGTCAAGCTGCCCCCCGGACCGCCACACCTCCATGGCATTCCTTTGCACCATGCCATAAGCGTCTTCCCTTGTAATCCCCTTGCGTGTCAAGGCCAGCATGACCTGCTGGGAAAAGCACAGGGATCCCGTGAGACGCATGTTGCGCTCCATATTTTCAGGGTAGACGGTGAGCCTGTCCAGCACTCCCGTGAGTCTTTTCAGCATGTAGTCCACAAGGATTGTGGAGTCGGGGGCGATGATTCTCTCCACGGAAGAGTGGCTGATGTCCCTTTCGTGCCACAGGGGCACATTTTCCATGGCTGCCAGAGCGTTGCCCCGAAGAATCCTGGCCAGGCCGCTCAGATTCTCCGACGCGATGGGGTTGCGCTTGTGGGGCATGGCCGAGGATCCTTTCTGACCCGCAGCGAAGTGCTCCTCCGCTTCTCTCACTTCCGTGCGCTGAAGATGCCGTATCTCAACGGCAATCTTTTCAATGGAACAGCCGATGAGAGCCAGGGTGGTGAAAAACTCCGCATGCCGATCCCTTTGAATCACCTGGTTGCTGATGGGTTCGGGTTTGAGACCCAGCCGCTCACAAACGCGCCTTTCCACGGATGGATCAATGTTTGCGTAGGTGCCCACCGCTCCCGAAATCATTCCCACACTCACGCTATCCCTCGCATGCTGGAACCTCAGGAGGTTCCTTTCCATTTCCGCAAACCAGAGGGCAAACTTGAGTCCGAAGGTGATGGGTTCCGCGTGAATGCCATGGGA
>SLCH01000156.1 GCA_007125915.1 Syntrophobacteraceae bacterium
GGCATTTCCCCTTCCGCCCACTCGTTCCAACTGAAACATTTCCCGGCATAAACGGGTTTCTTGGCTCTGATCCGGCCGTTTTCCACCACTATGTCCGTGCTGTCCTGCACAAGCCCTGCAAGGAGCCTTGCGGAAAGGCGAGCTCCAAGGTCCTTCCCGTCCACGGAAGCGGGCATAATGACCACGGCAGGATCGCATTTCCTGATGAGATCAGCCACAACGGGAGCGTGAGTTTCCGCGATATACCCTTCCAGTGCGGGGTCATCGGCCACGAAAACCTTTTCCACTCCATAGCGCCCCAGCTCAGCAGCACCTTCCGTGACTCCTGAACCCGCCACAACAGCGCAAAGAGGGACTCCGAGAGCATCGGCAACCCGGCGGCCCTCACTGGCCACTTCATAGGTCACCCGCCGAAAACTTCCCCCACGATATTCTGCAATCACACATACGCATTTTGACATTTTCCCACTCCTCCCCTTTAGATGACCTTGGCTTCTTCGTGCAAAAGCCGCACAAGCTCTCGAGCCTTGCCTTCTGTGTCGAGTCCGCCGTCGATGACAATTCCGGGTTTTCTCTCGGGAGGCATTTCAAGGGACACGACTCGGACTTTCGCCTTCTCCGGGGTGAATTCCGCCAAATCCAGCCCCAGGTCCGCCAGTTTTTTGCTTTGGAGGGGTTTCTTTTTGGCCTTCATGATGCCGGGCAAAGACGCATAACGGGGATTCCACACGGCGTGGGAACCTCCAAAAGTCACCAAAACAGGCAGCGTGGATTCCTGAGTGACCTTCCCCCCTTCGATGGGCCGCTGTATGCTCACCTTTTTGCCGTCACACTCGATGGACGTGGCCATGGCCAAGTGCGGCCAGCCAAGGAATTCGGCAACCATGGGGCCGCGCTGGGCCATATCCATGTCCACGGCACGGGAGCCACAGAACACCAGGTCGGGATTCATTTCCCTGATGGCCGCCGCCACCGCCTGGGCCACCTTGATGCGCCCGCAGCTTTCGAGATGTTCTTCATCGATGAACACCGCATCATCGGCTCCCATGGCCAGGGCCGTGCGCACAGCCTCCACCACTCTTTGAGGCCCATAGCTGAGGATGGTCACTTTGCCACCATGTTTTTCCTTGATTTTGAGGGCCGCTTCCACGGCGAACTCGTCGTAGGGGTTGATGATCCACTTGAACCCGTCCGTCACCACCGATTTTCCGTCACCACTGATGCGAATGACCGACTCCGTATCCGGTGTCTGCTTGAGGATTACCACAATGTTCACGCTGACTCCTCCCTTGCACTTGTGTCGTTATGATTTGAGCATAAAAAGCGCCAGTGAAATCTCTGCAGGCCATGTTTGCGCATGATCAAATTTTTTTTACTAGCATATCCACAGGAAAAGATTCAAGAAAAAACCGTGAAGGCAGGTGCGCCCACCCATTTCCGCCCCTGTGTTTCACCGCTTTCGAAGGGTATTGCGACAAAGAAAAGGGCCCCCAGGGTTCATCTCCGCAAAGTAAAAATTTTGGGAAAAAGCTTGAAGTGGATGATCAGTATGCAGTTGACGCTCGAAACTCTCGTCAGGGGACCTGCCGGCCAGGAGGATGCGTGAAAAAAGAAGGATGGTTTGAAGTGGCCACAGATGAGTTTTCTGCTGCAGGGAACCGGTTCAGTTCTCCACCTGGCATGGAGGGCACAAGCCCTGATAAAGCACCTGCTGTCTCAATATTTTGCAGCCGCTGATTTCCACAGGGGCCGGCTTTTGCGGCAGGGGCGGGAGCTCTTCCAGGTCCCTGATTTGCTGACACCGAAGGCACACAAAATGGTGGTGAGAACCCGTATTGGCATCGTAGCGAGCCACCTCGGTCAGAGGGCTCACCTTTTGAACGAGCCCCACCTCAAAGAATTTTTCGAGAGTCTTATAGACGGTGCCGAGGGAAATCATGGGAAACCGTTTTCTGACCTGCTGGTAGATGGAATCGGCACTGGGGTGAGCCTTGGTGCTGCAAAGGGCCTGATAAATGGCGAGGCGCTGATAGGTGACCTGAAGGCCATGCTCTCTGAGAGTGGCAATAAAGTCCATATCACTCATCTCTTTCATGGTGGCTGCTCCCTGGTGAAAAAATCGAAGGAAAATGCATGAAAAAAGGTGCAATTACTAAGGTGCAATTCAATGGCCTGGAAATGGGGAACTAAGCATCGGGAACATGCTCAAAATCATAGAGCAGGGCCGATGCGGTCAGCAAGGCTTTTCTCCCCCGGGAATGAGTGATTCAGGAAACCGCCTGCTGAAGCATTCCCCCTCCGATCCCATGAATGACAGTGAAAAATGCGAAAAGAGCAGGAACGGAATATCCGGGCGGGATTTCCCTTATGCCCGCGGCACACGCTTCCCCTGGGCGGCGGCGCCTGTTCTGAAGAGAGGAACCTCTTCAGTCCACGCTTCTCTCCCCATGCCGCTTCAGGTAGACCATCAAAACAGAAAGGGCAGCGGGTGTGATCCCCGAAATGCGCGAGGCCTGCCCCAGGGAGACCGGCCGAATCTCCTGAAGTTTTTGCCGCACTTCGTTGGAAAGACCGGGAATGCTTTCATAGGAAAAATCCTCTGGAACGGCCATCTGCTCCAGTTGCCTGAACCTCTGGGCCTCCACCTCCTGCCTGTGAAGGTAGCCCTCATACTTGCATTCCACTTCCACCTGCTCTTTGGCCTTTTCCCCGATGCTTTTGAGGGGTGGAGAGAGGATTTCTATGTCCCCATATGACAATTCCGGCCTTTTCAAGAGGCGGTCGAGAGGGGCCGGTTCCTGCAGGGCCGCGGACCCTTTCTTAGCAAGGTGGTCATTGATCTCCCGGGAGGGACGCAGGTGAGTCCGCCGCAGGCGGCTCAATTCTTCCTTTATTTCTTCCCGGCGCTCTTTCAATTCTTTCAGAACATCCCGCGGGTAAAGTCCCAGTTCGTACCCCTTCTCCATGAGGCGAAGATCTGCATTGTCTTCGCGAAGGAGCAGGCGGTATTCGGCCCTCGAAGTGAACATCCTGTAAGGTTCACTGGTGCCGCGGGTCACCAGGTCATCCACCATGACGGCCAGGTAGGCCTGAGACCGGTCCAGGACAAAAGGGGGCCTCTTTTGAACCTGAAGGGAGGCGTTGACCCCTGCCCAGAGCCCCTGCCCCGCAGCTTCCTCATAGCCTGAAGTGCCATTGATCTGTCCCGCCATGTAAAGGCCCTTGACCATCTTGGTCTCCAAAGTGGGCCGCAGCTGGGTGGGCTGAACGAAGTCGTACTCAATGGCGTAGGCAGGCCTCATGACCTCCGCTTCCTCCAGTCCCGGCACGGTTCGAACCAGTTGAACCTGCACCTCGTAGGGCAGAGAATTGCCCGTGCCGCTGGCATAAATCTCCTCCGTGTCAAGCCCCTCAGGCTCCAAAATGATCTGGTGATACTCCTTGTGGGGAAACTTCATGACCTTGTCTTCCAGGGAAGGACAGTATCGCGCCGAAACCCCCTTGATGGTTCCATTGTAGAGGGGGGAAAGGTGAATGTGGCGCTTCACATGCTCATGGGTGTGGGCACGGGTCCGCCCCAGAAAACACGGCACCTGGGGAAGCTCGATGCGGTCTGTGAAAAGAGAGAAAGGTTTTGGCCGGGCGTCTCCCCGCTGCTCCTCGAACCTGGTGAAGTCAATGCTGCGCCGATTGATGCGCGCAGGCGTGCCCGTCTTCATTCGACCCAGCTGAAAGTTCAGTTCCGACAGCTGGCCGGCAAGGCTCTGGGAAGCAAGCTCTCCCGCACGACCCGCGGCGACACTTGCCGTGCCCACATGAACCAGCCCGTGAAGGAAGGTGCCCGTTGCCAGGACCACCGCCCCAGCTCCGAAAAATGCTCCCAACTGATCCAGAACACCCGTCACGCGTCCATCTTCCAGAACCAGGGAATCCACCAAAGTCTGCTTGAAATGCAGGTTCGCCTGGGATTCCAGGCAGTGCTTCATGGCCGCGCGGTAGCGAACCTTGTCATTTTGAGTGCGCGTTCCCCGCACTGCCGGTCCTTTTTTCATGTTGAGAATTCGAGACTGAATGGAAGTCCGGTCGGCGAGCCGTGCCATCTCTCCTCCCAGAGCATCGACTTCCCGCACAAGATGTCCTTTTCCAATGCCCCCGATAGAGGGGGAACAGGGCATGTGGGCCGTCATGTCCAGATTGATGGTCAGAAGAAGGGTCTTGCATCCCATGCGCGCAGCAGCCAATGCGGCCTCGCAGCCCGCATGGCCCGCTCCCACCACAATGACGTCATACAGATTTTCCATCTTGAACTTCCCGTTGTGCAAATCCGCTGTCTTCGTTGCTTTGCCTGATCACTCGAAAAGAGTTTGCGCCCCATGGATTGTGTTTTCCATTTCACTTCCATTTTGGCCCATTCCTCGCAGCCCATGCTTCTTCCCATGGCAATGACAGAACTGCACTGTGAGGATTGCGCGCGGCGATTTTTCAGGGCACGCGATCTTCATGCTTTTCCATCCCTGCAGGGAGTTACTCAAATAAAAATTTATGATAACATTTTCAACTGCAAAGGGTGAACGGACACTCCAGGGAGTGATCAGATTCCTCAAGCTCAGGGAAAAAGCCGCCTCAAAACCATTATCTTTCTTAGAGACCCGGGAGGACCATGCGGATAAAACCATTCCGTGATTTCAACGGCTACCTGAGAGAACATTTTGGCTGCCGTGTCCAGAAGATCAGCATCGATGCGGGTCTGACCTGCCCCAACAGAGATGGAAGCAAGGGTTTCGGCGGGTGCGTCTACTGCAACCTCCGCGGGTCGGGCACGGGGGCTTCTCTTCAAAGACAAAGCATCGCAGAACAGATCCGCCAGGGAAAGGCAAATCTGTTCCGAAAATACAAAGCGCGAAAATTTCTCGCCTACTTCCAGTCCTTTTCCAACACCTATGCACCTCTGGATGTGCTGGCCCCCATGTACCATGAGGCGCTCCAGGACCCCCAGGTCGTCGGACTCACCATCGGCACCCGCCCCGACTGTGTGCCCGACCCCGTCCTGGATCACCTGCAGGCCCTTTCTTCCCGGGGGAACCTTGTATGGCTTGAATTGGGGCTGCAGTCCGCGCATGACAGGACCCTTCAAAGGATCAACAGGGGCCATGACTTCGCTGCATTTCTTGATGCGGCGCAGCGCATCAGCAGGCGCAACCTGCCCCTGTGCGTCCACATCATCCTCGGCCTGCCGGGCGAAACAGCGGAAGACATGCTGCAAACAGCCCGGATCCTTTCCCGAATGGACATACAGGCCGTGAAGATTCACCTCCTCTATGTGATTCGAGGAACCGAGCTGGCCCGCTGGCACCGGGACGGCTCCTACACTTGCCTCACACGGGAAGAATACAGCGCACTGGCGGGCCGTTTCATCAGCCTGCTGCCTCCTTCCGTGATCATTCAAAGAATCACGGGAGATCCCCACCCCGAAGAATTGGTCGCCCCCCTGTGGGCCCTGGAAAAACAGAAAAACTTCCAGTCCATTCTGGATCACATGGAAGCACACCATTTGCATCAGGGAAAGTTCTACACTTCGGCACCTTCCCCTGCAGCGGGCTTTGTACTCCCCGGCGCCCAGCGGCGGCAGGTTTGACGGAGACTCCTTTTCCCCTGCGTTCACATGGAGCTCCGCGGCCCCGGAGGGAAAAAAAGGTCCGCAGGAGACCACCTTGTAATGGTAAAGAATTTTGGCTATGTAATTGCAAATTCACGTGACAGGTCAGGACCAGGAAGAATCCACACAATTTTCACATTGCCCTTATGGAGCAAAACCATGCTGCACGGTAACATTGATGATTTTTCAAGGCAGAGTCCAAGTTCGGCCAAAAGAAGCCAGGCTGGTTTCACCCTCATCGAACTGCTCATCGTGATGATCATTCTGGGTCTTCTCGCCGCTCTTGTGGCCCCTAAAATGTTTCAAAAGGTCGGCACATCCCGGGCGAACGCGGCCAAGGCTCAAATATCCATGATCGGAACGGCACTGGACGCTTTCCGGCTGGATGTGGGCCGGTACCCCACCACTCAGGAAGGCCTGGATGCCCTTCGAGTGAACCCCAACCTCGCCAACTGGGACGGCCCCTACCTTCCCCAGAATGTGCCCCCCGATCCCTGGGGGCGCCCCTATGTGTATGAAAGCCCCGGGCAACACGGCGACTACGACCTCTACTCCCTGGGTGCGGACGGACAGCATGGAGGAGAGGGGGACAGCCAGGACATAACGAGCTGGCAGTGAGCCGCCGGTGCGACCAGGAGATGAAAAATCTTTCCTTGACTCCATGAAGTATAAATGGTTTTAGTAAAGTTTTTAAAAGGATTGACATGCGTCGGCGTGCGAGAGTGGCGAAATTGGCAGACGCACTGGACTTAGGATCCAGCCCTGGCAACAGGATGGGGGTTCGAGTCCCCCCTCTCGCACCACATTCAACAATCTCAATCGAACTCCATGGGGATCGTGTTCTGGGAGAAAGGTGAAAAACGTGGAATTGAATGTTTCCGTTGTCGACCTCAGCGCCAACCAAAAGAAAATTCAGGTAGAAATACCGGCGGAAAAGGTACGGAAAGAAGTTGAAGCACGCTACCGGGACCTCGCTAAAACGGTTCGCATCAAGGGTTTTCGTCCGGGGAAGGTGCCAAAGAGCATCATCAAATCCTACTTCGGCAAAGAAATCGAGCATGAAGTGTCGTCCAAATTCATTCAGGAGACATTTCCGGAAGCCCTTCGGGAAACCAGCCTGAAACCTCTGGCGGAAGCCGACGTCAGTGAGACCCACTTTGAAGACAACGGGCCCTTTTCATACACGGCGGTGGTGGAAGTTTGCCCTCCCTTCCAGGTGGATGGGTACCGCGGCATGGAGCTGAAAAAAACCCCGGTGCAGGTCACCGATGAACAGGTGGCGGCCGAGTTGGAAAAGTTCCGTGAGCAGCATGCCCAGCTGCGCTCCCTGGACGAAGAGCGCCCCGCCCGGGAAGGCGACGTGGTGGTTGTGGACTTCACGCCCTATATCGATGGAGAACCCTTTGAGAAAGGGGCTGCCCAGGACTACCTTGCGGAAATCGGCAAAAATTCCATTCATCCCCAGTTCGACGAAAACCTTGTGGGCCGTGCTCCCGGGGAGACCGTCACCTTTGAGATCGATTACCCGGAGGATGCGCCCACGCCTGAAATAAGGGGAAAGCGTGTGCAGTTCCAGGTGAACATCAAGGAAATCAAGGAAAAAGAACTGCCTGAGCTCAACGATGAGCTCGCCAGCACCATTGGAAAGCACGACACTCTCCACGACCTGCGCCAGGCCATTCACGACAGACTCCTGAAACAGCAGGAAGACCAGGCCAAAGCCGCGGTCCGCCAGCAGATCACCGAAGAACTGCTCAAAAAGGTGGAACTGGATCTGCCTGAAAAAGCGCTGGACCGGGAAGTGGATCGGCTCATCGGCAACCTGCAGCACCAGTTTCAAAGCCAGGGCCTGCAGGTTGACGCGTCCCGATTCGACACCCCTGCCATTCGAACGGAGTACCGTCCACAGGCAGCGCTCAACCTGAAGCAGAAACTCATCTTCCAGCAGATCGCCAAGCAGGAAGGCATTGAGCTTGCCCAAGAGGAAGTGGAGGAAATTTTCCGACAGATCGCCATGTATGCCAGAATGGACCTGGAAAAAGTCAAGCAGGACTTCGCCGACAGCATTCTCGTGGAGCAGTCGAAGGAAACAAAAATTCAGGATAAAGTCTTTCAGCTGATCGAGGAAGCCGCTGACCACAGTGCCGCTTCCCAGGAGACAGCACCGGAGCAGGAGGATCAATAGAGCATGTCTGTCATCCCCATCGTCATCGAACAGAGCAGCCGGGGGGAGCGCGCCTTCGACATTTACTCCCGCCTTCTCAGAGATCGCATCGTTTTTCTGGGCACCGCGGTCACCGACGACGTGGCCAACGTCATCATCGCCCAGATGCTCTTCCTGGAATCAGAAGACCCGGACAAGGACATCCATTTCTACATCAACTCCCCTGGTGGACTGGTGACGGCGGGACTGGCCATCTACGACACCATGCAATACATCAAGCCGGAAGTATCCACCCTGTGCATGGGCCAGGCGGCCAGCATGGCTGCTGTCCTGCTCGCTGCGGGCGTCAAGGGCAAGCGCTATGCTCTCCCTCATGCACGCATCATGCTGCATCAACCCATGGGGGGCTTTCAGGGACAGGCCACCGACGTGGAAATTCAGGCAAGGGAAATTCTCAGGCTCAGAGAAGAACTGAACCAGATTCTTGTGAGCCACACGGGAAGAAGCCTGGAAGAAATCCAGCGGGATACGGACCGGGATTTCTACATGTCCGGAGA
>SLCH01000104.1 GCA_007125915.1 Syntrophobacteraceae bacterium
CCTATCGGTACCTTCCGCAAGTGGACGCGGGGGTTTTTGTCATTTCTGCCGACCCTCCTCTTTCGGAAAGTGAACATCAGTTTTTGAAAGACATTCGGGATTATGTGGACAAAATCTTTTTCGTCGTCAACAAAATCGATCAGGTGGACAAGGCGGACCAGTCGGAATCCATGGAGTTCACTCAGAGCATATTGTGCAAAGCTCTGGGCTGCGAGGAAGTGACGCTGCACCCTCTTTCTGCCCGGTGGGCTCTGGAAGCCAAGCAGGACAACGACCCTGAAAAGCTTGAAAGGAGCTTTTTGCCCGATTTCGAAGATCAATTGCGGTCGTTTCTTCTCCACGAAAAGGGAGTGGTTCTGCTTCAATCGGCCAACCAGAGCCTCCTTAGGCTCGTGGCCGGCGAAACGGTCACCCTGCAACTGGAACAGGAAGCGACCAAAATCCCCCTTAAGGAGCTGAACGAAAAAATCACTGAATTTGAAAAGGAAATGGCGGGCATCACCAAGGACAAGGAGCATCACGGCTACCTGCTTCAGGGACGCATGGGAAAGATCACTCAAAAACTGGATGATGAAATCCGAACTTTCAAACAAAACAGCCTTCCCGCCCTGCACGAAGCCCTGGAAAAGGAATATTTGCACAGAGTGGAAGAGGGCGGCAATCTGGGTGAGGCGCTGGAGCAGTTCGTTTTTGACAACATTCGGGAAATCTTCACCCCATGGCGTCTTCAGGTCACGGAAATGATCGCCGCCGACCTTGAGGAGGCCCACCATGAGCTTGCCATGCGCACCAACAGGGTGATCGAGCGCATCCTGGAACTCACCAGCGATCTGTTCCACTTGCCCCTCAAACCCTTCACGGCCGTGGAACCCCTTTCCCAGAAGAGCCGATTCTATTTTCTCTTGAAGGATGATCCCGTCGGCCTTGAACTCATTCAGCTGGCGGTCACCAGTTCCCTGCCCCGTTTTCTGGTCAAAAAAATGATCCTCAACAACATGAAGACCGCAGTGTCCGAACTGGTGGACCGGCACTGCGGACGCGTGCGCTATGACCTCATTCAGCGCGTGCAAAATACCGTGAAAGAATTTCACAGGACTCTCACGGAGCGCATCGACCAGACACTGGAAGGCATACGCAGGGCTCTCGGTAAGGCTGTGGCCATGAAGCAGCAAAGTCAGGCTGAAATGGAACAGGGACTCAGCAAACTTTCACAGCGCCAGGCCTCCGTGGAAGGCATTCAGGAAGATCTCCTGAAGATTCATGAAGAGCTGCAAAAGGTCTCTGCTTCACCCGGTAAACGGTCCTGAAGGGACCACGTTTTCGGTTGGAGCTAAAACCCCAACGTTGACAGGGTTTCATGAAACAGGAACTCATCAAGATCCTTCTGATCATGGCCGGGGGAAGCCTTGGAGCCATCTGCCGCTACGGCACCTCCCTTTTGGCGGTGCGCCTTTTTGGCACGCAGTTCGCCTGGGGAACACTCATCGTGAATCTGGCGGGATGCTTTCTCATCGGACTGGCCTTTGGCCTTTCCGATCGCAGCCAGTGGATGGGCACCCTTCCCCGCCTGTTTTTTGTGACGGGCTACCTGGGAAGCCTCACCACCTTTTCCACCTTTGCCCTGGAAAGCACCAGTTTTTTTCGGGCGGGAACTCACTGGCCCGCCCTGGCGAGCATTCTCGCCAACAACATTCTGGGAGTGGCCCTGGTTCTTGCGGGCATGTGGCTGGGACGCCTGCGCTGAGAGGAGCCTCAAGGATGATGCAGTACAAGGCCATTGAAGTTTTCACCAGTTCGGAAGCCCGCTGGGAGGGCAGAGCCCTCGGTGAGGCCCTGCTTCGATTCATCTGTGATTCCAAAATCGCCGCGCGCTGCATGGTGACCCATGCCTCGGAGGGATGCTATGAGAGCGGGGAAATGGCCACCCGCAAACTGGAAGTTCTTTCCTACAACCTGCCCGTCCGCATCTATATGATCCTCCCTGAATGGGAACTGGAGCGAGTGCTGCCGACGGTGAAAAAAATGGTCACGGACGGCATAGTGGTCCTGCACACTCTCCAGGTGGTCACTCACAAGACGCGAAACCGATTCATCCCACGCCATATTCCCGTGAAAGAGGCGATGACCATTCATCCGTCCACAGTGCACCCATCAACACCGGTGAGCGAGGTGGTGAAGCTGCTCCTGTCGGCGCATTTCACGGGAGTGCCCGTGGTGGATGACGAGCACCGCCCCGTGGGAGTCATCTCCCAGGGAGACCTCATCAATCGAGCAGGCATGCCCCTCAGGCTCTGCCTGCTGGCGGAATCGGACCAAAGCCGAGTGGATTCTTTTCTTGAAACCATGTCCTCACGAAAGGCTTCGGAAGTCATGAGCAGTCCGGCCGTGACCATTGAAGAGGACAAGCGCCTCACGGATGCCGTCGAAATCATGATGCTGGAAAAGAGGCTGAAACGGCTGCCCGTGGTCAACGCTCATGGCAAGCTGGTGGGAATCCTCTCCTGCATGGATATTTTTCGTCTCATCACAAAAACATCCCCTGACTGGCATGCCTTTCAAGAACAGAACATACAGGTCGAAAACCTGGTTTCCGTCTCGGAAATCATGCGACAGGACACGCACACGGTGCACCCCCGGACACCCATTGAGGAAATCATCGGCATCATTCACTCCAGTGACATGCGCAGAGTGGCCGTGGTGGACTCGCAGGGTTTTTACCAGGGCATCATCTCCGATGAGAATCTATTGGCAGCCTTCAGCGACTACCAGGCGGGTCTGTGGGATTATATCGTGAGCAAAATGCCTTTCACCGAGGCAGGGCGGAAACACCGGGAGTTTCTCCAGCAAATGAAGGCGCGACTGGCTTCGGAGGTGATGGACGCCTCTCACATCACCGTTCTTCAGGACGCCACCATTGAAGACGCCATTGGAGTCATGACGAAAAACGACCTTAAACGCCTGCCCGTTGTGGATTCAGAGGGCCGCTACCGGGGAATGGTGAGCCGGGAATCCCTTCTTAAAAGGGGATATACGCAGTGCAAGATGCCCTAGGAAGCCATGGCAGCCACCAGCTTGTCTTGTGAGGAGTGAGACCCATGAAAAAAATTTATTTTGAGTCCCGGCAGCAGGCGGCCGTTTTTCACAACCCTTTGAAAGAGGGTCGGCTGGACACTCAAAACATCGAAGTTCGCCTGGACCCCCTTACGGGGCAGCAAAGCACGTTCAATGGGGGCCTGGAGGAGAAGGTGTCCATCCTCTTTCCCGAAACGGACTACGCCTACCTGGAAGAGAGGGCCCGGGCAACGGAAGGGACATGTTTCATGTGTGACGGACGCTGGCGCACCACAACGCCAACCTACAGCACCGACCTCTTTCCCGAGGGCAGGCTGCAGCGGGGTGAAACGGTTCTCTTCCCCAACCTTTTTCCCCTCGCATCTTTTCATGCGGTCATCATGCTGGGCAATGACCACTTTCGCCTCATGAACGAACTCGACGCAAATCTACTGGAGGACGCCCTCTCCATTGCCATCGAATCCTTCGAGCAGTGTCACCGGCACGATGCCTCCCTGCGTTTTTTCACCATCAACGCCAATTTCCTTCTTCCAGCGGGGGCGAGCCTCATTCACCCCCACCTTCAGTTGCTGGGATCGCCTTTTCCGGGAACCCATCACCAGACGCTTCTGGAAAGAAGTCTCGCCCATTACCAAAAGCACCATTCCTGCTACTGGCTGGATCTCCTGGAGGAAGAACAGTCCAGGGAAGAGCGCATGATTGCCCGAATGGATGACAGCGCCTGGTTCACCGCCTATGCACCCACAGGGGCCAATGAAGTGAATGCCCTCTGGCCCCGCACGTCTCATTTTCTGGAATGGAAGGAACGGGAAATAAGGCAGATGGCCGAAGGCATCTCCCGCGTTCTCAAGGGTTATCACCACATGAAATTTTCCACCTTCAACTTTTCCTGCTTCAGCGGTCCCGTGGACCAATGGTCTCCTGAATTCAGATGTTTTCTGAGACTGGTGAACCGGCAGAATATCATGGCACACCACAGGACCGACGATTATTACTTTCAGAAACTCCTGAAAAACGAAATCATCATTCAGCGCCCGGAAAAGCTGGCAAGCAAACTTCGGCCGTTTTTCTGATTCCCCTCAAAAAAACAATTCCCAAACTTGACTTCAAGGACCATGATGGTTTAAGAGTTTTCTGTTTTCCAGGAGACAAAAAAGCCTCACGGTTCTGTTTTGCTCACCGGAAACTCAAAACCGCTCCATTCATCTGGTCCGGACCAAAACCTGCCATGCAGCAGGGACTCATGGAAACCCCGGGAGGCACTCCCACCCAGGCATTGGTCCAGAGATTCAAACTCTCACAGAGGAGAACAAAGAATTGGAAGAAGGCAGTAGTCGCTCTTTCAAGATCCTCGGATTCAAAGAAATCCACCCAACCCAACGAACACGTTCAGCACGGACGGAGACCGCTGGAGTCCTGCACGGGCTTTCCCTTCTCTGAGGCTCATTGACTCGCGTCCCGTCCCCAGGGCTGGACACATCCTGAAAGAGGAGATGAGTCATGAAAAAGCCTCTCATTCAAGAAACTCTTCGCAAATTTCTTTCCCAAAACCAGGATCTGGAAGCAAGAGAGTACTGTGAATCCTTGCATCCGGAAGACCTGGCCGCGCAGATGTCCCACTTTTCCAGGGAAGAGCAACTCCAGATACTCTCCATCCTGGGACACAAGAATGCCGCCTCCATTTTTGTCCGCATGGAAACGGACGACCAGGAAGAGCTCGCCGCTGCCCTGAGTGACAAAGATCTGGCAAACATCATGACCCACATGCCCTCAGACGACCGGGTCGATCTCTTCAAGCTGCTGCCCTCCGCACGGGGAGAACTGGTGCTGGGGCTGCTGGCCAAGGCAGAACGGGAAGACATTCGCAAACTGGGCTCCTATGAAGAGGGCACGGCGGGCAGCATCATGTCTTCGGACTATGCCGTGCTGACCCCAGACCTGAGCGTCCAAAAGGCCCTAGAAAAACTTCGCGTGGAGGCACCGGACAAAGAAACCATTTATTATATTTATGTCATCGACGATCAGCGGAGGCTTATGGGCCTGGTTTCTCTCCGCAAGCTGATCACTGCCCGCCCCGAAGCCAGGGTGGGGGATATCATGTTCACCAATCCCGTATTTGCCAGGGTTCAGGACGACCAGGAAGAGGTGGCGGAGAAGCTGAACAAGTACGACCTCCTGGCCATTCCCGTCATCAATGGCCACGAGGCTCTCGCGGGCATTGTGACTTTTGACGACATCCAGGACGTCATGGTCGAAGAGAGCACCGAAGACTTCCATCGCATGGGAGCCCTTTCTCACAAAGCACCCGCGCTGGCGGACATCAGCATGCGTGACGCCGGCCTCTGGCTCCTGATCCAAAAACGCTTGCCCTGGCTGCTGATCCTGGTTTTCATGAACATCTTTTCGGGAGCAGGCATTGCTTATTTTGAAGACACCATAACGGCCGTCGTTTCTCTCGTCTTCTTCCTCCCCCTTCTCATCGACTGCGGCGGCAACGCGGGAAGCCAGGCGGCCACGCTCATGGTGCGCGCCTTGGCCACGGGCAGAGCCCAGCTGAAAGACTGGTTCTTCCTGCTGGGCAAGGAAGTTGGTGTGGCCATGGTCCTGGGCATCTCCATGGGGCTGGCGGTGTCGGTGATCGGCATATTCCGGGCGGGTCCCGAGGTGGCCCTCGTGGTGGCGGTGACCATGGTCTGCACGGTGCTTTTCGGAAGCCTCGTGGGCATGTCCCTGCCCTTTGTTCTCAGCAAGCTCAAGATGGATCCGGCCACGGCCAGCGCCCCCCTCATCACCTCCATAGCGGATATTGGTGGTGTCATCATTTATTTTTCCATTGCCACCTGGTTTCTTCAGAGCATGATTGCGGGAGGAGCTTCTTGAAAAAAACCGTGCCATCGATGGTGTGCCTGGAAGAACCAAGAACGCTGAGTGTTCTTTGATTTCTTCCAGGCATCTTTCACCTATCCTGCCCTCACTCTTTTCATTTTTCATACAAAAAAAGTCAAATAATCACCGTGGCACACCCACAAAGGGGATGAGATTTATCCGGGGATTTTTACGTTGTGCGCGGATTTTTTTTGATCAGCAAGAAATTGAATGGTATCAATTCTTCAGCACCCTGGTGATTCAGGCTGGGTCAGGCGAATTCTTTTCCACCGTCATCCATCCATCTCGCCCAACCGCTCCTGACCTCTGCTTTTCGTCCCTTGAAATCGCATACCCTTGCTGTCTGGGAGTGATCCCATAGGGGACACGTGCAAAATTGCCTTCATCAGGGCGTCGCTTCACATGGAAATGACATTTGAGCTGCAGAATCGTCATTCCCATAAAATTTTGGGGTGCCAGGCTCAGTAAGGTTTATGCCTGATCATTACAGACTTGAGAAACTCTTCCGCACCTCTCCTGATCGCCTGAGACCCGTTCACCAGTTGCCCGCATGCTGTATCTCGATGAAGGGACCCACTCCCCATCCGAAAGGGAGCCGGAACAATGCACAGGAAGTTTCTGACAGTGGCTGCAGGTATTTTCGCAGCTCTCTCCATGCTCACCTTTTTGGTTGCCCACCGTGGAGTCAGTGAAACGGAACGAGTGGTTTCCGATCAGTTCAATACCCAGCAACTCACCATCGCTCAAAAAATAGCCAGCGACATTCGCCTCCATTTCAGTTTCTTAGAAACCACCCTGCTCAAGTTTTCCCGCAACTGGGAAAAGAGCATGGAACTGAAGGACGATCCCCTTGAGGATGCGGAGCCCTTATCTCACCAGCTCAAGACCTGGGATGTGCCGGCCTTGGGTTTTCTGCCGGAAGGAGAGAAAAAGCCCTGGGTGCTCATTGAAGGGATTCAAACCCTGGAAGACCTGGGAATTGACTTCAGCACTTACGAGCGATGGGCAGCTGAGCCGGCAAACAGGAGCAGAGTGCTCATAGGTGAGACCCTGCAGCCGGAGTCGGGCCCCTTTCGAGGCACCTGGATCATGATCATGGCCACACCCCTTTACGTGCAAAGCTCCCCGGATGACCCCTCAGGGAGGGCAGAACGTTTTTCAGGGCTGAACTTTTTCATCGTCCATGCCCTGGACCTTGCCAGGCGCTATACATGGAACGTGCGGTCGGGAAAAACGGGATATGCCTGGGTCATTGACCACAGGGGTTATTTCATGGCCCATCACGAAGAGGACTTTGTGGGGCAGAACTCCCTGACCATACGCAAGGAAAGAAACCCCCTCCTCTCCTTCGACCGAATCAACTACCTGGTGGAAAACCATCTTCTCAAAGGGGAAGAAGGAATCGACTGGTACACCACGGGGTGGCACCGGGGCGTCATCACAGAAATGAAAAAGTTCATGGCCTACAGCCCCGTCATCCTTCACGAGCACAATGGAAGCAGCAATTTATGGTCCGTGGGCATGGTTGCCCCTGTGGAAGAAGTTTCGGGGCTGGTTCGGTCCCTCCTCATCCGGCAATGGTCATTGGCCGGGCTCCTTCTCTGTGTCGTCTTCATCGCATTCACCATGCTTCTCTACATGAGCTTGCGATGGTCGCAGACGCTGTCCAGGGAAGTGGAGAAACAAACGGAAAACCTTCGGCGCTCTGAAAGGGAGCTTCAACGGGAAACGGAACAGCTGAAGGAAAACATGGCCGAACTCGTGGAAACCCGGGAAAAACTCATCCGTTCGGAACGATTCGCGGCCATCGGAGAAGCCGCAGCACACCTTTCCCACGAGATCAAGAATCCCCTCGTGCTCATTGGTGGTTTTGCACGCCAGGTTTCGCGCGCTTTTCATGAAAATGATCCCAACATCAAAAAACTGGAAATCATCGCAGAAGAAACTGAACGTCTCGAGTCCCTGCTCAATGACGTCAGAGATTTCACGCGGCCCTCCCGGCCTCAAAAAAAGTGGGGCTCCCTGCACGACTGCATACATAAAACTCTGGAACTCCTGGAAAGTGAAAAAGAAGCGAAAGCGGTTCAATTTGAAACGCTGCTGCCTGACCACCCCCCCCTTGTTTGGTGTGATCCCCGGCAAATCATGCAAGTTCTCATCAACATGGTCAAAAACGCCATGGATGCCATGACCGAAGGGGGAAAAATCACCATTTCGTCCGGTTGGGATGAAAAGAGAGTCTGGGTCGCCATCGCCGACACAGCCAAAGGCATGCCGGAAGAAGTGCTCAATAATCTTTTCAAGCCGTTTTTTACCACCAAGAAAAAAGGCACGGGCCTGGGACTGGCCGTCTGCAACAAGATCATAGAAGACCACCATGGGGAAATCACCGTGTGGAGCAGG
>SLCH01000163.1 GCA_007125915.1 Syntrophobacteraceae bacterium
AGGGGCAACTGAGAACTCTCAACGGTGAACAACCATGGAAACGGCCTCCCCTCCTCCCAGGCACAAAGAGACCAGGCCATGCTTCCTGTCCTGCCGCACCATCTCATGGAGAAGGGTCACGAGAAGGCGGCATCCGCTGGCTCCGATGGGATGTCCGAGGGAAACGCTGCCTCCGTTGACGTTGACCTTTGAAGGATCAAGGGCCAGCTCGCGCATCACCGCCACCGTGGAGCCACTGAAAGCTTCGTTGATCTCGAAGAGATCGATTTGACTCAGATCAAGGCCCTGCTTTTTAAGGGATTTGGGAATGGCCCAGATGGGTGCAACGAGAACATATTTCATGTCGATTCCCGTTGAAGCCTGAGCTCCAATGGTCGCCATAATCGTGCAGCCGAGGGCCTCGGCTTTTTCACGTGACATGACCACCACTGCGGCGGCACCGTCGCTGATGATGGAGGCGTTTCCAACTGTGGTGACCCCTCCCTCCTTGAATGCGGGCTTCATGGCCGCCAGCGCCTCATAGGGAGTGTGACGAAGACATTCGTCCTCATCAAAAACAACGGGCTGATTCTTTTTCTGAGGCAGGGCCACGGGTACAATCTCCCCTCTGAATCTGCCCGCCTTTGAGGCTTCCATGCTTCTGCGGTAGGACTCGGCGGCATAAAAGTCCTGATCCTCGCGCGAAACCTTGTATTTCTCGGAACAAAGTTCATTGGAGATGCCCATGTGAAAATCATTCACAATGTCCCACAGGCCATCATGGACCATGTGATCGAGAAGTTTTCCGTCGCCCATGCGAAAGCCTGTGCGCGACTTCTCCAGATAGTGCGGGGCACGGCTCATGCTCTCCATGCCTCCCGCCACCACCACGTCCGCATCCCCCAGCTGAATGGCCTGCGCCGCTAGCATGACCGCTTTCAACCCGGAACCACACACCTTGTTGACGGTGATGCATTCCACTTCCCAGGGCATTTGTGCCTTCACCGCCGCCTGCTTGGCCGGATTCTGTCCATAGCCGCATGGCAGCACCATGCCCATGATGACTTCGTGGACTTCCTCCCTGGCGAAACCGGCTCTTTTGATGGCTTCTTCAATGACTATGGCTCCCAGAGCCGTACTGCCCATGGCACTCAAAGAACCGTTGAAACTCCCCAGGGGAGTCCGAACGGCACTCACAATCACAGCCTCTCGCATTTGTTCCTCCATCAAAGATCCATGGGACCACATTGCCTCGTGCACCGGAAGTTCACGCTCTCACTATCTAACAGAAGACACGACCCTTTACAAAAGAAACCTTTGTCTGGTCAGGGGTTCCCGCCCAAAGAAGGCACAATGGCTTCAAGGAGCTCTTCCAGTTCCTGCACATCCCTCCCTTGAACCAGAATGCTCTTTTGCCGCGAACGCTCTCCCTGCAGAATTTTCATTTCTCCCCTGGCGTGCTTCAGGATTTTTGACAAGAATCTAAGGCACTCCCTGTTAGCTTCTCCATCCACAGGGGGGGCCTTCAGCCGAAGTTTGAGAAAACCCCTGTAAACGCCCACAACCTCGTTCCTGCTCCCTCTGGGTTGGACGTGAACCATCAAAACCGTGTCGCTCCCGCGCGACTTCAAAAACGCATACTTTTCCATGCACTTCCATCCCCCTTTCATTTATCTCCCCGCCTCTTCCTCAAAATGAAACCATGTCATCCGTCATTGTGCCCGGGAAGTCCCCGCCACGAGGTCACGCCTTCCCTTTACAATTCCCAGAGAATGTGATCATAAAACTTTCGAGAACAGTTCTCAAATGAGGCTCATGAGCCGGGGAAAAGCCAGACCGTCGGCACCCATCGCAGGTGCACAGGGCCACTCTTTGCGGCAGAGCGTCACAACGGCAGGCCTCAAAAAAAACCCTCTGTCTTTGGAGGCATCAAGCATGGCCACCTTCGCCCACACCTTATAGAAGAATGAATGCATCATGGCTCGAAAGAGTGCACCCCGGGGGCCCCTGCTGGTGTCCCTGCCCTCCCCCTGCCTGCCGGGCAGATTCAAGCAACGGCGGAACCGTTTTCTCGTGGAGATTGAAACCAACGGTGAAAGCCTCTGGGTTCACACGAACAATTCGGGAAGCATGCTTGGACTTCTGAGGCCCCGGGCACCCGTTCTCGTGAGTCCCTCGCCCAACAAGAATCGAAAGCTGACCCACACGCTGGAGATGGTTCAGGTTCAAAACTTCTGGGTGGGGGTGAACACGTCCGTTCCAAACCGCGCGCTGCATGAAGCGTGGCGCCAGGGGCTGCTCCCTGAAATGGACGGATACGAACAATTTCACAGTGAGAAAAAAGTTCTCCACAGCCGTTTCGATGCCGTCCTGCGGGGAAGCCGGGGCACACTTTGGGTGGAAAGCAAAAATGTGACCCTTGTGGAGGACGAAGTGGCCTATTTCCCCGACGCGGTGACCACCCGAGGCCAAAAACACCTGCAGGAACTCATGGCACTCAAATCCCATGGCCGTCGATGCGCGTGCTTTTACCTGATCCAGAGGCCTGACGCCTCCTGTTTTGCACCGGCCGATTTCATAGACCCGGTCTTTGCCGAGCTTTTTTGGCAGGCCGTGGAAGCGGGCGTGGAGATGTGGATCTATGAAGCGCTGGTCCATCCCAGCGGCATAAGGCTTGGGCGGAAAGTGCCCCTTCGAAGGCCGGGAGGAGCTTGAGCCGTCTTTGAAGCCCCTGGGGAACAGATGAGGCGGCAAGGTCTTGTTATTTTTTCCCACATCGGATACAGGTTTTTTTTGCGCGCTTCCAATGATTCTGTCCGCCATCCCATGAGAATGCCCCGTCTGTGCAGGTAAAAAGCGGGCTTCCGTTCCAATTGGGTCAACGGGAAAACCTTCTGTGGACTCTTTCTGCATCCTCATGAACGCGCAAGGGTGCAATCTTAAGGAACAGCCATGTCTGAAAGGCACCGTGTTTCCTCGGGCGTGAGTCAACTGGACAAGATTCTGGGTGGCCTTTTCATCGGTGACAATGTGGTGTGGCACGATGATTCGGGCAGCCTGGCTTCGGTCTTCTGCCTCAACTTCATGCAGTCCTCCCAGTTTCTGAACAGGCCTCTCATCTACGTTTCCTTTGACCGTTCCCCCAAAAACCTGCTTGAGAAGCTGGGGCCTCTCGCAGAAGATCAGAATCTAACCATCCTTGACTGCTTCACTTGCGGAAAGGGAGCGTCCTCCCCCATTTTTCTCAAGTTTTACGAATCACAGGATTCCAAGAAACCATGCCGCATCATCAAGGTGGAGGAACCACGCAAAGTAGACCAGGTCATGGAAAGCCTCTACGATGTGCATGGAAAAATGAAAGGGGATGTGCGGCTGGTTTTCGAGAGCATCACGGGGATGGCTGAACTCTGGGGCGGTGAGGAGTACATCCTCAATTTCTATTCACATTCCTGTCCCAGACTGTATGAGTTGAACACCATCGCCTACTGGATCATGGAAAAAAGGGCACACTCCCCCCGCCTTCGGGCTCAGATCAGTCAAATCGCCCAGGTTGTCATCGACCTCTACATCAAGAGGGGCACGACCTACCTCACCGTGCTCAAGGCGGAGCACAGAGATCCGGAGAATCTGCACAAACCTCACCTCTATTGGTACAAAGACCTGCACGTGAGGTTCGATGAAGAAAAACGAATCACGGGGAGCATTGACCTGGGGCTTCGGCTCAAGGAGCTTCGCACCAAAAGGGGGCTCTCCCAGACGGAACTGGCCAAGCTTGTGGGCGTCACGCCAAGCACCATCTCTCAGATCGAAAGCAACCTCATATACCCATCCCTGCCCGCCCTGCTCAAAATGGCCGAAGTCCTTTCGGTGGAAGTGAGCGCTTTTTTCCAGGAAAAGACCGAGATCAAGGGAAGGATCATATTTCCGTCGAGCGAAGCCGTGGAGGTGAGGCTTCCGGACCTGCCCGAAGAGTCCATCGTGGCGAAGCTGCTCACTTCCGTAGATTTCGACTCGAGAGCTCAGCCCTACATCATAGAGATTCCCGCCAACCGAACCCTCTCTTCACACTTCTTCATCCACAAGGGAGAAGAGATCGGATACATGCTCACGGGCAAAGTGCAGGTCAAACTGCAGAAAGCCGCCTACACCCTTCGAACGGGCGATGTCATATACCTGACAACAGAAATGCCGACCATGTGGAAGAATCCCGGCTCCAACGCCGCCAGGCTCCTTTGGATCAAGATCAAATGAATCACTTCACCCCGCCCTTTTATCCATGAGCCTTCCCCCCTCAGCTGCCCCAAAGGCTGAAAAATCATCCCCGCAGCACTCCCGGCCCCGGGGCAGGGCCCATGAGAGTGTCCCATTGAACTCATGCCCGCGCTTTTAACGAAAAACTTTTTGTCGACGAACAACTTTTTGTGTTCACTACCAATTTTTCCTTTGACATCGTATTACCTTGATTGTACAACTTAAACAAATAACCCTCCAGAATTTCCCCAACTTTTGACGTGCGTTATTTGAAATTTTGGTCACTGCGAAGATCAGCAAGGCATTTGCTCGCAGAAAGACTTTGGTCCTCTCAAACAAAGGGAGTCTTCGGTGCCGTGAAAAAAGACGTCATTTATAGCATGCGGATGAGTCGACGAGTGCGCGAGGCCCTGAAAAAGGCTGCCCGCAGAGAGCGGCGGACCGTGGCTTCTCTCCTGGACAAGGTCATCTCTGACTATCTGGAGCGAGAAGGGTTTCTGCCCCAGAACAGCACCCCTGAAGAAAGGCGCAGGTTTCCCAGGAAACAGGTCACACTTCCCGCCATCACCTTTCTCAAAACCGAATCGGAGGTCAAGACCTTCTCCTCCATGGTGCTGGACATGTCTCTGGGAGGGGTTCTCTTCTCCTACCCCAAAGGATCCGACATCAGGCTGGACTCCATCGGCCAGCTGCCCCGGTTTGTGCTGGCCCTGCAGCTTCCCAACGGAGGACATGTGCTCCATCTGGACTGTGACACAAGGAGAATCGCTGAGGTGGGAGACGAAATCCAGGTGGGCGCCACCTTTTCCAATCTCAAGGATGAAGAGCTGGAACGCCTTGGATCTTACTTGATGTGATGAAGAGCGGAAGACCTTTCGTGTCCCTTTTGAGGACACCTTTTTCCTCCCGACCCCATTCTTCATGGATAAGGTATTTCGAAACCCACTTAAAAGGCGCTCAGTGAATATACATCAATCCATGGGGCTTTTTGCTCCAATGGAGAGCAGCAAAGCTCAAAACACCCCTCTCGAGAAGCGTCTCTTCCTGATTCAACTTTCCTATCCGGAACATGGCAGGTATTTCGCCCGCAGGCCTTTTTCCTGATCCATCTCAAACGGGAAGGAGGTTCTTTTCGGCAAATTCCCAGTTGACAAGGTGGTTCATGAAAACGGTGATGTAATCTTTGCGCATATTCTTATGATCCAGGTAATAGGCATGCTCCCAGACGTCGATGGTGAGCAGCGGATTCAGTCCGTCCACCAGGGGAGTGCCAGCATTTCTGGTCTGAACGATTCGGAGTTTGGAATCCTCCTGCACGAGCCAGCCCCAGCCGCTCCCAAAAATGGTCAGCGCCGACTGCGAAAAGGCGTCTTTGAAATTTGGCCAGCCTCCAAAGGAATCATCGATCATCTGCAGCAGTCTTCCCGATGGCCTCCCTCCCCCTCCCCGTTTCATGCTGTGCCAGTAGAAGTTGTGGTTCCATGCCTGGGCGGCATTGTTGAAAAGAGCCTTTTCGTCCTTTTTCCCCGCAGTTTTGCGGATGATGTCCTCCAAAGAATCCCCGGCAAAACCTGTCCCCCTGACCAGCCGGTTGAGGTTGGAAACGTATGCGTCATGGTGCCGGCCATAGTGAAAATTCATGGTGGCCTGCGAAATATAGGGCACCAATGCACGGGGCGAATAGGGCAGCGGCGGCAGCCTGAAAGGCGCCGCCCCATCCGACGCCAACGCTCGAGGAGCAATGCCGGCCAGGTTCAGAGCCAGAAAAGCCCCTCCCATACCGAGCTTCTTCATGAAGGCGCGCCGATCAACAACGTGCTGATTCCCTTTCTTTTTCATGACTTCTCCTTGAGAAACGGCAGGGTGATCATCGCCGGTGCCGCGGAAAGACGATCCTTGGGCCGGACATTTTGCAGCGTTTTTCAATAAATGAATCTCCCATGAGAAACATTCAAAAAAGGACTGAAATATTTTCGAATGGTAGAACGCACAGGCCTGGAAGGCAAGAAATTTTGCCGGTGCGGTTCAATGGAATAACGGGGCTGCCCGTGAAGAAGATACGTTCAGAGAGAAAATGGCGGCGAGTCGAAAAAGGCGCCGGGTGCCGGCTTAAAGTAACGTGCACGGCACCCGGACTATTTTTTTGCGGGAAACTCTGATGAAGTCTATTTCAACCGTTGAGAATGCTTTCCACTTCATCCATATAGGCGTCCATCACATAGGGAATGCCCGTGACTTTTGAACACTCTTCCGTCAAAGACATGAGTTCCCGGCGCGTGATGGAGGGGACTCGAAAGCATCGGGCGCCGGCCATGAGCTGTTGAAGGCCGACCTTGATCCTGTCTGAATAACTGTAGATTCCGATGGCACCCAGAGGAATGTTCTTGATTTCATCGCTGCCCACCTGCTCCTTGACGGCTTCGTAGTTCACGAAAATTTCTTCCACCGAGCTGCCAAAAGCGCTGACCGTCTTGGGCAAGTCATCTTTTTCGAGCCACTGGCCAATGTTCTTGCCGACCATGCCAGGTATCATGAGGGCGCGGCCCATGCAAACGGCCTTTGCATGGGGTGCCCCCAGTGCGAGAGCCTTGAAGACTCCGTCCTCGCTGGAGAAACCGCCCGCAAAAGCGAGATCGGGAGCTCTTTCGCCTTTGGCGGCCAGCTTCCGGCAAAAGCTGTGAGCGGCTGAGTGAATGTATATGCTTGGAATGCCCCACTCCTGCATCATTCGCCAGGGGCTCATGCCCGTTCCACCGGGAGCGCCATCGATGGTCAGGAGGTCGATCCTGGCCTTGGATCCCCATTTGATGGCCATGGCGAGCTCACGGAGGCTGTAGGCACCCGTCTTGAGGGTGATGCGCTTGAACCCCAGCTTCCTGAGCCGTTCCACTTCCGAGAGAAAACCCTCTTCGCTCACAAAGCCGAGGCGGCTGTGGCGTTCAAATTCCTTGATGGCTCCATCTCTGTAGGCTGCCTGAATGACCAGGTCCGAGGGATCGGGCGTGACGATGTACCCCCGTCTCTGAAGCTCCAGAGCCCGCTCCAGGCTGTCCACCTTGATCTCACCTCCGATGCACTTGGCGCCCTGCCCCCATTTGAGTTCAATGGTTTCCAGGCCATGTTTTTCCGCAACGTATTCAGCAACACCCAGTTTTGTGTCTTCCACGTTCATCTGCACAAGGATTTCACCATAACCGGAGTGATACTTCTTGTAGATGCTGATGCGCCGATCCAGTTCGGGAGATTTGGAAATTTTTCCATCTTTATTGAGTTCAAGCTCAGGATCGATGCCGCAGACATTTTCACCGCAAACCAGCGTCACTCCGCTGATGGCCGCACCAATGGCGAAGTGCTCCCAATTGAGGCGGGCTATTTCCGTGGAGCCCAGTGCCCCTGTGAAGATGGGCACTTTCATCTTGACCTTGAGGTCCCAGCCGTACTCCGTTTCCGTGTTCACCGCGGGAAAAATGGCCGTATCGGGCCCCGCCGCCACACCGGCTGGAAGGCCATTGGCACCCATGGCATAGCCCTGAATGTTCAGGTGGGAATAATCCACGGGATAATCCTTGTCGCCGCCCGCAGTGACCCGGCCAAAGGGGCCGGGATATATGACTTCCCGCCCCCGAAAGGCAGAACGAAACACCTCGCAGTTTCCACGGCAGCCATCGACGCACCGGGAACACATTCCACTCATGGGCACCACATTTTTCGAGCGGGTGAAAGACAGGGTGGCATCATTTGCATTTGGTCTGCTCAAGTTCATTTGGCATCACTCCCTTTCAAGAAAATTCATCCCTTTGTCCATCATAAACGGCGGCCGGAAAATTCATTTGCCGTGTTTTGAATAAACTTTTGTGTTAAAAGACAGTGGGTTGCTTCCAGATGGCGCCCCCAGCTCCACTTCTTCTCTTCCTAAAACGCGTGACCTTCCAGCATTGGGTTTTTAGTGTAACTTATTCAGAATAGGACAATCAATTAGCCACACTTATTTCGTTTGTCAACAAATTTTCATGGCAGCAGGCATCATGCCGGGCGGGCACGTTCCTGGAAGGAGGGGAA
>SLCH01000191.1 GCA_007125915.1 Syntrophobacteraceae bacterium
AGGCAATGCGTGGCGGCTTCTGAAGGAGCAAACTCGCGAGGGAAAAATCACTCTGGCGGCAGGGGGGCGGTTGCTCAGCTCTCACGGAGGGAGGGTGCGTGAAGAGGCCCTTGTTTCTTTGGGCCAAAGAAACATCCAGGTGATCGAGGGACAGCGGATTGCGAGAATCCAGGGCCTGAAGGGCGAACTGGAGGATGGATCTTTTTTGCCCTTTGACGTTTGCTTTCTTGCCACGGGAGTGGAGCCACCCCCTCTGTTCAGAAAGGGCGGACTGCCAGTGGGCGATGATGGCGGGCTCCTCGTGAACCAATACCTTGAGAGTGTGAGCCACCCCCATACTTTCGGGGGAGGCGACTGCATTTCGTATGCTCCGCGATTTCTGGACAAAGTGGGTGTCCACGCCGTGCGTCAGAACCCCGTGCTTCACCACAACCTCATGGCGGCTCTGGAAAGTCGTTCCCTGCGTCCCTTTATCCCCCAGAAGCATTACATGCTCATCTTCAATCTGGGCGATGGCAAAGGATTGCTGACGCGCAAGTCATGGGTCTGGCAAGGCCGGTTGGCGTTTCTTCTGAAAGATTTTATAGATCGAAGGTTCATGAAAAGATTTGCAGGGGCCTCCCGCAGAATGGGGGGGATGCCCTGAGGGCCGGTCACGCCGCATTTCGTGAAATGCTGACTTCCCACTTTGTCTATTATATAATTTAAACAAAGAGCTGACTGCAAAGCAAAACGTGAGCGGTCGAGATTTCAACGGGAAAAGAGTGCTCGTTGTAAAAATTATGGGGTCATTCCTTTTGGGAGCATCGTCGGGATGATGAACCGAAATGGTGCGTTCTCAATGTTTTTGAGTGAGGGAGTTCCCTCCTGGCGCCCCCGTCTTTTCCGGGAAAACTTGGGACTGAAAGAATTTGAAGAGACGGGATTCTTTCCTGCGCGGGAGTGACTCAATGACCCTTTCCCTCGTTCCCTTGGAGTGAAGGACGTAAAACCATCAGCATTGAAGCTTCCTTTGAGGTGGCCATGGAAAAGAAGAATTATTACGCCATTCTTGGAGTGTCACCCTTCGAATCAAAGGAGGGGGTTCGGGCAGCCTACCGAAGGCTGGCCAAGGAGTACCATCCCGATGTGGCCGGCGGGGAAAAGACGGGCTACTTTCAGGAAATCACCGAGGCTTATATGGTGCTGTCCAAAGTGGAATCCCGTGAAGCCTACGACAAGACCCTTTCCCAACGGAATACGCCGTTTCGATCCCCGGGGGAAACTCCCCCCGCAGGAGGGAAAGGGGGGCGCTTCGCATGGTTCGGAGAACCCATTGAAGACTTTCCCCTCCCATTCAGGGGCAGTTCCTTTGCCAGAAGTCCCTTTGAGGGTCTGTGGGGTGATCGGAACATCTCGGGCGGCCTTTTCGTCCGCTCCTCGCCGTATTCCATGGAAATCGAGGTGTTGCTGACGGGGGAAGAGGCCCGAAGAGGGGGAGTACTGCCCCTGGAATTGCCAATGGTGCAATCCTGTCCACTCTGCCGTGGGGGACGAGACCGCCGCTACGGACTTTGCCCTCAATGCGCTGGACAGGGGGCTGTGCAAAAAGAAACCCGGGTTCGCGTGCATGTGCCCGCGGGCATTGAAGACGGCACGCGGCTGGAAGTGCGCATAAAATCCTCCAACGGGCAGGAAGAGGGGGTCATTCTCAGGTTTTTTGTTCAGTGATTTCATGGCATTGACTTGATCCTGGCCCTTTTTGGCCTTGAAGCAACCGGCCCGCTTTTTTTCATGGCCTCTATGCCTTTCCGATTTTAAAGGGATTACAGGTGTGATAGAGGAGAAAAAACTGAGGAAAGGGTGGTTCATGTTTAACCCAGTCGAGGCACAGAATTTTTATGGAGCGTGAAAAACATCAGGAAATGGAAGAATACTCCGACGAGATGAGCTTTGAGGAGCTGCTCGAGGCGAGTTTCGTGGCGCCCAGGAAACTGGTTCCGGGAGAAAAGCTTGGGGCGAGAGTGGTGAAGGTCACACCGGAGTTTGTGTTCTTTGAGTCAGGGGGAAAGAGCGAAGGCTGCCTGGATGCTAGGGAATTGCTGGATGAAAACGGTGAAATGACCGTTAAGGAAGGGGACACCATCCACGTTTACTTTCTGCCGGGGGAGGGGGGCGAGAAGCGATTCACCACGAAGATCGGCGGTGGGAGTGGAGAGGCTGCGAAAGCCCAGCTGGAAGAGGCCTGGAGAAGCGGCATTCCCGTAGAGGGAAGCGTGGAAAAGGAAATCAAGGGGGGATTTGAGGTGAAAATCGCAGGGAGCGTGCGGGCCTTCTGTCCCTATTCCCAGATGGGACTCACTCGTGTGGAAAATCCCCAGGAATTCATTGGCTCTCAGCTTTCCTTCAAGGTCACCGAGTTTGGAGAAAAAGGACGCAATGTCATCGTTTCTCACCGGGCGATCCTTGAGGAAAAGCTCAAGGAGCAGAAAGAAGCCCTCAAAAAATCCCTCACAGAAGGCATGCTGGTTCGAGGTAAAGTGACCTCCATACGCAACTTCGGTGCTTTTGTGGACATTGGGGGCATTGAAGGTCTTTTGCCCATTTCTGAAATCAGCTGGGGGCGCATCGAAGAGGTTGGAGACCACCTGAAGGTGGGGCAGGAAGTGGAGGTCATGATCCGCAGCCTCGACTGGGAAAAGGAACGGTATTCCTTCAGCCTCAAGAATACGCTGCCCGATCCCTGGGATTCCATTCTTCAGAACTTCCCTCAGGGCACGAGACACGCGGGAAAAGTTGTCCGTTTGACCAACTTTGGGGCATTCGTCACCCTGGCTGACGGAGTGGACGGGCTTCTGCACATTTCTCGAATAGGTCGGGGCAAGCGGGTGAACCATCCGCGGGAGGTTCTTTCCCTGGGCCAGGAGGTCGCCGTAAAAGTGGATTCTCTGGATCCGGACAACAAGCGGTTGTCTCTATCCTTTGCGGATCCGGAGGGAGAGGACGACCTGGAAGAAGCCCCTCAAGATCTTTCCCTTTACCAGAATCGTGGCGAAGTCTCCATGGGAACCCTGGGCGATCTCCTTCAGTCCAAAAAGAGGGGGAACAGGGGAAACAAAAAGAAATGACCGGTGGAAGCCCTGCCAGGGGATAAAAGGAATCATCCTTGTGATTGGGCAGGGTTTTTTTATGGTCCATGTGGGAGCATCAAAGTGTATCTGAAGTCGTTTGCTCACCGGGAAAAGCTTTTCGGCATTGCGGAAAGATGGTTCTGCGGCCGTCTCCACCCTTCGGACGCCCTGGCTCTCACGGAAATCTTCATTGTGGATGGATTCATTCTCGGGGAGACTCTTCGCACTCTTTCCAGGAACTTGCTGGAAGTTTTGCAGACGCAGCCCCTCGAGGACCGGCGCATTTCCATCAAGGGCGATCTCAGAGATGTGCTCTGTAATCCCACCCCTTCCGCCACCCCTCGTATTAAGGAGTTGATTCATCTCTACGGGAGAAATCCCGACTTCTTTTTTCGGGAGACCCCCATCAATGGGGTGATGTACCTGGATGAAAATGGGCTCCTGGCGGGCGTTTATCGCATCAAGCGCCCCCGGCGCATTGCGGAAAAGGCCAACCGCAGAATCGCCAACTGGGTTTTTCGTCTGGTCCAGAACAGGGCCAAGCACATGGCCGAAGTGCGGGCCAAAAGGTCTGGCCTTCTTTTGGAGAACCTGCTCACTCCCGACGAGGAGATGGTTCGTGAGTTCATGGATGCGGAGGAGCAGACGGCCCGGGACTTCAGTGAAATGAAAATCCGCTTTGACCCCGATTCTCTCACCATCAATGACGTGGGCGGTCTCAAACTGGTGGTCGAAGAGGAAAAACTCTCTTCCTTTCTGCAGCACCTTGAAAATGAAACTTATTTCCGGGTGGTGGAGCGGGAATCCTTTTGGGGGAGCTATCGCGCTACCAACATCATTCTCGATGTGGACTGGGATGGGGATAGCATTTGCCGGCGCTTCAGAGAGACGGAAGCCTGGATGAACTACCGCCACAGGGGCATTCCCGACGATCGCCTGCAAAAAGGTCTGGAAGAATTTCTCAAAGAGGCCAAACCCAATATCTTCGTGGAAGTGATTCTTTCCAACTATGCAGACCTGGTGGAATCGGAGCTGGGGAGCTGCATCCACGAGCGCCGAATCGTCAACCAAAGGGAAAATCGGCTTTATGTGGGCAACATTCCCAGAAACATCGAGTTTCTGCTGGAATACCTCTTTGCGGTGGGCTTCAGCCCCCAGGTGACTCTCGACCGCATTCCCATCAGCTTGTGGGGAAGATACCTTCCCGACACCCTGGTTTCCCTCATTCGAAAACTCTACAACATTCCCGAATTCGACTTGTTCTATTGACCTGAGGCCGGCGGTGTGTCTTCATCGCCGCCTCAGGTGATGCCTCCGTTAAGGGGGCACTGCCCCCAATGCTGCTGACTGGGGCTTTTTCGCACCGGGTGAACGCCCTTTCACCTCACCCGCCCAGGGGGGAAACCACTCTATTGGAAGCCTTCTGGGTCTCTGCCTTTGGGGGAATGACGGGGCAGGGCCACACCAAGTCCCTTCATTCAAGAGCATTGGAAGCTGCCCCGCACTCTTTGCCTTCACCGCTTCTTGTGATCAAACTTTTTGCATGGCCTGCACCACCGCCCGCATGAATGCGGGCAGATCATCGGGTGTGCGGCTGGTGATGAGTCTTCCATCCTCCACCACTTCTTCGTCGATCCATTGGGCCCCGGCGTGTATCAAGTCGTCCTTGATGGCAAAAAACGAGGTGACAGTGCGGCCTTGCAGTATTTTGGCCGAAGCAAGCATCCATCCCGCATGGCAGATGGCCGCGACCACCTTCCCCTGAGAATGCATGTCCCGAACCAGCTTCACCATGGATTCGTGACGCCGCATGTGATCGGGCGCGTATCCCCCGGGAATGACCATTCCCGAGAAATCCTCTGCGCGAAGATCGTCGGCGGTGGCCGTGCTCTTGGCCACTGTTCCCGACTTTCCAGGATAGACCTGGCCCCCTTTGGGGCCGACCACCTCCACCTGGGCTCCCGCTTCCAGGAGTCGGTAATAGGGATAGATGAACTCGTAATCGTTGTACATTTCTTCTACAAGTACGATGGCCTTTTTGCCGGAGAGTTCCATGTTCCTGCCTCCTTGTGATCCGCTCAGGGCGGAAGTGCAAAGGGAAAAAACCGGAATGCGCTCTGGCCCGGAGACTTGGGCAGCTCTTCGGGCTCAAATCCTCAAACATGAGAGGACAATACCAAAATTTGCCTGATTTCGCAAAAAGGCTGCATCCCGGAAGCCATCAGATCATTCAAGGGTGAGCGGGAGGGAGGGGAAGACATTTCAGGGGTCTTCATGCACCGAAAAGAAAAAGGTTGTTCCCCCTTGGGCGTGGGATCGGACCCAGGCCTCTCCCTGGTGCCGGCGGGCGATTTCCTTGACTATTGCCAGGCCCAATCCCGACCCGGAGATGTTTTTTGATACTGTGGCCCGCTGAAAGATCCCAAAAATCTTTTCGGCACTTTCAGCATCAATTCCTTCTCCATCGTCCTGGACGGAGAAAACATGGTGGGCGCCGTCCTTTTGATAGGCGATGTTGACCCGGCTCAACTTTTCACCTCCGTACTTGAGAGCGTTTTCCACCAGGTTCCTGAAAACACGAAGGATGGCCAGTTTATCACCCTTGATCATGGGAAGCTGACGGGGAACGCCCCACCGTATTTTTCTTTCTTGGAAGGAATCGGCAAACTCTTCCTCAACAATCCTCATCAGCTCATCGCCACTGAGCGATTCCCTTCGCATGGGCACTTCACGGGCCGAGAGGTAGGCGTTGATCTGCTCCACCAGGGCCACCACATTTTGGGAAGCCTTGAGGATCTGGTCGCAGTAATGCCGGCCTTTCCTGTCCAGCTTGTCACCGTATTGCCGCCTGAGCAGGTTGGCCAGGCCCGCGATGCCAACGGAGGGGCTTTTGAGGTCGTGCACCACAGAGTGAGCAAAAACCTTGAACTGCTCCACGCTGGCGCGTTCAGCTTCCTTGGCTTTTTCTTTTTCTGCCATTTCACGCCGCAGCTCTTCATTGGTCCTGGCCAGTTCCCGCGTCCGGTCCATCACCCGGAACTCCAGCTCATCGAGGGTCTTTTTCAGGGCTTCTTCAGCCTTCCTGCGGGCAGTGATGTCCACGGTCACGCCCACAATGCCCGCCACCCTTCCCTCCGCCGTGGTGAATGTTCCTTTGTTGAGGGAGATGATGTGTTCTTTCCCGTCGGCATAGATGATGGTGTCCTCATGGCTGTGTTCCTCCGTACTCTCAAGTATGGCGGCGTCCATTTGAGCGTACTTCTCTGCCAGTTCTTTTGGAAAGAGCTGGCGCGATGTTCTGCCCAGAATTTTATCTTTGGGCAGTCCCAGCCGCTTTTCAAAGGCCTTATTGCATCCCAGGTAGGCACCCGAAGTGTTTTTGTAGAAGATGGGATTGGGGATCGTGTCCATGAGGGACTGCATAAGATGCAGCTGGTCCTGGAGAGCGGCTTTGGCCCTTCTCCCCTCCCCTTCTGCCTGTTCCAGCTGACGGACCTTGTGCCGAAGAAAGAGAAGTTCCTGCAGAAGATCCTTCCCTTCGGAAGCTTCCAGGTCCCTGGGTTTGGAAGAGGGACGATTCGAGCAAATTTCAGAGTCCGGGGCCCTTTGGGCCTTTTTGGATTCAATAGTCATGTCCAAACCTTCAACGAGCAAGGATATCAAACCTGTCCCGCGGCTTCACGAGAGCCCAAGCCATGGGCTGAAGCCGGAGCAGGATTTGTTCCAAAAGGAAGATTTTGTTCTAAGGGGTCAGAATAGCTTTATGTTTTTGCCTTGGGCTGGTTCTGGAGAGGTGACTTTTTTGTCAGTTTCGGAAATGTGCTGCATCGGATGCAACAAGATTGTGACATTTTTCAGGACAACGGACCTTCCCTGTTTCCTCGTCACAGGGGGCAATGCTTTTGATCCAAGGGATTGGGCATTGCCCTGCCCCGTCACCTCCCCTCCCAATGCTCTTGATTCAAGGAATTGTGTGACGTTCTGCCTGGTCATTTCCCCAAAGGCTGGGGTTCTGAAAGTCTTGACAAGACTGGATTCCCCCCTTCGCGGGAATGACGTAAAGGTGCTGTTGCACTGGATGAGGCAGCTTAAGTCGACAGCATTGCCCCCCCTCCGCGCAGGCGGGAGACCGGAAAGGCCTGAAAAAACTGGATTCCCCCCTTCGCGGGAATGACGTGAAAGGGCCTTAATTCAAGATAAAAAAGCTTGAGTCCGCAATATGGGTCACAGGTGGCGCACGTCCTGAGGCTGGTGCCCATGGCCCGCTGAAGACGGGGCGGGGATTCTATTCCCTGATGATGTACACGTTGCCCTGGCGCATCCACTGGTCGAGCTTCTGCACCAGCCAGACCTTGATAACCCTTCGGGAAGGGGGAAGGAGCACCAGCAATCCCAGAAGATCCGTGACAAAACCGGGAGTTAAAAAAACCAGTCCAGCGGCAAAAATGAGAAAGGCATTGAGAATGTCGTCGGTGGGGGGTACGCCCTGCTGAAGATTGAGCCTGAGGCGGTGCATGGTTTGAGCGCCCTGCATTCTGGCCAGCCAGGCTCCCAAAAAGGCTGTGGCAATGACCAGAAAAATGGTCCAACCCGCACCGATGGCTGTTCCGATCTTTATGAGAATGTAGATTTCCACAATGGGTAAAATGACGAATGCGGCGAACAACTTGAACAACATGGCCTGTCCTTTCGGGCTGTCCCGGAAATTTTCCCCCAGATATGCGTCTCTTTGAAGCCTAGAAATAAATCATAGCACACGGTGGAGGAAAGAGATCTTCCGCATTTTTTTCCGGTTTTTGGAAGAAAAGACAACGGAACAGAACCAGCAGAGGGGTTCCTCGGGAGGACTGTGCAGAAGGTGTTTGTCCTCATTCAAATGCCTGATTGTTGACAATGGCCGTCTTTGATGCTGAAGGGTCACTTGCTCTGAGGGATTGCTTTGGGAAGTCCACCTGTGCATGAGGGTGACAAGCAGGGCTCATGCGGCGCAAATCCGGTTTCTTCCCGATCTTTTGGCCTGGTAGAGAGCCTGGTCTGCTGCAGAAATGATGTCCGGCTTGGAACACTGGTCCCTTCCGGGTTCCCAGGAGGTCACTCCCAGGCTGACGGTGACTTTCAGGGTCATGTGCCCAA
>SLCH01000114.1 GCA_007125915.1 Syntrophobacteraceae bacterium
CCGGGTGGAAAAGGTTTGGAGTGTGGAGCTCCTCAGGACAGGAATTTCTTTTTGAGATCGTCCCAGGGAGCGAACAAAGCGAAAAGAATGGCGGAAACCAGGTAAACGGCCACGATGGAAGCAGGAAAAGTCACGTAGAGAATGACATAGACTGGGAAGAGCGCGGCGAGTGATATGGCGAACTTGATGGCCAACTGGATCCATTTGCTCGTGTTTTCTTGTTTTTCGTCCATCGTTCCACTCCAGTGTTATTTATGGTTTCGAGAAAGCCCTTTGATGAGTCTTCTTGGGGCCGGTGTCGTTTGGGAAGCGCTCCCTGAATCTTCTGATTCATGGCGGCGGATTCTTTCCAATCAGACGCTTTGAATTTAAACACGTCCAGTCCTTTTCGCAAGAAAAATGGTTCGCGGTGCCCTGATCTTTTGTTCACAAGAGTCGCCATCAAAGGGGTTGACGACTTTCATCGTCTTCATTTAAAAGCTACAGTTGAATGGAATTCTCCGGGTTTTCTGATCTTTTTGTTGCGTGGAGCGCGCACTTTGTGTATAAATGCACACGAAGAGAATAGGGTTGATAATGCAATCTCTGTGCCGAAACGAAAGGGGTGTGAACATCAGGGAGATTTTGCCCAAACGCTGGTGGGGTTTTCCATATTTTATAATCAGCTTAGGAGGATAAGCATGTCAAACGCAGTGACCCAGAGTATTTTGGTGGTGGGAGGCGGAATGAGCGGGCTCTCCGCCGCCATCGAAGCAGCCGAAGCCGGCCACGAAGTCTACCTCGTTGAGAAAAATCCTTATCTCGGAGGACGCGTGGCTCAGCTTCATCAATACTTTCCGAAGTTGTGTCCGCCCTACTGCGGTTTGGAAATCAACTTCCGTCGCATCAAAGCCAACCCCAAAATCCGCTTCTACACCATGGCGGAAGTGACGGGCATTTCCGGGGAGGCTGGAAACTTTGATGTGTCCATCCAAATGAATCCCCGCTACGTGGATGAAAAATGCACTGGCTGCAACAAATGCGCGGAAGCCTGTACCCTCGAAATCGACAACCCTTTCAACTACGGCATGGACAAAATCAAGGCGGCCTATCTGCCTCACGACATGGCTTTCCCCCTGCGTTACGTTCTGGATCCCAGCTTGGTTGGCAGCGATGAAGCACAAAAGGTCAAGGATTCTTGCCCCTACAATGCCATCGACCTCACCATGGAAGCGAAGACGGTTGATCTCAAGGTGGGCGCCGTTGTCTGGGCCTCGGGCTGGAAGCCTTACGATGCTGAGAAGATGGAGACACTCGGGTTTCCCCGCAATCAGAATGTGATCACCAATGTCATGATGGAACGTCTGGCAGCCTGGAATGGGCCCACGCAGGGCAAAATCCTCCGGCCCTCAGATGGCAAGGCGCCCGAAACGGTTGCTTTTGTTCAGTGTGCCGGCTCCCGCGACCAGAACAACCTGGCGTTCTGTTCCACCATCTGCTGCATGGCGTCCATGAAGCAGGCCACTTATGTGCGGGAACAATACCCTGATGCCAAGGTGTACATTTTCTACATTGACATTCGCGCCATGGACCGTCTTGAAGACTTCTACACCACGGTGAAGAAAGACTCCAACATTCAGTTCTTTAAGGGCAAAGTGGCCAAAATCGATGAAGATCCTGCCACGAAGAACGTGACCCTCAGGGTTGAAGACACCACTGCCGGCTCCCTTCATGAAATCACCGTGGACATGGCAGTCCTGGCCACGGGCATGCAGCCCAACACCTCCGATGATCCCATCCCTGCCTCGGTCTCCTATGATGACTACGGTTTTGCCGCTTCCATGGAAGCGAAGCCCGGGGTTTTCGCTGCAGGTTGCACCAGGACCCCGTCTGGCGTTTCCGAGTCCGTACAGGACGGCACGGCCGCTGCACTCAAAGCCATTCAAGCCATTGCCAGGAGGTAAACCAAATGGATAAAAAACTCGCAGTTTATATTTGTACCGGATGTGGCATCGGAGATGCCCTTGACATAGATCAATTGAGCGGTGTGGCAACGGATGATTTCAAAGTGCCCATTTGCAAGACTCATGAAAATCTCTGCAGCAAAGAGGGCGCTGAACTCATCAAGGGCGACATTGCCAATGAAGGTGCCAATGGGATCGTCATTGCCGCGTGCTCTCCCCGCGTCATGTATGATGTTTTTTCCTTTGACAATGTTTTGATGGAGAGGGTGAACCTGCGTGAGCAGGTGGTCTGGGTGCAGCCGGCGGGAGAGGAAGACACCCAGATGATGGCCGAGGACTACATGCGCATGGGCCTCACCAAGATGAAGGCCATGGCACCCTCCGTGCCTTTTCAACCAGAGCAGGAAATGTCCCGGGATATCCTCGTGGTGGGAGGTGGCGTCACGGGCCTGACCGCTTCTCTGGAAGCGGCCAAGGCGGGCTATAATGTCGTCCTCGTTGAAAAGCAGGACCAATTGGGTGGCTTTCAGAAAAATGTGGCCATGAGGGTTTCCTATCCCTACAAAGACCTGCAGAAGAATGATCTGGATCAACTCATTGAAGCTGTTCGCAAAGAGGAAAAGATCAAGGTCTACACGGGCGCCAAGGTAGAATCTCTCGAGGGAGGCCCCTGTGTTTTCAAGGCCACCATCAAAGAAAACGGTTCCAGTGCGGACCACAACATTGGCGCTGTGGTTCAGGCTGCGGGCTGGCAGCCCTATGATCCAGGCAAACTTGACCCAAAGCTGGGCTATGGCGCTTCTCCCAATGTGGTGACCAATGTGCAGTTTGAAGAGATTGCCAAATCGGGGAAGATCACCAAACCCAGTGACGGCGGTTTCGTGAAAAGCGTGGCATTCCTTCAGTGTGCCGGTCAAAGGGACCGCAAGCACCTGCCCTACTGTTCTTCCGTCTGCTGCTTCACGGCTCTGAAACAGGCCATCGAGGTCAAGAGGCAAGACCCCAAGGCCAATGCATATGTGGTCTACAAGGAAATGAGGACCCCAGGCCAGGGTGAGGACTTCTACCGCAAAGCCCAGGAGGCGGGAGTCATCTTCATCCGCAGCCAGGATCCTGAAGTAGCCCTGCGGGGTGAGGAACTCACTGTTCAGGCCTATGACGAACTCCTTGGAGACACCGTGGTCCTTGGGAGCCTTGACATGGTGGTGCTCGCCACGGGCATGGTTCCCACCACGGCCCTTGGAGAAGATCTCAAGGCGAAACTAGAACAGGAGCAGAAAAAAGAGGGCGAGCCCGAAGTGGAGCTTCTCAGGCCCGACTACATGTATGCCTCAGATGTTTTGAATCTGAAATATCGCCAGGGACCTGAGCTTCCTGCCCTGACCTATGGTTTCCCCGATTCCCATTTCATCTGCTTTCCCTATGAAAGCCGCCGTACGGGCATCTATCCTGCCGGTCCCGTTCGCCGTCCCATGGGTGTGGCCAGTTCCAGCGAAGATGCAGCGGGCGCTGTCATGAAGGCCATTCAGTGCATCGAACTGACGAGCAAGGGGCAGGCCGTTCATCCCCGTGTGGGGGACGAGACCTATCCTGAATTTTTCATGCAGCGCTGCACCCAGTGTAAGCGCTGCACGGAAGAGTGTCCCTTCGGAGCCATCAATGAAGATGAAAAGGGCAACCCCCTGCCGCAGACCACCCGGTGCCGTCGCTGTGGTGTGTGCATGGGTGCATGCCCCGAACGCATCATCTCCTTCAAAAACTATTCTGTGGGCATGGTGGGCGACATGATCAAATCCATCAACGTGCCCGACGAATACGATGAGAAGCCGAGGATCCTTCTCCTTGCCTGTGAAAACGACGCCTATCCCGCCCTTGACATGATCGGTCTGCGCCGCATGAACTACAATGCGTGGGTTCGCGTCCTGTCCGTTCGCTGCCTGGGATCCCTGAACCTCATCTGGATCGCGGACACCCTGTCCAAGGGCATTGACGGAGTCATGCTCCTGGGATGCAAGCATGGCGACAACTATCAGTGCCATTTCATCAAGGGCAGTGAACTCGCTGACATCCGTTTGAGCAAAGTAAAAGAGACTTTGGACCGCCTTGTGCTCGAATCGGATCGCGTGCGATTCGATACCGTTTCCATCACCGATTACGACAAGCTTCCCGCTCTCCTCGATGCCTTTGCGGCGCGACTCGAAGAAGTAGGTCCAAACCCCTACAAGGGTTTCTAATTTTCTCAAAATCTGCCGCTCCAGGGTTTTCCTGGAGCGGCAGCCATCCCCGATGACCATGGGAAGTCAGAGATTCCCATCGGAAGGCTGAGAATCACCATCCTGTTCCCCTTCTCCCCATTGCTCAGCCTTGAATCCGTATTTCCTCTTTTTTTCGTCTCGATTCTGCTCCAGTCGTCATTTTCTCCCTTAATTCCTTAAGAGGAGGCAGCAAGATGAGTAACCGAGTGGATCCAAACCTCGTATCGGATTTGGAGGCGTTTGGTCTCAAGGACGCTCACAAGTGCTACAATTGTGGAAACTGCACAGCGATCTGTCCTCTCGCCACCCCTGAAAACCCCTTTCCGAGAAAAATGGTCCGCTACATTCAATTGGGCCAAAAGGAAAAAATCCTTCGATCGCCGGAGCCCTGGCTTTGCTATTATTGTGGGGATTGTTCCACTCATTGTCCTCGTGGCGCAGACCCTGGTGAAACCATGATGGTCACGAGAAGGTATCTCACTTCCCTCTATGACTGGACGGGCTTTTCGAGGAAGTTTTACACTTCTGAGCGTTTTGAGATCATGGCCATCAGTGTTGTGGCTCTGCTCGTGGGCATGGCGCTGCTCATCTTCAATACGGGGAACCCCAACTGGGAAGAGGCGGCCATCAATTCCCTCTGGCCCGCAGAGAAGATAGAAATCGCGGACCTGGTCATGGCCAGCGTTTTGTCTTTCCTGCTGCTGAGCAATGTCTTCAGGTGTTTTCGGTTCATCATGGGGGATCTCTCTTTCAAAATTCCCCTGCGGCTTTATGCGAGCGAGTTCAAAGAACTGATCCTTCACACCATCACGCAAAAGCGCTTCAGCAAATGCTCGGACGGAATGCAGTGGTTCGTCCATCTCATGATCATGACCGGCTACGCTTCTATTTTTCTGCTGGTCGTGGTTTTCATAAGATGGTTCCAGAGGGATCTTCCCGAGTATCCCCTTTCCCACCCCATTCGCCTCCTGGGCTATTATGCCACCTTCGCCATCATGTATGGGACCACCTATGCCATCATCGGCCGGATCAAAAAGAAGAAGCCCGTCTACAAAAACTCCCATTCCACCGACTGGATGTTTTTAATTCTCCTTCAGCTGACCACCCTGACGGGCATTTTCATTCATTTCGCTCGCCTTCTCAACTGGCCTGCCACCACTTATTTTCTCTACGTGGTCCATTTGATGATCGCCGTTCCCATGCTCGTGCTCGAAGTGCCCTTTGCCAAGTGGGCTCACCTGGCGTATCGTCCCGTGGTCATTTACCTCTTGCGTGTGCGGGAAAAATTTGAGCAGGAGAAGCCCCCTCCTGCGGTGGACACCGCCGGTGTGGAGCGGGAAGGGACATCGCAGGGGTCCACTTGAGGGTTGACTTATCCGTGAATTTTTGAAAGTTTCGTGGCCAGAGGCGAATGCTTGGCATCCTTTCATATCTTATGCCTCTTGCCCAAAAGGAACCGCGCGTCATTCATGCATCCAGCTGAGGGGCCCGGTTTTCAGATATCATTGACAGATTCTGCAGACCCTCCCCTTTTCCCCGGAGGGTCGCTCTTTTTTGGGGGCAGACCTTTGTGCACGTTTTAAATGAAACACCTTCGACCACACTTCCCGTCCTTCCCTCTGTGACGGCGGTGATTGAAAACCTTCGCTGGGTCTCTTTCAATCCCCAGACCATTCCCTCAGCAGTGCTCAAGTGGGGGCATGAAGTGGATCCCCATGCAGCCTGGCATCACCCGTGCCACCCCAAAGGGGAAGGACAGGAAGGGGTGCAGTGGATATTCGTCCTTGATGTCTTGAATCACTGCTTTTGGCCCGACCCGAACCATGAAGCGTGGGGTGTGGAGTACAGGGGCCGATTCTATTCGGGATACTGGGGTCTCGCAGCCTGCCTTCGACGTGCTGTGGATGAAGGTGTTCCCATATGCGATGCGGGTTTTTTGCGCAAAATGGACCGGGAATCCATCCAGCACCTCTTTCGCGGCAGAGGCTCCATTCCCCTCATGGAAGAGCGGCTCAACAACTTGAGAGAGGCGGGGGAGGTTTTGCTTCATCGCTGGGGAGGCCACATCATTCATTTGCTGGAAGAGTCGGGGCAGGATGCGGTGCGCACGGTCCACCAAATAGTGGAATCCTTTCCCAGCTTCAGAGATGAAAGCAGTTACAATGGAAAAAAGGTGTATTTCTGGAAGCGAGCGCAGCTTTTCGTTTCCGATGTGCATCAGTCTTTTTCCGGGAGAGACTGGGGAGCCTTTGAGCGCCTGGACAGGCTCACTGCGTTTGCCGACTACAAGCTGCCGCAAGTCTTGCGTGAACTCAAAATCATTTCCTACGAAAAGGGCCTTGAGGAAAGGGTGGACAACTTGTCTTTCATTGATGCGGGCTCACCCGAGGAGAACGAGATCAGGGCTGCAACTGTTTGGGCCGTGGAGCAGCTGAAAAGTGAATTTCAGAGGCAGGGACGCAAGGTGGACAGCCCCTGGGTGGACAACTGGCTCTGGAATCTTGGACAGCGGAGTGAGTTCCGCAAAAGACCTTATCACCGTTGCAGAACAATATATTATTGATCAATTTTTGCTTTTGGATGAAAATGGATTGCAAAGCATCGTGGGTCCTGTGTTAAAGAGACTTTTCCATGGGTGACCGCCGGCACGGCCGGTTTTCTTCACCTTGAGGTTCGGTGGCAGGGCCCTGCCACATGGAAGATCCACCATGTTTGTCAAAGGCCCTAATCCAACTTAAACTCACAACCAAAGGAGGCTTGATCATGCTGTTCTTGGCCATATTCAACTATTCACCCGAAGATCGGAACCTGGTCATCGAAAGAGGTATGCAGAGTTTGGAAAAAGAGTCGGGTGTGGAAGTCAAAGGGGAGTGGTTCGACCTTTCAGGCCATCGTGTTTTTCGCCTTTTTGAGGCTGACGATGATGTCCGCCTGGCTGCTTCCATCTACAATTGGACGGATCTGGGAGTGGCGGAAGTGATTCCCGTCATGAACACGGATAAAGCTCTCAAGCTCTTGAAAAAAATCACCAAGAAGTGAAATTGGAGGGCTGTTGTATCCACGGCCCGAAGCTCCATGAAGATTCTCACGGTGTGCAAACTTGATAGGGAAGTCGAGTGTGAAACCGACGCGTTTTGGCCGGCGCTGTGAGCGGGGATGAAATCTGCTTGAAAGCCACTGCCAGCTATATTTCATCAAGTCACATGGAATGAGGCGGGAAGGCGCAGAGAGTAAGGAGATCCGCAAGCCAGAAGACCTGCCGTGAGAAAGGGCGGCCCTTTTTCAGGGGTCGAAAAAGAAGGTTGCTGCTGCCACACTGCGATCCTCCGGAACCTTGTCAAGGTTTTGGAGGATTTTTTTGTGCTCTGAGGCTTGAGAACACACATCCAATTGAGGAGAGATCCGTGAAAGAACTGGAACAACTGCTTTCCAGAATTGAAGGGGCAGATAAGGCATGGGAAGAAAAAGCCTGGGAAAGATTGCGATCACAAATCAGACCCAGGAACTCTCTGGGCCATCTGGAAGTGATTGCCGCGCGCCTGGCGGCCATTCAGAGAAGCCTGCATCCACGGGTTGCCAAAAAACTCATTTTCACCATGGCCGGTGATCACGGCGTGGCTGAAGAGGGCGTGAGCGCCTATCCTCAGGAGGTGACACCCCAGATGGTGAACTGTTTCGTGCAGGGGTGGGCCTCCATCAACGTTCTCGCAGAGCACGTGGGAGCCGATGTGCGTGTGGTGGACTGCGGTGTGGCTGCGGATCTGCCGCACCACTGGCCGGTCGTGCACAGAAAAATCGCCAAGGGCACGAGAAATATGGCGAGGGAACCGGCTATGACCGTGTCGCAGGCCATTGAGGGCATCCTGCTTGGAGCCTGCCTGGTGAAGGATGCGGTGGAAAAAGAGGGTTACGAACTCATAGGCACGGGAGATATGGGCATTGCCAACACCACTCCCTCTACAGCCATTGTGGCGGCTTTCAGCGGCAGGCCC
>SLCH01000204.1 GCA_007125915.1 Syntrophobacteraceae bacterium
CCCACTTGTCGCCCCTGGGGCCCCCTTCTCCTTTAATGACGTCGAGATCGATTCCCATGACAACCTCGCTGCCCTGCCACAGGTTGAGCTCCTCTCTCGCCCTCACCCCATAGAATGTGAACTCCCAGGTGGCATCGGGCCTTCCATCGGGCCTTTTCAGCTGCCGGCCTTCACCGCGGTTGGAGTATACCTGAACACTGCCCCGGGCTCTGTCATGGTGATGCTCCAGCTTGGCGGATCCCATCAAAGCTTCCGTCCCGTACTTCCCGTCCCGGTCCAGAGGGTCCGCACCTTTTTCACCAGGGTCCCATGCATGATTGTCCGTATACAAACCAAATGCGGATGCGCGCCAGTTGTCTCCCAATTCTCTGCCGACCCTTCCAAAATAGTTGGTCAATTGACCATCGGATTTCTCCCGGTGTCCGCTGGACTTCCTGAAACTCTGACCCAGATAGTAATCGGTGCCACCGACCTTGCCCGCAGTCTCAGCCCTCTGAACCAGGGTGTTGAAACTGCCTCCTGCCAGATGCAAGGCCGTCTCAAAGCCTTCGTCGATTTTGCGTTTGGGCAATATGTTGACGGCTCCAAAAGCATTTCCAAAACGCTGGGGCTGGGGACTTTTGAAAACTTCAATGGCCGCAGCGGTGTCGATGGAGAGCAGGTCGAGAAGAGGATGATTCCAGAGCCCCATGTACATGGGCACGCCATCAATGAAGGTCTTGATTTCGGAACCGGGCCTGCTCGATCCCATGCCTCGAATGAAGATTCCTCCACCCTGAGCGCCACCATGCGAACCGATGGGGTTGTACCTGGAGATGGTCACTCCCGGAGTACGCCGCAAAGCGGTGGCCAGATCCTGTGCATTGAGATTCCTTATCTGCTCTTCCGTGACAATGGTGCGGGTGGATCCGAATGAATCCACCACGTTGCCCTCGATGATGGGCGTGGAGGTGACCACAATCCCCTCCAGTTCCTGCGCCCCGGTGAACGTTTCCTCTGCCCCGGCGTTGAGCTCGCCCGAAAACAACCACAATGCCAAAAAAATTGCTCCCACAGCCACCCTGGATTTTCCGTGCATCTCAGGCCCCCTTTCTCCCTTGCGGTCTCGAGCATGGCACATGAAAAAATCCATAACCGCACATGCTCTCCCATACCCCCGGATCATGCGCACGGGAAACGTTCACATGATCCAGCCCTTTCCCCCTCGCCCCGCACAAAAAAAAGCCACGAGGCACAAATCTCCCCTCTGGGAAGACAGCAGCCTTCGTGGCTTGGGATTCCCAATGGGAAACACCCTTTCGGGAGTTTCCCATTTCAAATTTTCAGAGCAAACGCCCCTGCCCCTCTGAAGCACAAAGATTGGGCAGCACTCGCATGAGCGGCTTCTGCCGCCCGTTCCAATCCATTGACAGGCACCCTAGAAAAGCTCCGGGCAGAAGTCAACTGCTTTTCCAACGACACAACTCTCCCAACCTGCCCCCCGGTTGAGGAAGTCAACCCTGTTAAAGGGTTTTAAGCTTTTGTATGATATTGGGAATGCCGTGGAGAAAATAAAATTGACAGGCCCATGACCACAGCTCAGGGGTGAGGCGTTCTCTGACCTGCCGAAGGACATTCAACGGCATGTCTTTATAAAAAGCCTCTGCCACACCTCCCGTGATGCAAGCCAGGGTGTCGCTGTCTCCTCCAAGGGAGACTGCATTCCGAACCGCATCTTCAAAGGAAGTGGAGTCCAGAAATGCCCTGAGAGCTGGGGGCACCGTCCCCTGGCAGGAAATGTCGAAGGAATATGCGGGTCGAATCTCATCGGTGGTGCGGGAAAGGTCATACCCAAACCGCTGTTCGATGCAGTCTCCAATGGCCTTCTTTTCTGTCCCCTTGCGGGCAAGAAAAACGGCGAGAGCCGCCGCCTGGGCACCCTTGATTCCCTCGGGGTGATCGTGCGTGATCTCCGCAGACTTTTTCGCTTCCTCCAGCACGCTGTTTTCCTGGCCAAAAGCGTGCCCAATGGGGCTGACGCGCATGGCCGATCCATTGCCCCAGCTGTTGTAAGGCATGGGACGGGAGGAAAAAAGCCACCCAATGAAAGTCCCTCCGTAGCCCGCGTGAGGATATTTGTGCCCGAGCTCCCGGATGGCATCCTGGTAAGAAATCTTTGCCACGATGGCCCGGGCAACGGCAATGGTCAGCACGGAATCGTCGGTGAAGGTCGAAAGGGGAGAAAACAAAGGAAAATCCTTTGTTTTTATGGGGTTTCCCTCGTAGACGGAACCGATGATGTCCCCCGCAATGGCCCCCAGCATATGAATATCCCTCCTCCACGTGATGCCCTGTGACGCACACGTCCGACTTCCGGGTTCCGGAGCATTGAGCCGTGAAACCATTCATTCCGGGCGACGCAGAAATCCATTGCCCTCAGAAGGGCATGGGTGTAGGTTCTTTCTGCGGGTTGTTCCCCCTGAAAATGACTTCACAAGCACAGCAATCACAGGCGCCGGTTGAAATGAAAAAAAGCGATGACATGGATTTGGAATTTCTTGCCCAGCTGGCCACGGAAGCGGGCAGAGCCATCCTGGAAGTTTACAGCACGGACTTCGGCGTGGAGCGCAAGGGGGATGACTCACCCCTGACCCTGGCCGATATGCGCTCCCACAGGATCATCACCGAGGGGCTGCGGTCTCGTTATCCCCATATACCCATACTTTCGGAAGAAGGCCGGGAAGTGCCCCACAGCGCACGTCAAAACTGGAATCGGTTCTGGTGCGTGGACCCCCTGGACGGCACCAAGGAATTCGTCAAAAAGAATGGGGAGTTCACCATCAACATTGCGCTCATCCAAGACCGGACACCCGTTTTGGGGCTCATTCACGTTCCGGTTGCCGGTGATAGCTTCATGGCTCAAATCCATGAGGGAGCCTGGAAAATCCAGGAAGGCAGGAGGCAGGAGCTGAACCTGGCCGGGGCCTCATTTCCCGAAAGGGTTCGAATCCTCAAAAGCCGTTCTCACCCTTCTCCTCATCTGGAATCGCTCCTGGAACTCATTCCCCACCATGAGACCCTTCAAAGGGGAAGCGCCCTCAAGTTCTGTTCCATAGCCTCGGGCGAAGCGGATTTTTACCCGCGGCTCGGACCCACATGGGAATGGGACACGGCTGCGGGGCAGGCCATCGTCTCCGCGTCAGGGGGCGTCATGACGGATTTTAAAGGCAGACCCTTCATTTACAACAAGCCCAGCCTGATCAATGGCCCCTTTCTCGTCGCTGCCAGCGGGCGCTGGCTCTCAGAGTCGGGAATTCTCCAGCGGGCCGCCTCCCTCCCCCTGTGAACCGCCCTGAATCCCCCGCTCCAGCATGACACGGGAGACGGTCACCGCAAGAACCTCTCTTGCCCCGCTTTTCTTGAGAATGCCCGCACACTCGCTGAGGGTGGTGCCCGTGGTGAACACATCGTCCACGAGGAGCACTCTTTTTCCTTTGGAAAGCTGGGGATGTTCCACGCGAAAAGCATTCTTCACATTGCTCAGACGTTCCTCACGGCTCAGACCTGTTTGGGGAACAGTCCACAGGGTGCGTTTCAAGATGTTCAGGCCAAGGGGAGCCGAAATGCTTTTGGACAGGAAACGGGCCAGCAGGGCCGACTGGTTGAAACCCCGCTCCCTGAGCCTGAGTGGATGAAGTGGAACGGGAATCACCAGATCAAACCCCCCGTGTTCCCATTCCACGATGGTTTTGGCCAGCAGCTGGGCAACAGGCCGTATGAGATGGATCTCGGCTCCAAACTTGATCGCATGCAGGGATTCTCGGATCACACCGGCGTGATAAAAAGGCGAGCGCGCAAAATCGAAATGGAATGTGTCCAGAATACAATCCCCGCAAAGATGGTCTGCGGTCGAAGAACTCTTGGGGAAAGGCCTTCCGCAGGCGGCACACATGGGGTGGTGAATCCACGGCAACTGGTTCAGACACCCTTCACACCAGTCCATGTCTGCACCCACCAGCTCGTAACTTTCACAGCCGATGCACGATGGGGGGTACAAAAGATCGAGAAAACCTCCTGCAAGGTCTCTGCAGCGGGAAGGCACGCATGAGAGGGTGGTCCATGCATCATGGGGAAGCAGTGCACCGGGGAGTGACCCGCAACCCCTTGAAAGCCTTTCACTCGTGGGCGCTTTTCCCGAAGGAAGGGCTTTTTGCAGAATCACCCTGGCGAGACGGGAAAATCTCCCTTTCCCCTGGTTCACCATTCCCCCCATGCACCCTGCCCTTTCATGCCGCTGGTAATATGATGGGGCAAAAAGGGATGACGGGGCATGAAGAGGGGCCGTGAAGCTTCAAAAAGCTTTTCACCCATCATGTTTCCATGTTGCCCACAATTGCTTCAGCAAATTGCGAGCACCGCACTTCCTTGGCTCCTTCCAGCTGGCGGGCGAGATCGTAAGTGACCGTTCTTGACAGAATGGTCTTTTCCAGGGAGTCTTCAATGAGGGCGGCCGCCTCATTCCAGCCCAGATGCTGCAGCATCATGGATGCAGAGAGAATGAGCGAGCCAGGATTGACCTTATCGAGACCCGCGTATTTGGGAGCGGTTCCATGAGTGGCCTCGAAAATGGCACAATTGTCACCCACATTGGCCCCGGGAGCCATGCCCAGCCCTCCCACCTGCGCGGCGAGGGCGTCCGAGAGATAGTCACCGTTCAGGTTGGGAGTGGCGATCACCTGGTACTCTTCGGGCCTCAGCAGCACCTGCTGGAACATGGAATCGGCAATGCGGTCCTTTATGACCACTCGGCCTTCAGGCACTTTTCCTCCATGGGTGTCCCAAACGGCCTCTTCGGTGATGGTTTCCCGGCCAAACTCTTCCGCTGCCAGTTCATAACCCCAGGCACGAAAAGCTCCTTCCGTGAATTTCATGATGTTGCCTTTATGAACCAGCGTCACGGAGGACAGCCCCCGGTCTATGGCATAACGAATGGCTCTGCGCACCAGGCGTCGAGTGCCGAAGCGGCTTATGGGCTTGATGCCGATGCCCGGATCATGAGGGATATGAACACCGAACTGATCCTGCAGCAGCCTCACGAGGCGCCTCGATTCATCGGACCCGGCGGGCCATTCAATCCCCGCATACACATCTTCCGTGTTTTCCCGAAATACCACCATGTTCACCCGTTCGGGACGCCGCACGGGAGAGGGCACACCCGAAAAGTAACGCACGGGCCGTATGCAGGCATAAAGATCCAGCACTTGCCGAAGGGCCACATTGAGACTTCGAATGCCCTCACCCACCGGTGTGGTCATGGGACCCTTTATGGAAACCACGCACTTGCGCAGTTCCGAAACGGTATTCTTGGGAAGCCATTCGCTGACACTCTTGTAGGCCCTTTCCCCCGCGAGCAACTCCAGCCAGACGATTTTCCTGTCGCCCCTGTAGACTTTGGCCACGGACGCATCCACAACCATCTGGGTGGCTTTCCAGATATCGGGGCCCACTCCATCCCCTCGAATGAAGCCGATGAAAGGCCGTGAAGGCACCTCCAGCTTCCCTTGCTCACCCACTGTGATCCATTCGCCCGCTCTGTCACGATCCATCATGAAGTTCTTTCCTTTCTGCGACCTTCTCAAAAACCAGCAGGCACCACTCACCCGCTTCCCTGAACCCTGTGAACTTCAAACCCAGTTCTTCATAAACCTGCTGAACCTGCTGCCGCTGCTCCAGCAAAATGCCGCTCAAAACCAGTTGGCCCTGTTCTTCAAGGAAGCCCGCCAGGGTTTTTGACATGTCGATGAGAGGCACAGCCTGGATATTGGCCATCACCACGTGAAACCGTCCCGAAACGTCCACGTTGTCCGAAAGCTTGAGTTGCACTTTTCCATTGAGTCCGTTGAGCTGCACGTTTTCCATGGCCACATGAAGTGCTTCGGCATCGTTGTCCACTGCCACGACGGGATCAAATCCCAGGAGGGCGCCCGCCATAGCCAGAATTCCTGAACCCGTGCCCACATCGAGGAGGGACCTGGCCGGAGCAAGGGACATTCCCCGGTCCTCGTAAGCATCCAGCCACTCCAGGCACAGCCGCGTGGTTTCATGATGCCCCGTGCCAAATGCCATGCCCGGATCCATAAAAATGACCTTCTCAGCACCCGCAGGCACTGCGGTCTCCCAGGTGGGACAAACAAGCAACCTGGAACCTATTTTCAAAGGTTTGAAATGGCTCTTCCAGCCATTTGCCCAGTCATCACCCTTCAACAGGGAAGAGGAGAAAGGGACAGGGGAGGAAAGGGAAAAAACGCGGCGAAAATCCTCGAGAAGACCGATCAGTTTCCCGGGCTCTTCACCCCCGCTGGAGGGGCGCTCAAGGTAAAACCTCACGCCTGTGGAAGTGATCTCCACGGGAATGGCCAGGCCCTCGGCCACCCACGCTGCCAAGTCTTCTGTGAGTTCTTCCGCGCAGTTCACCTCATAACATATCCAGACCTTGTCCACGGCCGCCCCGTCATTTTTCACAGGAAGCACTCACTGATGAAAAGTCGTCCAAAGGAGCATGAACTCCTGGCCCCTATTCATGATGGCGGGCCACGCATTTAATTTCAACCTGCGCTCCTTTCGGCAGCCGGGAAACTTCTACCACTGCGCGGGCAGGTTTGTGCGCCGAAAAGTATCTTCCATAAATTTCGTTGAAAAGGGGAAACTGCGTCATGTCCGTGAGATAGACGTCCACACTGAGCACATGAGAGGCCTGGCAACCCGCAGCCTGGAGAACCGCCAGAAGATTTTTCAGTGTTTGGTCAGCCTGGGCGGAAAAATCTTCACTCACCATTTCCCCTGTTTTCGGGTCGAGGCCGATCTGTCCGCTCAAAAAGACCAGGAAATCGGACCGGACGGCCTGGGAATAAGGGCCGATGGCGGCAGGAGCATCGTCCGTGTGGATGAACTGGAAAGACATGCGTCAACTCCATCCCTTGTGGTGACAAGGGCCTTAAAGGAAGGGGTTCTCTTTCTCGCTGCAGGGAAAAAAAGCACGAAAAATCCCCTGGATCTTTCTCCGGGCCTCTCTCCCCTGGGGAGAGAAAACCCGGTGATCGTCAGCCCGGCTCTCCAAACAAGACTCCTTGCCCGGGAGCGGGGAACCTGGTCACGTCAGGCATTGCTTCCATGTGCTAGGAGGCTTCAAAGTTTTTGATGAACTGAGCGATTTGCACTCCGAGATAAACACACTTGACGCCTTCCAGGCAATCTTCCGCATCCTTTCTGTCGAGGTGAGTGGTCAATTCATGCTGACCTTTGGACAGCTTCACGATCCAGGCATCTTTAGCGCTGTCAAAGGAGAGGCCCAAGTCCAAGGCATGATCTTTGATCTCCGGATACATTTCTTTCAGCTTACCGGCCAATGCATTTTGATCCACACTCATGAATTCCTCCTGTTCTTGTTCGCATGAACATTATTCCAACCAACTCCTTGCGCTTTCCACACGCATAGACTTTATAATAATCAGCATCCTCCGTAAAGCCACTTAAGACTTTGCCCTTTGGTGTTTCTTTCCGGTGAGGCCCGGAACAATCGACCTGGGATGCCACAATCACACTTCCGCTGAAACCCTTCACTGCATGTTCCACTGCCACTGCTCACGGATGTGAAACGATCGCGTTTGGTGAGGTGCCTGGTATGTGCGGAAGGTCACACGATCCTTTTCCACAAAAACCTTCACGATGGTCAGGTGGCCGTCGCTGTGGGACTCCTGGCCCGCATTTCCCGCGTTGATGAACTGAACAGTGCCACCATGACCTTCTATGGCCCGTCGACTGTACCGGTGCGTGTGCCCCACAAACACAGCGCGAACCTTGGCTGCATGACCCGTCAGGAGGGACCACAGGGGATCCTCCTCGGGAAACCAGGGCACCAGTGGCTCATGGAAAGCCAGGAAAACATGATCGGCATGGTCCGCTGAAAGGATGCACTCTTCAAGCCAGGCCAGCACCCTTGGATGCTCCAGGCTCTTTCCCCAGCCCGCGTACTGATCCAGGACAATGACCCGGATGTTTTTCCAGTCCAGTGCATACGCGACGCCACCTTCAGGCATCATTCGAACATGTTCCCCATAATCAGGGAGGATCGCCCCTTTGATGTACTCCACATCTGCCTCTTTTTCATGGTTCCCACGAACGGGGACGAAAAAGGTGGACGTATTTTTGAATACATCCTGAAAAATTTCATGATTCTTGGAAACAGGGCTCATGTCGCCGCAAACCATGACAAAGCCGGGACCAGCAGCTTCCTCGGGAGGTTCTTTTTCCGGCCCTCGAATTTTTTCCAGAACGGCCCCATAGGATTCAAAGCTTGCATGAATGTCCGAAATGACGGAGAACGTCCAGGTTTCTGCCCGAACCGGTCCATGAATGGACAGAAACAGGGCAACAAAACAGCAAAATACACATGTCCAGCTGGACTTGGAGCGCCTCATGATTTCCCTTTTCATCGGTGTTTTGTTAATATTCTCAGGAAGAAGATGCGAAGCCCGAGCAAAAGGAGCTGAAACCTTCCGGGGAGCTTGCGAGGAATTGGAAAACACTGGTCCCCCGGGAACCGGCCATGACGGCCACGGGGAAAGTTCCAATTTGATTTTGAAAAAAGATTATTATAATATTTGTGATTGTTGAATGTCGTCATTCCGAGCACTTTTTTTTGAAGCCGAGGTTCCTGGCAGGAGGAGAATGGGAAATGTCTGAGAAAAGAGAAGTTTGCAGCTGTACCAACTGTGGAAATGAAGCGGAGATGATCATCACGTGTGAACTGGTTGACATGGAAGAAAAAGGGGCTACCGTCAAAAAACAGAAAGAAACCAGGAAATGCACATCCTGTGGCAACGAAGCGGACATGATCATCGACTTCGATCAATAGAAAACGCACTGAGCAATCCACCGGTTTACACCAAAGCGGGCAGCAAGACTCTCCGCTTCTCATCAAGAGGAGCGGAGAGTCTTTTTTTTGAGCCCTTTTCAGACATTTTCTTCAGTATCGGGCGATTTCCACCAATCATGCCAAGAGATGTCACGAACATGCTCGATGATCCCCTTCAGTTCTCCCGTGAGGATGTCCGTGAAAGGAAAAGTGCACAGCTCAAGGGTTCCCTTCACTGCCTGATCCGGTCCGACCTTGTTGACCATGGCACAGGCTGCCTTGCCCGTCTCCAAAGTGATTCTGGTCGGACACACAACACAGGGGGCTTGCCGGCCATGGTAGGCTTCGTAGCATTTTTTCCCCACTATGGGCATTGCGTGAACATACCAGCGCTCCATGGCGGGATTGACATACATGATGTTCAGGGAAGTGTCGAGGATACTGATTCCGTCCTGAATGCTGGCAAATACGCTGGAAAGAAACCGCTCCCGCTCTTTCAAGGCCTCCTCTGCCGCAACCCGCTTGGAAATGTCGATGAGGCTTCCTTCGTAGTAGAGAATTTCCCCTGACTCGTCTTTCACAGCCCTGGCGTTGTTTTCCGCCCAGACATGGGTGCCATCCCTGCGGCGCATTTGAAGGATATAATTCTGAATCAGCCCTTCACATTCCATGAGCATGTGTATTCGGCGGCCATCCTCCGGGTTCACGAACAAATCATTGGCATTCACCATGAGCAGGCTCTCGCGGTTGGGATAGGCGAGCATCTGCACCATGGCCGGATTGGCATCCACGATGAGTCCCGTGAGAGAAACCCGATAGAGCCCGACGGGAACGGCGTCAAACAGACTGCGAAATCGGCTTTCTGACTCCCGAAGGGCCTGGCGGTACCAGCTTTTTTCCCGAACCCGCGTGATTTGCCGGGCCAGATGCTCCAAATTGTGGAATGCCTTGATGAGGTAGTCATCAAGGCCCGTTTTCATTGCCTCAACAACCAATTCCTCACTCCCGCTCCCCGTGTACATGATGACAGGACAGTCGGGGCGGCGGGATTTTACGGCCTTGAGCACAGCCAGTCCGGTGGTCCAGCCCATCTCGCATTCGGTGACCACCAAATCAAAATCCCCCCGCGACAGGACGAGACTGAAATCTTCCGACCCCCCAATCTCTCTGATTTCCACGGAGGGAAGGGATTGTCTCAGGGCCTTTGCAGTGAGTTCCCTTTCCCGGGAATCGGTGTCCAAGAGCAATATGGTGAGTTGATGCGTCATCCAGCCTCCAAAAACGATTTTTGTACCACCTTCTTCAAAATCAGCATGGTTGTTGCCAAAACCCAGGCTATCTATTCAGCACGTGCAATGACAGCATTTGAATGACTCACGAGACCCATGAGCATGAACTGTTCAGACAAGACCGCTCGTGCAAACCTGGTCATGAAAAAAGAATTGAACAAAACGGGGGAGCAAATGGCACAAATACCCTGAGAGCACATTTAACAAAAAAGTCATTAAAAAGCAACCCCTTAGATAGAGGCTTGAGAAGCCCTTTCGCCTTCACGGACGGCAAATTCCACAGGGCCTGAAACCTTTTTTGAGGGCCTCCGAGGCGGACTCGAAACGCTCAGTGCAATGGAAACATGAGGCGTGGACGCAATCCCTCCCATGAAATACAAGAGAAGAAACATTTCCCGTGAATGGAGCACTGGAACGGGAAGGAGGCTTCTCCGTGGCCTGGGCAGCCCTTCTCTGGCGCTGCCTGTACCGCCATGGAGGTTCGGGGTGCGCTTCCTTCCAGAGTCCCAATTTGTTGCGAAAAGCTTTTTTTTGCAGTTCCTTCCAGCGGGAACAAATCTCTTTCCGGCAATTGCGGGGCCACACCCACGCCAACCCCAGTGAAACCAGCTCTTCATTGAGACACCGCCCCCGCGAATACACGATGCTCACTTCCCGGCCATACGCGTCGGTACCCCCCACAACCCGACACTCCACCCTTTGGTTCAGATAAAGAAGGACATGATTTCTGGCTTCCCGGCCATAATTCTGGTTCCATTCAGGAGCATCGATCCCGTAGAGCCTCACTTCGCGCAGCTTCCCCCCGTCCTGCACCATGAAGGAATCGCCGTCGGCCACCCTCACCAATACACCCGTGAAAGTCTCTGCACGCCCGGGAGTGCCCGCGCTCTTGACATGGCTGGCGGTGAACACCAAGAGCACGCATAAAAGCAAGCCCATCCATGACCTGGAAACTTTCATCCTGCCCCGAATCATCACGCAGAATTCCCCCATCAGGCCTCTCCTCCCCACTTGAATTCTCCTCCTCAAAGGATGTTTTCCCCGCCCAGGCCACAAAGGAGGAGACAGCTCATGGTTCAGCCAGAACTCCATGGAAGGATCAGGAGTCTCTTTTGTTTGTGCCGCACCCATACGGCCGGCGAGAACTGGGATCAATTGCTTTTCATCGACAATAAACTACAGTATACAAATTTCTTGACACCGGCGGTTGAAAAACAGCCTGAGCCGCCGTGTGTGCCATTCCTCTTGAAACTGCAATCCTTCAGCGGGGAGAAATGTCATGAACATCTACGTATGGCGGCATTACAAAAGATTTTCAAGCTGGTCCATGTTCGATGAGCCCCAGATTCACAAGGACAACTACATGATGGCGGAAGTGGCGGTCCTTGCGGAAAGCATGGAGGAGGCCCTTGGAATCCTTGGCAGGGATGAGAACTGGAACCTGGAAGAGATCAAGCGAATCCAGCCGAAGGTGATCCCCGTGGACAAACCGGCCATCATCAGCTCTCACCTCACTTTTGGCTGAATGACCTCCCAATGCCCACTCAAACCAGGGTTGCAGTTCCAGGAAGGGCCCGGAGAAGAACCAGCAGGCGGAAGACTCGATGGCAACGTGGATAAGCGTCTATCTCAACAGGCGGGTGCTCAGCCTGCTGGGACTGGGTTTTTCTTCAGGCCTTCCCCTGGCCCTCACGGGCACCACGCTCCAGGCCTGGCTCAGCAGTGAAAACGTAGATCTTCAGATCATAGGAGTGTTTTCCCTGGTGGGGCTGCCCTACACGCTCAAGGTTCTGTGGGCGCCATTCCTGGATCGGTTCACCCTCCCCTGGATGGGAAGGCGCCGGGGGTGGATTCTCTTCTGGCAGTTTGCCCTTGCCGTCAATCTCCTCATCATTGGGCTCCTCTCTCCGGCAGCCATGCCCTGGGCCGTCGGCTTCATGGCCATGGCCATCGCTTTTTCCAGTGCAAGCCAGGATATCGTCATCGACGCCTACCGCGCGGACGTCCTGAAAGAAAAGGAACTGGGCGCCGGAGCAGCCACCACCGTCGTGGGCTACCGCGTGGCCCTCCTCATTTCCGGTGCCCTGGCACTCATCCTCTCGGATCAACTGAGCTGGAGAACCGTCTACGCTCTCATGGCCGCACTCATGCTCCTCAACGGCCTCGTCACGTATCTGGCCCCGGAACCCGAAGAGCGCCCCATTGCTCCGCAGACGCTGAAAGAAGCCATATGGGGGCCGCTGAGATCCTACTTTCAAAGATCAGGGGCCGTGGAAATGCTCTGTTTCATCATGGTCTTCAAACTGGCCGATGCCATTGCGGGCACCATGACCACCCCTTTTCTCCTGGACATCGGCTTCTCACGCACCGATGTGGGAACCGTCAACCAGGCATTCGGCCTCATCTCCACCATCGCCGGAACCCTGGCAGGCGGCGGCATCATCGCTCGTATCGGCATAAACCGCTCCCTTTGGATCTTTGCCTTTCTGCAGGCATTCTCCAATCTTGCCTTCGCCGGCCTCGCCCTCATGGGCCCCCATTACCCTGCCATGGTGGCGGCCATCGGCATTGAAAATGTCTGCGGGGGAATGGGCACCGCGGCCTTCATCGCCTTCATGATGAGCCTTTGCGACAAGCGCTTCACCGCCACCCAGTACGCTTTGCTCACCAGCTTCATGGCGGTTTCAAGGGTGATTGCCGGAGTGCCCACGGGCTTCATGGCCAATGCCCTGGGCTGGCCCATGTTTTTCACGGTGAGCGTCCTGGGGGCCGTGCCGGGCATTCTCCTTCTGCCCCGCTTTGCTCCCTGGAATGGGAGATCCCGCTGTGCGGAGGTTGCAGGGAGCCAGGGTCCATGATTTGACCGGAAAAAAAGAAGCCAAAGGCGCAACGCCCGTGCAAGGGATGGCGGGAGCCTTTTCTCAGAGCAGGAATGAGCGATTTGCGAGCCTCACATTTTCCAGGCCCGCCTTCCTGGCGGCGTGCACGCAGGCTTCGGCCTGGGCCCGCGGGGTGATGGGAAAGTCCTCCATGTGATACTGGGGAACGAAAACCGAAAGTGCATAAGGAATATGGGGGTCCATTTGAGCGATGAAAGAGGCGATGGAATGAACCTCCTTTTCATCCACGTAGCCGGGTACCAGAAGAGTGCTGGCGATCACCAGGGGCGGTTCACGCCGAAGGGGAGCCCAATTCCTGGCCAACTGGGAAAAGTTGCTGAGAACCACCCCATTGTCGCACCCCGCGAGAGCCTTATGAATTTGGGGGTTCCATGCCTTGATGTCCCCCTTGATGCACCCTCCTGAAGCAAGGGAAGCTTGGGCCATGAGCTTCAGCCACGAAGGGTGCATGCTGAGATTGGTCTCCCAGCAGATGCGCAGAATGTTCGTCGCAAGATTTTCCCGCATGCGGCGCGAAGCCTGAAGAGCAAAGGGAACCTGCGGTGTGGGGTCCCCGCCGAAAAAGCACACACAGCTGGTCTGCTCATTCACCTCCCGGGCCAGTTCCTCCACGGAGCGCCAGGCCGGGGGGTAAAGGTTGCTCTTCTTGAAGGACCAGTTCTGGCAATAGAGACAGTTGAAATTGCACGATTCAAAAAAGACGGCCAGGTTGTAAAAGCCCACTTCGGGGCCATCGTCGTGAGCAAAGAGGGGATAACCCGCCCCTGTTCCCCCGGCGCAAACCCAGTCGGCCACGCAGTTGGTGGGCAAAGGATCAAAGTAGGAAGACACCCGCCCACGGGACCTTCCATCTTTTCTCAGGCTGGCGGGATCTCCCCGGCGCAGACCGCAGTATCCTTGGTCGTTTTGACCCATGACGCAGTGGTGAAAGCACAGATTACAGGGAAGCCCCTTAAAATTGCGCGGAGGAACGGCGGGCAGGTTGAAGAGTTCTCTGGATTTCCTGTGCACCCTGGACAGGCGTTGGAGGCTTTCCCCAGAGCCTTCACAGACACACTGGGGGCAAACGCCCACGCTCTGGCCCAATCCGGAGACGGGCCGGCCGCAAACCATGCAGATCATGGGTCTCGCACTATTTTTTTTACAGTCCTTGATCAGCATTCCCTTCCTCACAAAACCATGGGAGCAGATAACAAAAGGGACCTTCTCCCAATTTTTCAGCAAATTCGAGGCAGCTGTTCTCCGTGAAGCATCTGGACCAGCCGGTGTCCTCCAACTCCTGTCTCCAGAGTCACTCTCCCGGCACCCTCCTGAGTCACCTGCCCGATCTTGACCCCATCTCGACCGCGGGGATGATTCCTCATGAGGTTCAAAACCAGCTGTTCATCATCAGGGGGCACAAAGACGAGCACCTTCCCTTCATTGGCCACGTAGAGGGGATCGAGCCCCAGGACCTCGCAGGCACCTGCCACGTCTTCTTTGATGCGCAAGGATTCTTCGAAGAGGACGATGCCCACCCCCGACTGCTGTGCGATCTCGTTGAGGGCGGTGGCAACACCTCCCCGCGTGGGATCACGCAACACCCGAACACGGGGACAGCTCTCGAGAATCCCCGACACCAGATCGTTGAGGGGTGCCGAGTCGCTGAGTATTTCCCTTTCAAAAGCCAATCCTTCACGTTTGCACAAGACAGCTATGCCGTGGTCGCCGATGGTTCCGTTGATGAGCACCGAGTCCCCCGGCCGGGCATATTGTCCGCCCACCCGGATTCCAGAGGGGACCACGCCCACCCCCGCCGTGTTGATGAACAAACGGTCGGCTTTTCCCCGGGGGACCACCTTGGTGTCTCCCGCCACGATCATCACCTGGGCCTCCCGGGCAGCCTCGGCCATGGAACGGGCCACATATTCGAGCACTTCCAGGGACAAACCTTCTTCAAGGATGAAGCCGGCAGTGAGATACAATGGACGCGCGCCCTGCATGGCCAGGTCATTCACCGTGCCGTGCACGGCCAGGCTGCCGATGTCCCCTCCTGGAAAAATGATGGGGTCCACCACGTAGGAGTCGGTGGTCATGGCCATTTGGCCCCCCGCCCACGGCAGCAGAGCGCTGTCGTTCATCTGAAGCAGGTACTCATTGGCAAACAGCTGAAAGAAACACCTCTGGACCAGTTCCTGGGTGGCCCGTCCCCCGCTTCCATGATCCAGCTGCACGATGTCATTCATTCTTCCGGGGCTCCTCGCCATGTTTTTTCAATCTTCCTGGTGATATTGGTGATAGGCGCCGCAAGTGCCTTCGCTGGAAACCATGCAGGGTCCCACGGGAGTTTCGGGAGTGCAGGCCTTTCCAAAGAGACCGCACTGAGGTGGCGTCACCGTCCCCCGAAGCACCTCGCTGCACCGGCAGCCGGGAGGCTCCCTGGACTCCATGGGCGGTATGGCAAATCTCTCGGCCGCATCCAGCAATTGCCATTCTTTGCGAATCTTGAGGCCGCTGCGGGGAATAATCCCCAGCCCGCGCCAGGGGGCATCGGCGGGTTCAAACACCTGGGCAAGGAGCCTCTGAGCGGCAGGATTTCCACCCCAGTTGACCGCCCGGCTGTATTGATTGACCACACGCGCTTCCCCCGCAAGCACCTGGTCCACCAGCAGGTGAAGGCCCTGCAGCAGATCCAGCGCTTCAAAGCCGGTGACCACACAGGGAATTTCGTACCGGGCCGCGATTTCCTCGTAGGCCGCCGCTCCGATGACCGTGCTCACATGGCCGGGGCAGATGAAGCCGTGCAGATCCATCCCTTCTCCGTCCAGCAGGGCCTTCATGGCGGGTGGCAGCAGCTTGTGCATGCTCAGCACGGAAAAGTTTTCAATCCCTTCCCTGGAAGCCTGAAGGATCGCCGCTGCCACGGTGGGAGCCGTTGTTTCAAAACCGATTCCCAGGAAAACCACCTCCCTGTGCGGGTTGTCCCTGGCAACCTGGAGGGCATCGAAACTGGCGTAGACCATGCGCACGCTTCCTCCCCTGCTCCTTTCCGTGAGCAGCGAGGATCGGGACCCCGGAACCCTCATGAAATCTCCGAAAGTGGCGACGATGGCCCCGGTCTGCCGGGCAATCCACAGAGCCCGGTCCACATCCTCAGCTGCCGTCACACATACGGGACAACCCGGTCCGCTGATCAGCTGCAGAGAAGAAGGAAGGAGCTGTCTCAAACCCAGGCGAAACATGGCAACGGTGTGCGTGCCGCAGATTTCCATGAGCCTTAGAGTCCTGGAACCATAGGGGCGCTTTTGGAGGGTTTCCAGCAGTCTTTTTGCCAGCTTCGAATCTCGATATGCATCAACGTATTTCAGAACCCGCTCCCGCTCCGCCCATAAAGGCATGCATTTCTTTAAGCCTCGGCCTTTCAGCCCCTTCGGCCCTTCAGACTGTTCGGCCCTTCAGCCAGTGAGCCCCCACGAAAGCCTGCCCCAGGGAGATGCACGCATCATTGGCGGGAACTTCCCCGTTGCAGAGGACTTCCAGGTTCAGCCGGGACAACTCCGTCATCAAACCCTGGAGAATCACGCGGTTTTGAAAGACTCCGCCGCTGAGCGCCACCGCTCCAATGCCTGTTTCTTTGTAAGCCTCTTGGACCCATTGGGAAAGGGTTCGAACGAGGCCCTGATGAAAGCGCCCTGAAATGATTCCGGGCTTCACACCATTCCTGACATCCTCCGCCACCTGCCCGACCATGGGAAGGGGATCGAGAATCCAGAGGGAATCCTCCCGGCACACCTCTCCAGAATACATTTCCCCATCCTCTTCCATGACCTGTTCCAGTTCCGCAGCCGCCTGGCCCTCGAAGGTCACCCTGTCACGCAATCCGGCGAGGGCGGCAACGGCATCGAAAAGCCTGCCGCAGGAGGAAGTGACGGGACAGTGAATGTTTTGATGAAGCATTTGAAGCAGAACTCTTTTTGTCTTCTCGGGCCAGCGGAGAGTCAAATCCCTGAAAGCTTCTTCCCCATGAGAGTTCTCCAGCGCCCACAGGTAGCTCAAGGCCATGCGCCAGGGTTCTCTAATGGCCATTTCACCCCCTGGCATGGGAACCTGCCTGAAATGCCCCAGCCGTTCAAAGCCATGGGCATCCACCCGCAGCAGCTCTCCACCCCACAGCGTGCCGTCACCGCCATAGCCCGTCCCGTCCAGGGCAACCCCCAGAACGGGGCCCCGGTGACCGCATTCAGCCAGGACGGAAGCTATGTGAGCGTGGTGATGCTGAACCCCCAGGAGAGGCAGGCTTTTTTCTTCCAGGGCCCAGCGGGTGCTCAGGTAGTCGGGGTGAAGATCATGAACCACGCACAAAGGCTCAATTTCCAGAATGCGCTTCAGATGATCGATGGTGTGTTCAAAAGCACGAAGGGTCTCCAGGTTTTCCAGATCGCCCACGTGCTGGCTCACAAAAGCCTCCCGGCCGCGGGTCAGGCAAATGGTGTTCTTCACCTGGGCGCCCACTCCCAGAACCGGCTCCAACTCCTCCTTCAGGAATATGGGCACGGGAACGTACCCCCGGGCTCGGCGCAAGGGACGGCATTTCCCGCTGTGCATTCGCACCACGGAATCATCACAGCGCATGTGAATGCCCCGGTCATGGAGGAGAAAATAATCAGCTATGGTGCCAAGCCGCCTCCTTGCCTCCTCATTTTCCGTGACAATGGGTTCATCGCTTCGGTTGCCGCTGGTCATGACCAGCGCGTCGTAGGGGGCTTCATGAAAGAGAAGGAAGTGAAGGGGCGTGCAGGGGAGAAAAGCGCCGAGGCACCGGTTTCCCGGAGCCACGGCGGAAGCCAGCGGAAGAAGCCCCTTCTCAGACTTTCGATCGAGGAGAACAATGGGCCTCGCGGGGCTCGACACCAGTTCTTTTTCCTCTTCCCTCAGATGACAGCGTTGACCCAGGGCTTCCAGATGGGAAAACATGACCGCAAAGGGCTTTTCTTCCCGAACCTTGCGGCTGCGCAACCGCCTGACGGCCTCTTCATCGGTGGCGGAAACAGCCAGGTGCATGCCTCCCAGGCCTTTGACGGCCACAATGGCTCCATCGTGCAAAAGTTCGACCGCCTGCCGCATGGCCGCATGGCCTGAAGCTTGCCTGCGTCCCCGGCCGTCTTCCAGCCAGACCTGGGGGCCGCATTCCCAGCAGGCGTTGGGCTGAGCGTGGAATCTCCTGTGAAGGGGATCTTCATATTCCCCCCGGCATGCGCCGCACATGGAAAAAGGCGCCATGGTGGTCCGTGCGCGGTCATAGGGAATGTCCTGAATGATGGTGTAGCGGGGCCCGCAGTGAGTGCAGTTGATGAAGGGATAGCGGAAGCGGCGGTCCTGAGGGTCGAAAAGTTCCCGGAGGCAGTCCCCGCAGGTGCACACGTCCGGGGAGATGAGGGTGGACCGTTCCCTGGCGCCGTGGCTTTGGAGGATCTCAAAACCTTCCCCGGAGCTCTCTTCCCAGTTATCCGGAGAAGCAAGGCGCTCTTCCCGCATTTCGCACTCCAGCACGCGAGCGAGGGAGGGGGCCGAAAGGGGAATCTGCTCAAAGAACCGTTCTACGGAAGCGGGATGACCCGACGCCAGCACTTCCACCCCCGTGGAGTCGTTGCGCACCCATCCATGAATCCCATGGGCCCGGGCCAGTCCATAAATGTAGGGCCGGAAACCCACTCCCTGGACAATTCCTCGAACTTTGATCAGCACGCGTCGATGGTTGCCGCTCATTTCCCGTTCCACAGGCAGTTTTCCGCGTCCAAAAAGAACTCTCGCACAACATCGGCCCTCTCCGGGAAAAGGGCGGTCATCGGCAGGAAGCTTTCAGGCCTCACCCTGGCGCGAAAGCTGGTCCTTGACCCCTTGAACCTTCTTTTTGAGCCATTCCAGCCACAAGTCCATTCCCGAACCCGATGTGCAGGAAACCTCAAAGATTTCCTGATTCCCATTGAGCTGGCGCGTCCGTTCCCGAATCAACTGCACATCGCAGTGGATGTAGGGAAGCAGATCGACCTTGTTGATGACCAGAACGGAGGAAAGCTGAAACATGAGGGGGTATTTGAGGGGCTTGTCATCCCCTTCCGTAACACTGAGTATCATCACCTTGTCGTGTTCGCCCAGGTCGAACTCAGCGGGACAGACGAGATTGCCCACATTTTCGATGATGAGCACGTCGAGATTTTCCAGTTCGAGAGACTCCACGGCGATCTGAATCATGTTTGCATCCAGGTGGCAGCCCCCTTCCGTGTTGATCTGCACCGCCTGGACCCCTTTGGTGCGAATCCGCTCCGCATCGTGACTCGATTGGATGTCCCCTTCGATCACCGCCATGCGAAGCTGCCCTGCCAGACCGTCAATGGTCTTTTCCAGGAGGGATGTCTTCCCCGCCCCCGGTGAACTCATGAGGTTGATGACGTAGATCCCCGCTTCCTGGAATCTCCTTCTGTTGGAGGCGGCCAGTCTTTCGTTGGCCTGCAAAATGTTGCGAACCACCGGCACTTCAATCTGCCCCATCACTTTCCTCCCTTTCCCCTTCCATGCTCATCACGGACAAATCCCTTCCACTCACCAGGTCCATCACCGGCACATCACATTCGGGGCAGGAAAACACGTGATTTTCCACCTCAAACATGAGCTGACACTGAGAACAGCGAGCCACCACGGGAACCGCTTCAATTTCGAGAATCGCTCCGCATGCCACCGTGTTCTCACTGATCATCCCAAAGCAGAACATGAGGGAATCAGGGACCACGGCTGCAAGTTCCCCCACCTGCAGCCTGATGACTCTGACTTTCGTCATTCGGTGTTTGCGGCTCTCTTCCAGTACAATTTCCAGAAGACTTTGAGCGATGGACAATTCGTGCACGATGGAATCCTCATGCCATGAGTTTAAATCGTTCAGGCTCCCCCCCTGGCGCGGGTGATCACCGCCGGCGGCAAAACACGGCATCCTTCCTCACCGTGGCAGCCTCTTCACATGATTCGAGCGAAAATCCGGGGCCTTGGAAAACCTCATGGATTTCCTCTTGCACGTACATGAATGGATCGACAGTGAGTCGTTTTCTGAGGGGATTTTAAACAGAACGGTCGATGGCAATTAACATGCGCTGTGCGGCGGGTCAAGCTTCCAAAAGAGGGGAATGCCTATTTGAAGGACATTCCCGGCCCTCATCTTTTGGGTTTCATGCAGGGGCCCAGCCCCCCTGTGCTCACTACAGGGGTCAGGTTCACCCGCCGTCGCCGGGAAACATCAACGGAAGAGGAGATTCAGAAATTCACCCTCTCCGGGGGAAAAACTGAATCATTGGCCCCTGAAAACACCTGCCATCATGCGGGCCACTTCCACGGTTTCCATGAAGGGGTGGGGAAACCAGGTCTTGAGAAAACTGTTGTCCGCGACCAGCGTGGGGGGATCCCCGGCGCGAATGGGTTTTTCCTCCACCTTCACCTGTTTGCCCACGGCCTCTTCCACCGCCCTGACCAGTTCCTTCACCGACGTGCCCTCACCGCGGCCCACATTGGAAATGAACCGATCCCGGCTCTCGATCATCTTCAATGCCTCCACGTGAGCCATGGCCAGGTCCATGACGTAGACATAGTCCCGCACTGCAGAACCATCGGGTGTGGGATGATCCGTTCCAAAAAGGGTGAAAGTGCCCCCTGTCATGGCTGCCTTCATGAGGTTTGGCAGCACGTGGGTTTCCGGCTCGTGGCGCTCGTAGATCTCACCCTCAGGGTCGTTTCCGATCACGTTGAAGTAGCGCAGAGCGGCATGGCGGATGCCCGCCACGGGAGCCACCTCACCGATGACCTGCTCGCACATGAGCTTGGAAATGCCATAAGGATTGGTGGGTGCCTGGACATGGTCCTCCTTCATGGTGGGCGTTCTGGCATGTCCATAGGTGGCACAGGAACTGGAAAAGACAAGCTGCTTCGTGCCCGCCCTCTTCATGGCTTTGAGAAGGGCAACCGTTCCCCCCACGTTGTGGTCGAAATACATTTCGGGAAGCCGCGTGGACTCCTCCACGTAAGCTTTGGCGGCAAAGTGAATCACTGCCTCGGCGTCAAAACCTTTGAGAGCCTGGTAGAGGGCTTCTTCATCTCGAATGTCCCCGAATGCCAGGGGGCCGAACCTGACCCACTGGGGCCAGCCGTTGGAAAAATTGTCAAAGACTATGGGGTTGTGGCCCAGTCTTTTCAAAAGTTTGCAGGTGTGGGAACCGATGTAGCCGGCGCCGCCGGTGACCAGGATGTTCATGTTCTCCCCCCTGGAATGTCAAAGAATGGAACGCACCGCCTCCATGACCTTTTCCGCGCTGGGCTTGTAAAAACTTTCCTGCACAGGCGCCATGGGGACAGGGGCTTCCAGGCCCGCCACCCGCCGCACGGGAGCCTTGAGGCTGTGGAATGCTTCTTCGGCCACCATGGCGGCCAACTCGGCCCCAAAGCCGCAGAAACGGTTGGCGTCATGCACGGTGATCAGACGGCCCGTCCGGCGGACCGATTCCAGGACCGTTTCTTTGTCGAGAGGCACAAGGCTCCGCAGATCGATGACTTCCAGGGAAATGCCCTCTTCCTCCAGGGCACCGGCAGCCTGCAGTGCTGCGTAAACGGGTGTGCCATAGGCCACCACGGTCACATCCCCGCCGGGCTTCAACACGTTGGCGGAGCCCAGGGGAACCCGCACGTCTCCCTCGGGAGTGGGGCCGCTCGCCCAGTAAAGGCCCATTTCCTCCACCACGATGACGGGATCGGGATCGAAAATGGACGTCAGAAGCAATCCCTTGGCGTCAGCGGGATTGGAGGGAAAGACAATTTTGAGGCCCGGCACATGAGCCATCCAGGCTTCCAGGTTGTGCGAATGCTGGCAGCCCGCTTGAAACCCAAGGCCCGCTTTGACGCGCACCGTGAGGGGGAAGGTGCTTTTGCCCCCGCTCAGGTAATGGAGCTTGGCCGCATGGTTCACCAGCATGTCCGAAGCCAGGGTGATGAAGGGAAAGAACATGATTTCTACCACGGGCAAAAGCCCCATGTTGGAAGCCCCCACGGCAAGGCCCGCGATGGCCGCTTCGCTCACGGGAGTGTCCTTCACCCTTTTCTTGCCGAAACGGTCGAGAAGGCCATAAGTGGGCATGAGGGGGTTGTCATGAATGGAAGTTCCCACACCTTCACCCGCCAGGAACACCCGTTCGTCCTGGTCCATGGCAATGGCAAGAGCTTCCTGTATGGCCTGTCCAGTGTGCAGTTCTCGCATCTTCGGTCTTCCTCCTTGCCTGTTCTATTGCCGGTCCCGGGGAGAGTTCACCCAGACGTGTTCCAGTGCCTCTTCGGGCTTGGGAAAAGGGCTCGATTGACCAAAGGCCACGGCTTCTTCCACGCGCCTTGCGGCCTCCATTTCCATGGACTGGATATCCTGCAGCGTCACCAACCCTTCTTCCGTGAGCTTCGTCCCATAGGTTGTGAGGGGATCTTTCCCTTTCCAGAGGGCCAGTTCTTCCGGGTCCACGTAGTGCTGATGGTCGTGCTCTCCATGGCCCCGTAAACGGTAGGTGAAAGCTTCCATGAGAGCGGGGCCCCGGCCTGCCCGGCAGTGAGCCGCCAGGCGTGTGGCCGTCTCCAGCACTTCATCGGGGTTGTTGCCGTCCACCAGTTCCCCGGGCATATTGTAAGCGGACCCGCGGCTGGCGATGACTCCAATGGCGCAGTGTTCCGCAAGGGATTGAGCTCCCGCCCAGCAATTGTTTTCACAGACAAAAAGAAGGGGCAGTTTCCAGATGGCCGCCAGGTTCATGGCCTCGTGGACGCTTCCTTCCGCTGCTGCCCCGTCCCCGAAAAAAACCACCGTGATGGCCTCTTCTTCCTTGTACTGCTGGGCAAAAGCGGCCCCCAGGGCCATGGGAGGACCGGCCCCCACCACGGTGCTGGTCATGAGGGCGTTCACTTCGGGCACGATGAGGTGCAAAGTTCCCGACTTGCCCCGGTTGACTCCCGTGGCACGGCCCATGATTTCCGCCATGAGCGTGTTGGGATCGGCGCCTCGAGCCAGCAGGTGGCCATGGCTGCGGTGATTGCTGATGATGACATCGTCCGGGTTCAGGGATCCAATCACCCCCACGGCCACGGCCTCCTGGCCCGTGGCGAGAATCTGCATGCCGGGCAAGGCATCTTTTTGAGCAGCCAGCTCGGCCAGCCGGTCTTCAAAAGCGCGAATAAAAATCATGTCCGAGAGCATGGCTCTGCGGACATTCCCTTTGGGCTTCCTCGTGATCATGTCCACTCCTGCTTTGTGAGAAGGAAGAATCACCTCCCGTTCTCATGAGAATACAAACCGTTTTCCAAAGCACTCCTGTCCGGAAGTCTCACATTGCTTCCCGTGCAATATACCTCAAGCACCTGCTTCCCTGAAGAGCCATTTTGGACCCCCATGACGAAGGGCCGTGTCCCTGCGTTTGCCTGAAGGATGCCGAAGCTCCCGGTTGGACGGCATGGTTGAATGGTTGGACAGATCTTGCACTTTTCGTGTCACAAGCACTTTTCGTGTCACAATGAGAGCCCGCCTCATGTGGAGGCCCAAAATCCTTCCGCAGGAGGGGATCAATGCTGTTGACTTGAGCTGTCTCAACCAGTGCAACAACACCTTTACGTCATTCCCGCGAAGGCGGGAATCCAGCTTTTTCAAGACCTTCAGGAACCCAGCCTTCGCGGGGATGACATGGTAGAACGACACACAAATCCTTAAATCAACAGCATTGCAGGAGGGGATCGGACCGTAATATTGGATGGAGGATGGCAAAGGGGAGATGATTGCAGAAAATCTTAGGGTGCGGATTCTTCACGGGACAGGGACGTGACTTCCCTGTTGGTCCAGCAAAATTCCAATATTTTAACTCTTCCCCGGCACCTTTGAAAAAGCAAGTGCCTTCAGCCACCCATGAGCTTCACTTTCCAGCCACGCTTTCTGCACTCTTCCAGCGCCGCTTCCCGGTGATCCCCCTGGATTTCGACGATCCCGCCCTTCACGGTGCCTCCCGCGCCGCACCTGGCTTTGAGCTCTTTCCCAAAACGTTTGAGCTCCTCTTCCTTCAGGGGAACACCCGTGATGACCGTGACGCCCTTTCCTTTGCGGCCTTTGGTTTCTCTGCCCACCCGAACAAGGCCCTTTTCCGGGGCCACGGCCGTTTTGTTCTGCGAACACCTGCAGGCCGCCGCAGGTTCCGAGCACTCGGGACACATCCTGCCATGTTCCGTTGAATAAACAATGCCCCCTGCCTTCTGTTTTGGACTCATGACTTGCCTCCTTTCCTGCCATCAATAAAAGACCGTGGGATGAAGACC
>SLCH01000265.1 GCA_007125915.1 Syntrophobacteraceae bacterium
AAGAGGCAATCGGAGGTCACCACGCAATCATCGAGAAAGATTTGCCCCCTGTGCAGCCGCTCCCGCCAGGTCGCCCGATCCGAGTGACGATACTTGGCGCACAGATGGTCCAAAAGCCTGGCCCCACTGGCTCGGTGATCTATCTTTTCACGGTACCGAAACCCCCCATTGAGAGCCACCGGGTCCTCCTCATGAGCGTTTCTTAAAGATCGGGATCTCAATTCACAGCTTTTTCCCTGACCCGATTCCTTCCACTTTTGCTATAGTGACAGTTTATGTTTCAAATTGCATGGTGATGCATGAATGTCTCATGGGTGAAACATGTCCTCAATGAAAAAATTTGCAGCAAAGGGCCAAAAGGTTCTCAATATGGGACACCTTCATCCTTGAACCAGGAGAGGAAATATGACGCAGCAAAAGCAACGCCTGAAAGTGGCCATGGCCGCATGGGAGCCGGGGAGAGTCCAATGGGGGCTTGGAACCAAGGTGGGCGGCCTGGGAGTGATCATAGAAGAGCTGCCTTTGGAACTGGTGAAGGCCGCTGACAAGATGGGGATCGAGCTGGAACTGGAGATACTGACTCCATGTTTCGGACACTATGACAAAAGCAAGCTGAAAAAGCTCGGCCTTCAGCTGCCCGCAACGATCATGCACACGCCACTGCTTTTCGAGGCCTATGAATATGTGTTTCCTGATGGGCAAAAGGTCATCTACTTCTGGGACGAGTGGCAGCTGAACTGGACCAATGCAGCAAGCATCTATCCCACGGACCCACACATGGGCCTGCGCCTTTACGCATCCGCCTCTCAGGCCATGGCAGCATACATTCGGGCCAATAACTTCCATTCAGTGCACCTTCACGATTATCACGTGGGACTGATACCTTTCTACCTGGGAGATGAAACGCTTCAGGAGCTTCCCGTTCACTTCACCATACACAATGCCACGTATCAGGGCATCACCCCTCTTCAGGACGGAGGGTACACTTCCCTGGACCGCATCAACCTCCCCGGCGAAAAGCTTTTCCACAAGTATTTCGACTTTTTCGACAACCTCAACCTCATGAAAGCCTGCATGCTCAAAGTGCACGAAATGGGAGGCAAGATCACCACCGTCAGCGGAGACATCGAGGGCACATGGGGATATGCCGCGGAATTGCGCCAAAACCACGCCAAGGTCCTGGCAAAAGCCCATGCTCAAAAAGGCAGTCCCCCAGGGGAAGTTTTCGTTCCCAACCGTCATCTGGACCTTTTTGAAAAGCTCCCCGTCGCGGGCATCACCAATGGCATGAGCGACAGGAACCGCCCGGAAAACCTGCCGGAACTCCAGGCGGAGGTGCTGCAAAAGCTTCAATCCCAACAAGGCGATGGAAACCCCATTTTCACCAACCCCGTCACTCAGAAGGAAATGCTCGCCAAAGACCACAATTTCGACGCGGAAAACCTTGAATTGAAACGGGACCTGAAGCGCCTGCTGCACCTGGAAGCATTCCAATCAGAACCGGAAGGTGATCCCATATTGTTCACCGCTGTGGGACGATTGGTGGAACAGAAAAACCTGGGCCTGGTGGCCGCCATCATCGAAAGAACACTGGCTTACGATGGCCAGGCCAAGTTCATTCTTCTCGCCTCGGCAACACCGGGAGATCCCTCCGGCCTGGCAGACGAAGAGGAATTCAGGCGCCTGGCCGCGATCTACCCCGGGCAGGTCTACTTCTGCAATGCCTTCAATCAGCCCCTTTCCAAACTCATACTGGCAGGTGGAGACTTTTCCCTCATTCCCTCCCGCTTCGAACCCTGCGGACTGGTGGATTACGAGTCCTGCCTGGTGGGCAACATTGTCATCGGCAGAGCTACGGGAGGACTGACCAAAACGGCCCACTGTGCTTATCTTTACGAATGGCTGGACATTTCTGACCCTGCGGGAGAAGCCATCGCCTTCTTCGGACAGATCAAGGCCGCCATCGACACCTACCGGCATCGTCCCGCCTGGCACCAGGCCCTCATGCTTGAAGCCATGGCAATCGATGCGGGCTGGGAAAGGTCCGCCCGGCAGTACATAAGAATGTACGAGTACGGTTTCCTGGTCAAAAAGTGGCACCAGAAAAGACGGGAAGTGGTGCATGATCACATCCGCTCCCTTGAAAACAACCTGCCCCTCTTCAAGGAATTCTTCATTCCCGGTGCCGGGGAATATGGGGACGCTCTCGACTGGGATCTGAAACGAGCCATGGATGCAGAAACCCTCCCCGAAGGAAAAAAGGAGGTTTGGGAATCTCTCCCCCAGTCATCCTTCAAGGAAAAGGAAGGAGGCAACAAGAAAGCCGGCCGCGACCGGCTTGAAAGCCCCATAGGATTGACGGGCATCGATGGTTGAAGAGCAAGACCATGCCATCCCCTTGCGCATGGCATGGCTTCCAGCTCAAAAAAACACAGTTGAGGGAAAGACATGGATCTCAAAATATTCGAGGAAATGGACTCATCTGAACTTCGTCGTTACATTGAATTTCTGCTGTGGCACTACCGGGTCGTGGACGCCTTCTGGTTTCTCAAGACAGAGGAAAAATATGGACTCACAACGGCTGAGAATCTCAACCAGCAGGTCTGGGGCAAAGCAGCCAACATGGCAGCGAGAGATTTGAAAAAACGCTTTCAAATGGAACAAAAAGGATTGGGCGGCTTTGTGAAAGCCCTGCGGCTCTTCCCCTGGACAGTCATCGTGGGGTATCAAATAGAAGAAGGAGAGAATGAAGTCATGCTCACCGTTCCCCACTGCCCCCCTCAGGAAGCACGGATCAAGCACGGGCTGGGAGAATATTCCTGCAAGGCCATGCACCATGACGAATTTTCACAATTTGCCAGAGAAATCGACCCAGCCATTGAAGTGGAGTGCCTCTACGCCCCTCCCGACCCGCATCCCGACGACCACTTCTGCAAGTGGAGGTTCACTCTTCGACCAACCAAAGGTGAATGATGAATTTTCTCCAGGGTCAAAAGGTTGGAGGCATGCCATTTCATACCCTAAGAAGGAACCTCACCATAAGGAGTTGAACATGAAAGCGAAGACCCTTGTGAACATATGCCTCATGCTCGCGCTCATCTTCGGTTTGTCCGCTTGCGCGACGGTGCCTTACACGGGCCGGACCCAGTTCGTTCTCATGAATCCCCAGCAGGAACTCTCTCTGGGACAGCAGGCCGCGGAGCAGGTACGGCGGGAATACCGGGTCAGCACCAACCCCCGGTATACAAGCCAGGTCCAGCGAGTGGGCCAGCGAATCGCTCAAGCCGCCAACCAGCCGGACTTCCAATGGTCTTTTACCACCATCGAAGACAGGAGCCTGAACGCTTTTGCTCTTCCCGGGGGAAAAGTTTTCGTCAACACGGGCATGGTGGATTTTGCCAACTCCGATGCAGAACTGGCCACGGTCATTGCTCACGAGGTGGCCCACGTCATTGCCCGGCACGGCGCTGAACGCATGAGCCGGGTATTGCTGGCCCAGGTGGGAGGTGAAGCACTGGCAGGAGCCTTCAACATTCAGACCCCGGGGGGAAGGCAGGCTTTTGATGCGGCTTACGGCCTGGCCACCAACGTGGGCGTGATTCTTCCGCACAGCCGTGCCCAGGAACTGGAAGCAGACCGGATCGGCCTGATTCTCATGGCCAAAGCGGGTTACAATCCTTCCGCAGCCATAGACTTCTGGTCGAGAATGATGAGAGCCAAGGACGGACCTTCCCCTCCACCCTTTCTTTCCACCCATCCAGCTGATGACACGAGGTTGAGAGAGATTCGAGGGCTCATTCCTGAAGCCATGAGATATTATTCCCCTTGAAGGTTTTCTACGAACCCGTGGAAGCTGCAAAGGGAACAATCAATTGAAAGCATGGCAATTTCAGCACCGCGCTGAATTCACGATGTGCTGCAGTGATCTCCTCGTGGTTCTTTTCCGCCCGTGAAGTTTCCGCAGGGTGAACTGGGCGCTCTCACAGCCAGGCTCAGGTATCGGTCATTTTCCCGGTACATGAGCCTTTTACCCACAAGCATAGCGAGAAAGGACCTCACCGGGTCCTCATGAAGACGGGGAAATTGGGTGAGAATATCTTGCAATGCACGATGCATGGTGCAATACAGGTAAATGGCACGAGAGGCACCCGTCAGACGATGCACAGCGGGCTCTTCCTGCCAGCGCCTTTGAGTGATGATCAAAAAGTCCCTGCCATCCCGGTAGCTCAATATGGGACGCTTTTTATCTTTCTCCTGCAGGCGCTCGTAGCTCTTCTCCCAGACACGCAGCGCCTTTTCCACAGGGTGCCAGAGTTTTTTCTGAACTGCGTGGTCTCCACGGTAGCCCTGCACCATCAGCCGCATGCGCTGGACCAAATTCGATGGCAGGATTTGCCCGTAATGGGGATGATTGAACGCTTTCCTGATTCCAAAGGACTCCAGATCCTCATGGATGGGGCTTCCAAGACCCAGCCAGAAAAAGACCCTCCGCAGAGGTCGAAAGGGCATGGCAAATTCCAGGGTCCGCAGCGTCTCCTCCACATCTTTTTCATCACTGGCGGGAAAGCGCAAGAGAAGGTTGGAAACACTGACTATTCCCAATTCTTCGCAATCACGCATGATCTGCAGGTTGTCCAGGGCGGTGGTGCCTTTGTTCATCTTACTCAGAAGACTTGTACTCAGGGATTCAATGCCCACCTGCACTTCCTCCAGGCCCGACTTTCGCATAGCCTGCAAAGCCGAGTGACTTGTGCGGGCCCGAATTTCTCCAAAGATGCGGAAATCCTTCCCACAGCCTTGAAGCCCTCGGAAAAGCTCGCCTTTTTCTCCTGAAGGCAAAATATTGTCTGCGAATGCCAGGGAGAGGACCTGGTGGCGGGAAGTGAGCTCATTCGCTTCCCGCACCACCTTTTCAGGCCTTTTGAAACGGTATCCCTTCCACTGCAGGTTGAGATTGCAAAAAGCACAACCCTTGAAATTCCCCGAACTCTCACCCTTTCTCCACCAGCAACCCCGCGAAGCTTCCACAAGGAGGGTGGGGAAAAAACGCTTTTGAGGCTCAAAACCCTGAAGAGTTTGAAAATACTCCGAATAATCTGGCATGGGCAGATCGGTCAAATCTTCCAACTGGTGAAAAGGGGGCTGACTTCCCTCGAAATGGCCCTGGGCCCTGCTCACCACACCCCCTATGCTCCCTGCGGAAGCATGACTGTCCCCGTGACACAGGGCCTGTGCCAGCGAAACCAATGGAAGCTCCCCTTCGCCCACGATCACGAAATCCACTTCAGGAAAAACTTCCAGAAGGCCGCGGGCCGAAGGACCTGCAAAATTGGACCCTCCCACCACGATGGGAAGATGGGGAAACCTGGTCTTCAGCCGCCGAATGCTATATAGCGACGAGGTCATCTGGCACAGGCAGATGGAAAACCCCGCCAGAAGAGGACTCTCCAGGGGGAGATTGTCCAGGTAACTGTCCGTGGCGCTCTTGACCTTCTGGGTGAGATTTGTGAAATCAAGCTTTTTCAGAGAAGGGTGCTTCCTGCATTCCCTCATGAAAAGCCTTTCAGCCTTTTGTGCCATGCCCGGGAAAAGGAGTGCCGCATAGACCGATTCGGCAGGCCAGGTCTTTTCGCTTATGGCCTGGTAAACAGGGTACCCAAGAGCTTCTGCGACGTTGAGGTAAAAGTGATGGGCTTGCACTTTCACTGGCGCAGCCTTCAATTCCAGATAGGCTTTGAGAGTCCCCAACTGGATGGAGGGTCTGTTGAACAGGGGCCATGGCGCCGAAAAAAGGTGAATGGTCAAGGGATTCTGTTCCAAGTTGGGTTTCCTTCCGCTGGTTTTCTTTGTTGCCACATGAACAGCCCATGAAAACGCCCTTTTCAATTCAAACCTCTGGGCATGTTTCCCGTGGAGGCCAATGGATGTTCATGGGCTTCGGGCAAGGAAAATGCCCCTTTGAGGGGCGGGATACCCCTCCACGGTGAAGAGCGTGTTGTGGGGATTCAGGTACTGAGGGAGTGACTCGAAGGTCATCCAGGAGGTGGATCGCTGTTCTTCGAACGTGGTTCTGGCCACATCCACCAGCCGAACATCTTTGTACCCGCACCGGATCAGCCAGGCTTTCAGGGTTAGAGGGGATGGGATGAACCAGACATTGCGCATTTTAGCATACCGCCCCCGGGGCACGAGCACGTGGCCCTCGGGACCTTCCACCACCAAAGTCTCCAGGATCAGCTCGCCACCGGAGCGCAGGCAGGACCGCAGGTCCAGCAGATGGTCCATGGGAGAACGGCGGTGATAGAGGACCCCCATGGAAAACACCGTATCGAAAGCTCCCAGGTCAGGAGGAATGTCTTCCATTCCCAGAGGAAGCACGAAAACATCTTGCTTTTTCACATAACGCTTCAAAGCCAGGAACTGCATGACGAAAAGGAGATAAGGATCCACGCCCACCACCAGCTCCGCCCCTTCACCCGCCATGCGCCAGCAGTGATAACCGTTGCCGCATCCCACATCCAGGATGCGCCGGCCCGCGAGGGGCTCCACATGCGAGCTCAAACGCGCCCATTTAAGATGGGATCGCCATTCGGTATCGATGTGAATGCCGAAGATGTCGAAGGGTCCTTTGCGCCAGGGGTGCAGTTGGCGCAGAAGTTCTTCCAGGCGCTCACGTGTCTCATCATCGCAGTCACGGGAATGCCCCACACGAACCGCATCCGCATTGAGATCCACTTGAGAGGGGGTGAGGGCTGGAAGGGCCTTCAAGGCATTCTGCCACAGGGGCAGACGGCCGTCACGCCCATGGTGAAAAGCTGAGCTCAGTTGTTTCTTGAGCCCGGGAAGCCACCTTTCCAGTGGACCACGGGACAGGGCATTGTGCAGGGCTTCAAAATCGATCATTTCCGGGCCACAAAGGAAACAAAATTAAAACATTGAAACCAAGTGTGATGATTTCTAAAACCGGCCATGGACAGGCGTGCCCCGTGTTCTTCCAAAGACTCGGGCAACAGGACTCTCTCCAGCGCCGCCCGTTTCTGGCTGATCTCCAGCTCACTGTAGCCCATGGATTTTTTGAAAGCGTGGTGCATCTCCGTCTGAAAGGCCTGCTGGCCGGAATCAGTGAAGCGGATCTTCTCCGACAGCACCAGCACCCCCCCGGGCAGAAGACCCTCATGAATTCTGCACAACAGCGCTGAGCGGGCACAGAGAGGAATGAACTGCAGGGTGAAGTTGAGGACCACCACGGAGGCGTTCACAATGGCCACGTCCTGTATGTCCGCGCAGACCATGTCTACGGGAACAAGGGAATCATCCTTTTCCAGGATTGCACGGCACCGTTCCAGCATGGCCATGGAATTGTCCACGGCGACGATGCGGCACCCGCCATGGTTTATGTTCCGGCGCATGGAACGGGTCACAGCCCCCAGGGAACAGCCCAGATCATAACAGCGGCTTTCTCTTTGCACAAACCGTTGAGTGAAAACACCGATCATGTGAAGGATGGTGTTGTAACCGGGAACGGACCGTTCGATCATGTCCGGAAAAACATGAGCCACCGATTCGTCAAACTGAAACCTCTCAACGGCTGTGAGGGGCTCTGCATACAAGAGGTCATGAACTCTTCCACACGCGGGACAGGGAAGATTTCGGGGGGATGATTTCAACATGTCTTTCACGACTTCGCTCAATGACGCAGTGGGCTTGCTGTCAGTTGTCCTCAGGCCGGCCTTTTCTCATCTCCGACAAAATGCTTTCCAGCTCAATCCTGGCCTTCTCATAAAACTCCTCTTCGTCCAGTTTGCCTTCCACAAAATCACTCCAACTGGAAAAATCTTCAAAGAAAAAAAGCCCCACTCCCACATCTTTGCAAACTTTTCGATAAATTTCGTTGGCTTTCCTGGCGCGTTTCCGTTTTTCTTCCTTATCTTCAGTGCCCTTGCTTTCTGCCTGGGAGTCGATCACCACATATTTCCCAAAAGACTTCAACAGATCGGACATTTCTTCTCGAGCCCTGTCTCCCAGCTGGCTTTCTCCAATGGTTCCCT
>SLCH01000269.1 GCA_007125915.1 Syntrophobacteraceae bacterium
CTTTACTGGGCTTCACTGCCCTTTCTTTTGCTTTTATTGTTTTCCCTTGCCCTGATCACTTTTATCCCTTATTTGAGCCTTTTTTGGCTCTGAGGATGGTTTTGGAAGTGACCGCAGCAGGCGAAATGTAAATGTTTCAGGAGATCAGTGTCCATGAAAAATGTGGGGGAAAAGGCCGCTGACGGCCTTGAAAAGGATTTGCCGGTAAAAACGGAGTCGTGTTTCGATGACGCAACTTTTCACTGGGAGCGGGAACCGACCCTCATGGGAAAGCTTGATGACGCCACCTCTTTTGGACGCATTACGGGAAGCTGCGGCGAAACGATGGAATTCTACCTCAAAATCGAGGACCATCGCATTGTGGACGTGAGGTTTTACTCCGACGGATGTCAGGCCAGCAAAGCCTGCGGGTCGGTGGCGGCGGAACTGGCTCGAGGGCGCACCATCGATGAGGCCATTCTCATCGGTGGCGACACGGTTCTCATGGTTCTGAAGGGTTTGCCCCATGAGGAGGTCCACTGCGCTTTCCTGGCGGCTGAAACGCTGCATGAAGCCATTCACCGGTGGATGCTGGAATAGGACGGTTCCATGCTTTCCGGGGGCCGGAAATGTTAAAATCCATTGACCTTTTTCAGTTTTTCAGGTCAAAATTATGGACTTATCGTTCATAACCCTTGTGAGGTGAATGGCTTGAGACATGGTCGTGCCCGAAAGCCTGCGGTGCAAAGAAGCCTGTTTCGATGGTTTGTGCTGGGCTTTCTGTCCCTTTTCCTATGTGTGATTGTGGTTGGAGCGGTGGTCCTTCACAGCTTCTACGTGAAGATCAACGAAACCCTTCCGAGCACACAAGCATTGAAGCACTATGAACCGGCCCTGGTTTCCGTTGTTTATGCCGCCGACGGCACGGTAGTGGGCGAATTTGGAGAGGAGCGCCGCTTTTTGACCCCTCTGGAGGAGATGCCGGCCCACCTCGTCCGAGCTTTTCTGGCCGCGGAGGATGAGAGGTTCTACGAGCACGGGGGTGTGGACCTCACAGGCATTTTTAGGGCCCTGCTGAAAAATCTGCAAGCGGGAGAAATCGTTCAGGGAGGGAGCACCATCACCCAGCAGGTGGTCAAATCTCTTCTCCTCACTCCTGAAAGATCCTGGATAAGAAAAGTCAAGGAGGCCATTCTCGCCTACCGCATCGATCAGACCCTCACCAAAGACGAAATCCTCTTTCTCTATTTGAACCAGATCTATTTTGGTTCCGGTGCCTACGGAGTGGAGGCGGCCGCCAGAACCTATTTTGATAAATCGGTGGGCAGTCTCGACATTGCCGAGTCGGCGCTTCTTGCGGGGCTTCCCAAGGCACCCAGCCGGTCCTCTCCCCATCAGAATTATTCCCTGGCCAAAGGCCGGCAGCACTATGTGCTGCAGCGCATGGCCGAGGTGGGCGCCATAACCCATGAAGAAGCCCGGGAATACTACGAGAAGCCACTGAAGATAGTGGAACGTCAGCGCTGGCGCATGGGGGACCTGGGACACTTCACCGAGGAGGTGAGGCGCCAGGTAGAGGCCCGGTACGGCCGCGACGGACTTTACAGGGGTGGACTTCACATACACACGACTCTGGACTTGAGAGCCCAGGAGATCGCCGAGAAGGCTCTGGAAGAGGGACTTCAGCAGCTGGAAAAACGTCACAGAGGCTATCCCAGGAGTGATGGGGGCGTGGAGGGGGCCTTCATGGCCATGGAGCCCCACACGGGCCGTATTCTCTGCCTGGTGGGAGGACGGGATTTTGCCTCCAGCCAGTTCAACCGTGCCACACAGGCCCTCAGGCAGCCCGGATCAGCTTTCAAGCCCATCATCTATGCCGCAGCACTGGACCAGGGTTACACGGAAATTTCCATTCTCATGGACACGCCCCTCATGATCTATGACCACAGCCTGAGGGGCCGCTGGCGACCTGCCAATTACGACCGGAAATTCTGGGGCCCCACACCCCTGAGAAAGGCTCTGATCCACTCACGCAACGTGGTGACCGTGAAACTCCTGGACAGCGTGGGCATTGACTACACCGTGGATTATGCGAGGAATCTGGGCATCACTTCTCCTCTGACGCGAACCCTCTCCCTGGCACTGGGTGCTTCGGGAGTCACCCTTCGGGAACTCATGACCGCCTATGCGCCCTTCGTGAACCAGGGCATTCGAGTGGAACCCTACATGATCGAGAAGGTGATCGATCGTCATGGCACCGTGCTGGAGAAGCACGAGGTGCAGCAAATCCCCGTCATTTCCCCTCAGACAGCTTACATCATGACCGATCTTCTGCGAGGCGTGGTGGAGGAAGGGACGGGCAGAAGGGCCAGAACTCTAGGAAGGCCCGCAGCGGGAAAGACGGGCACCACCAACGACTTGAAAGATGCCTGGTTTGTGGGTTACACGCCCGAATTGCTCGCGGGGGTCTGGGTGGGCCATGACGATCACAACCTGTCCCTGGGGAGGGGGGAAACGGGGGGGAGAGCAGCGTGTCCCATCTGGCTTGATTTCATGAAGCAAATGCTGGAGGGGCGTCCTGTTCAGGGGTTCACCATTCCCGAAGGCATTGTGATGGCCCGCATCGATCCCGACACGGGTGCACTGGCCCATGGCGACCATCCTGGAGCTGTCTATGCTCCTTTCGCCGGTGAGGTGCCCATTCCGCAGGCCACGAGGCCCATGGAGGATCTGCAGCACTACCTGGGCCAGGGAGGATCGACTCCCTCCGAGTCCTTTTTCAAATCCGATTTGTTCTGAAGACGAAAGAGGACCATGCACATTTACTTCGGGCCTGAAGGCATTCTGGCGGCCAAAGTCCAGGGGTTTGAGCACCGGGCTTCTCAGCAGCGCATGGCGGAAGCGGTGGCCCAATGCCTGGGCCTGGAAATACCCCTCCTGGTGGAAGCGGGGACGGGAACAGGCAAAACCTGGGCATATCTCATTCCCGCCATTTTGAGTGGCAAGCGCGTGGTGGTTTCCACGGGCACCAAGGCTCTTCAGGAACAGATCCAGGATCACGACATTCCTTTCCTCAAAAGGCTTTTGCACCCTCAGCTGAAAGCTGTCTGCCTCAAGGGCCGCAGGAATTATCTCTGCCGCCGCCGTTTTCGGGAATTTGCCTACCAGCCCACTTTCTGGAACCAGGATGAAGCAAGGCTTTTTCGGCAGCTGCAGACATGGGCCGTGCGCTCCCCGGCGGGTGACCGGGCGGAAGTCGAGTGGCTTCCCGATCATTTTCAGGCCTGGAACGAAATCAGCTGCGACAGCGATGCCTGCCTGGGACAGCAATGTGACGACTTTTCCCGCTGCTTTCTCACCCGTGTGCGCCAGGAAGCCGCCCAGGCCCACCTGGTGATCGTCAACCACCATCTTTTTTTTGCCGATCTCTCCCTTCGCAGCCGCGGACTGGGGGAAGTGTTGCCCGACCATGACGCCGTGGTTTTTGACGAGGCCCATCAGCTGGAAGACACGGTGGGCCTGTATTTCGGCTTTGTTCTCAGCAGTTTGAGACTGAAAGACCTTGTCAGCGATATCTTGAGGGAATGCGGCAGGGCCTCCCATGGGGGCAAAGGCCAATACCAGGAGCTTCGCAAGACGGCGGAAAGCCTGGATCCCCTGGGGCGCCTGCTGCACCATGATTTGCGCCGGATGGACCGGCCGGGTCGCTTTCCCCTGGATCTCGACGCTCTGGGAGAAGATTTTGTCAAACATCTGCATCGCCTCTTCCAGTCTTTGCAGCGGCTGGAAGAGCTGGTGACTCCCCATGGAGAAAGTCCCCCGTCCTTTGAGTCGCTGGCTAGGAGAACATCTGAATTGAAAAAAGCTGCAGAAAATTTTGCGAAACCTGACGACCCGTCATTTGTCCACTGGTGCGAGGTGTCGCCCAAAGTCTTCTTCATGCATGGGACACCCGTGGCCGTGGATCACATCGTGGGGGAGGAGCTGTTGAAACGAAACTCCGCCCTGGTCTTCACATCCGCCACTCTTGCCGTGGCCGGTTCTTTTGATTTTTTCAAAAGGGGCCTGGGACTGCCTCTCCATTGCCGCGAAGAGCTCCTCCCTTCTCCCTTTGACTATGAAAATCAGGCCCTGCTCTATGTGCCCTCAGCATTCCCGGCTCCTCAGGAGCGAAACTTTTGCAGCGCCCTGGCTGAGCAGGCACTGGAAATTCTCAAAATGACGCGCGGCCGGGCTTTGCTCCTTTTCACCAGCTACCGCAACATGCGGGAAGTTCATGCTCTCCTGAGGGACAGGCTTCCCTTCCCTCTTCTCATGCAGGGGGAAAAGCCCAAAAGAGCCCTCATCGCCCAGTTCAAGAAGTCAGTGGATTCGGTGCTCCTGGCCACCAGCTCCTTCTGGCAGGGAATCGATGTGCCAGGGGAAGCCCTGAGCTGCCTCATGATCGACAAACTGCCCTTCGAGGTGCCCGAAGACCCTGTCATTGCCGCACGCATGCAGTATGTCACTGACCAGGGCAAGAGTTCCTTTTTCCACTACCAGGTGCCGAGAGCGGTCATCCAGCTCAAACAGGGGGTGGGCAGGCTCATTCGATGCAGCACCGATGGGGGCCTCATCGCCATTTTCGATGTGAGGCTTCGCACCAGGGGTTATGGATCCCTCTTTTTCAAAAGCCTTCCCCCCTTTCCCCTGACCCAGCGGCTGGACGAGGTGGAAGCCTTCCTCGTGGGCAGATGTTGTGCCAGAGAGTCCCACCCCAAGCTTCCGTGAAACATATCGGGCATACGTTTGAAAGAGAAGTCCATTCCTGGGACCGCCGAGCTTCAGCTCGGCATTTTTTTCAATGGAAACCTGTCAATGCCACTAAAATGGAACCCATCCTTTTCCATTTTTCTGTGCATCAATTCAGGGGAACTTTTTGGAAAGCCGGGGCTCGGCGATCCCAGGAGAAGTTTGCTCACTGGATGAGGTTTCCCGGGTTGGTGCATGACCCCTGATGCGCCTAGGACGTTTGCCCATGATGCTTGAGAAGTTATCCGCTAGAAATCCACGAGACAAAGAATGATCCCTTTGGACATCTGAAGGATCTTGTTGGAATGACTTCCCATGAGAAATGGTTTGCGTTCGTGCAGGCTCTTCTTTCCCATGAAGACCACTTTAAACCGGTGGTTCTCGATTGCCTGCAGGAGGTCTCTGGCGACCCCCTGCCTTGTGGGAAGAATCAGCGTTTGAATGTTTTTTTCGGGAACACCCTTTTCCATGAGCTGCAAACGGCCCCGGGACATGAATCTTTCCACGCTGGTGGTCCATTCAGTCCGCCACCGTTCCAGGCGGGAACGGGGGTCTTTGTCCTCGTCGGGGCTGAGAATGTGGCCGTCATCCCAAAATGTGGGGGGCACCGAGGGCATGATGTGCAGGAAGGTGTATTCAAGATGGGGAATGGAAGTCAGGATATCTGCTGCGTAACGCACCAGTTCCAGGGAATCGGGATCCCCTTCCATGGCAATGAGAACCCTGTTGGTGTCGAAGACGGGAGTGTCCACCACCCAGACAGAGTGCCTGGGAGCGTAATGGGCCACTTTTCCTGAAACGCTTCCCAGCAGCAGGGTTTCCAGGTTTCCCCTTCCCCGGCGTCCCATGGCGATGGTTTCGTAGTTCCTCAGTTCCGCTTCGGCGATGATGTCCAGGGCGGGATCCAGGGAGTTGGTTTTCAGCCTCACTTCAATCCGTTCCTTGGGAAAGCCTTTTTCCAGGATGCACCTGAGAGCTTCGTCCAGGATTTCGTGACCCACTTTTTCCTGATCGCCGATGGGCAGCCTGCAGGATTCGTACATGCTGGTGCAGAGGTCATCGGCTTGCACAGCCCCCAGTTGATGCACACAATGGAAAAGCACGATTCCAAGCTGGGATTGCTCTTTCAGAAGCTCTCCCAAAATGGAAGCGGCTTCAAATCCTCGTTTGGAGCCATCCACGGCCACCAGTATCTTTTTTTCCACTTGGTTTCTCCTCGAAGGTCATTTCCCGGCGAAAAAGTATTGATTTTTCGGGTAGTCTTTCAATTGAATCCAATCAACTGGAATGTCTTGAAGAATCTTATCAGCTGAGGGACTCTTGTGGAAGCATTTCGGAAGGCTCAGGAAGGTGGGAGCTGATATTTTTGGGCGAAAAAACTTTTGAATGGCGGGAAAAACGATGTTTATATTGGTTCAGAAGCTTGGGATCAGTGTACCGGATGGGGACAAAGCGAAGGGGTATGGGTGGTTTTTCCAACCCTTGCCTCATGTCCCATAAAGGGTGGCGGAAGGTTCCCCCTTGACCATGGAAGCACACACCTCCCGCCGGCATTGGAACCATATTATTCCTCCATCCTGTTTTAAAAGAAGGGGTCGTCATGGAAAATGGGATCAAACTGGGAATCAGCGCTTGCTTGCTGGGGCAGGAAGTTCGCTTTGACGGAGGCCACAAGCACGACCGCTTCATCACGGAAACTTTGGGCAAGTTTGTGGAATTTGTGCCCGTGTGCCCGGAGGTGGAATACGGTTTGGGCATCCCCCGTGAATCTTTAAGACTGGTGGGCAATGCGGACGCACCGAGGCTCGTCACCACGCGCACCCACGTGGACCACACGGATGGGATGACGCAATGGGCACGGAATCGTGCCATGGAACTGGAAAAGGAAGGTCTGTGCGGGTTTGTCTTCAAGAGCAAGTCTCCTAGCAGCGGCATGGAGCGGGTGCGCGTCTACGATGACCACGGAATGCCCTCAAACAAGGGAGTCGGCCTTTTCGCCCGAGCTTTCATGGATCACTTTCCACTTCTGCCCGTGGAAGAAGACGGGCGCCTGCACGACCCTCTGCTCAGAGAAAACTTCATCGAACGCCTTTTCACCATGAAACGCTGGAGGGAGCTCCTGCAAGATAAACCCGCCATAGGCCGGCTGGTGGAATTTCACACGCGCCACAAACTCCTCATGATGGCCCACAGTCCCAAACATTACCGGGAAATGGGAAAGCTGGTGGCCGATGCCAAAAAGCATCCTCTCACGGAGCTCTACGCCACCTATGAAACCCTTCTCCTGGAGGGGCTCAAGCTGAAGGCCAGCGTGGCCAAAAACAGCAATGTGCTGACCCACCTCATGGGATACTTCAAAAAGGATCTTTCCAAGGACGAAAAGGCCGAGCTCCTGGAAATTTTTGACAGTTACCGCAGGGGATATGTGCCCCTCATCGTGCCCATCACCCTCATCAACCACTACGTGAGGAAATACGGCCAGCCCTATCTCAAGGAACAGTTTTATCTTCAACCCCATCCCCTGGAGCTGAAACTGCGCAACCATGTGTGATGGCGGAGGTTCAGCGGTTCAGGAAATTGCCTCAGATGCTGCTGGTGGCAATGAGTCCGGTCTCACTGGCCTTCTAAACTATTTCCGTTTCCGTGAAAGCCTGGCGGTGGAAAAGGGCATAAACCCTGGATTCCCGCCTTCGCGGGAATGACGGGTTGGCTCGATTTCAGGAATGACGGGTTGGCTCGATTTCAGGAATGACGGGTTGGCTCGATTTCAGGAATGACGGGTTGGCTCGATCTCGGGAATGTCAGAGTTGCCCAATGTTGAGGTGGCACAAGGTTTTCATTGGAGCCGGGGCATTGGATTGCCGCGCGGGGAATGATGCAAATGGCGGCAAATCAGCAACGTAGGGTGGGCACCGGTTTTGTGCCCACCTTATATCGAATGATGGAAAAATTCAGAAGACACATCAAAAAGGTGGTCTTGCCGAGAGCTGATGCGGGGCAGCCGCCCTCTGCGCAACCGTCTTTTTTTCATACAAAAAGTTCTGTGCTCAGGTAGCGCTCCCCCGAGCTGGGAAAAATGACCACCACTTGTTTTCCTTCATTTTCGGGGCGCTGCGCCACCTTGAGAGCTGCGGCAAAGGCCGCTCCCGAAGAGATGCCGCAGAGAAGGCCCTCCTTCTTGGCCAGGTTTCTGGCTGTATCGAAGGCTTCATCGTTGGTGATGGTCACGATTTCATCGATGATGGAAACATTGAGGACATCGGGAA
>SLCH01000048.1 GCA_007125915.1 Syntrophobacteraceae bacterium
CCCACTCTGGCGAAAGTCATTCGATGTGTTCATCTTGAAGAATCGGTGAGTGCCCTTTTCCCTTGAACGAAATGGGCACCTGTTGTGCCCTTTTATCCTACATGTTTTCAGGAGGCGTAATCCTTATGAATGTTGAATTGACCGCTCATTTGCGAACTCTCACGGGCAAGGGTCCTTCCCGAAGACTTCGCCAGGCGAAGAAAGTGCCCGCAGTCCTCTATGGTCCCAAGATGGATGCCATGTCCCTGACCGTGGCTGCTCCCGAGCTGGAAAAGCTTCTGCGTGAGGTCGGTGAAGAAAGCAAGCTCCTTCAGTTGACCATCGAAGGAGGAGCGGAGAAGCTGAAAAAGCAGGTCCTCATTCGAGAAATTCAGGTTCATCCTTTTCGCAGAAGATTCACGCATATCGACTTCTATGAGGTTCCCATGGATCACGCCATCGAGGTGGAGGTGCTCGTGGAACTGCAGGGTGAAGCTGTTGGGTTGAAAAAGGGAGGCATACAGGATCAGCTCATGAGAACATTGACCGTGAGCTGCTTTCCTGACCAGATTCCCCACAAGGTGGAAGTGGACGTCTCCAAGCTCGACCTGGGCGAATCCATCCGCGTATCGGACCTCATGGAGAAGGTTCCCTTCAAGTTGATCAGTGATCCCCACCTTCCAGTGGTCTCCATCTCGTCGCCTGAGGTGCAGGAAGAAGAGGTTGAGGAGGCTGAAGGGGAAGAAGAGGAATAGCATTCTCCGCCGAGTTTTCCAATCAGTGATATGAAATGTGGCTGGGGGACCCATGTACCAAGATAAAGATCCTGAAGAAGGGGTTCGCGTTATCGTGGGCTTGGGCAACCCCGGTCAGCGCTATGCGGACACCCGCCACAACGCCGGTTTTCAAGTTCTTGATCGCCTGGCCGAATCCCTTTCCCTCAACCTTTCCAGCCGGGAATCCAAGTGCCTTTGGGGGCACGGCAGGTTGCATGACGACCTGATCTTTCTCCTGAAGCCGACCACTTACATGAACCGCAGCGGCATGGCCGTGGAAGAGTTTTTGATCGAACGGAACATTCCCGGTGACCAGATTCTGGTGATTCATGACGATGTGGACCTTCCCGTCGGCAGGCTGCGCATCGCCAGAAAAGGAGGAGCGGGGGGCCATCGCGGGGTTTCATCCATCATCGAGCACCTCAAGCATTCAAGTTTTCCCCGTGTGAAGGTGGGCGTTGGCAGACCTCGATTTGGAGAGTCCATGGAGGATTTTGTTCTTGGCCTTCCCTACCCGGACCAGGTGGAACCTTATGCCCAGAGCCTCTCGGTCGCGGTGGAGGCCATCCGGACCATCCTCGAGTCCGGCATGACCGAGGCAATGAATCGGTTCAACGGCTGGAGGCCTCAATTATAGCGAATTTTTCAGAAACTGTTCGCAAAGAAGGCAGCTTTCCCCCTTGCCGTTGATCCAAGAAAGGGCTTGGTTCCCCCCAGTCTCCCCCGGGATGCGGAGATGGGGAAGATTTTGAAAAAACTGAATTCCCGCCCGCACGGAAATGACATGCTGAAGCACCCTCTCAAGGGCCCTCAAGGAATCATGTCCGAAGCATCCGCCCCCCAACCGGTTCCCAATCCAGGAACCAATGGGCCATGCCGAAGTGTCCCAACCTGATTTTTTTCTGTTCTCTCCCACAAGCTTTTATTTTCCAGGACGTAAAATCTGCGGTAAAGTGAAAAACATCAGGACAAATTCCCGTTTTTTCGTGCGATCATCGGGGTGAAGCCCCGAAGAACTTGAAAGACCCGGCGCCGCACCGAGGGCCAGTGGGGTCGCCGTATGCACACCTCCGGGTGGGATGCGGGAACGAAAAGGTGCACAAGGGGATTTGCCCGGCGCAGGACTGAATATTTCCCTTTTGAAAAACTGCGCATCGCCGTGTTATTCTGCTACAGGGTGAATGGGCCAGAGGCTCAGCTTTTTCAGGCACATGTGGAGTGCTCGTCTGGTCCCCTCGCCGGGGTTTTTACCCGTCAGGTCTCCATGCTTTGCCTTCCTCTTGTTTTGGGACTTTGCTTGACTGCAACAAAAGGGTAGAATTCTTATGTTAAGTTGTTTGCCCTGTCGGCAAAAAGCCTGTGATGATTGGGGGAGATGGAGGGCAGTTATGTTTAAACTGGGGGATTTGGCCGTTTATCCGGCCCATGGAGTTGGCAAGATAGAGTCCGTTGAGTCCAAGACCATAGGGGGCAAGAAACAGGACTTTTATATACTCAGAATTCTGGAAAATGGAATGAAGATCATGATCCCCGTCCAAAATGCCAGCGCCGTGGGGCTTCGTGAACTCCTGTGCACCGATGAGATATCCAAAGTCTACGACATCCTGCGATCACGAGAGGTTTCCGTCAACGGTGGCACGTGGAACCGTCGTTATCGGGAATACATGGAGAAGATCAAGACCGGGTCCATCTATGATCTGGCAGAGGTGCTGAGGGACCTGACGGTCCTGAGAATGGACAAGGAACTGTCCTTTGGCGAAAGGAAGATGCTCGATACGGCGCGGACTTTGCTTCTGAAGGAACTTTCCATAGTGCAGGAATTGAGCGAAGACGAAGTGGAACTGGGAATCAACGAAATACTGGAGTGATCGAGCACTCTTTGGAACCTTCCTGCCTCCATAGCGCCTTTCTCACCAGCTCCCTTCCTGCGTTTTTTTAAATGGGCACACATAAAATATTGGTCGATCAGTATTGCCGAGCTGTTTCAAATTGAAAAATGAAGGGAGGTGATGATTATTGAAATGGGCCTGGCTCAGTCTTAAGGTCAGTCTGTTCATTGTCTGTGCGGTGGGTGGCTACTTCATTGCGGACCAGATAGAGGTCATCAAGCGCTACACATGGGCACCCTGGATTGGGGTGCTGGCGGGTGTTTTTTTCGCCCTTCTGGCCTTGTCAGTGGAAAAGATCATCAAACACATTCCACTGAAAGTCCTGACGGGAGGGACTATCGGATTGGTCATCGGCCTTTCCGTTGCGAAGCTGATTGGCGTGGGGTTCGCCGGATTGCAGAACCCGACCGTGAGTGCTGCAATATATATCGTATTATCTTGCATTTTTGGATACATAGGAATGGTTCTCGGAACCATAAAAATTGAAGAGGTCAAGTTGCCCAACTGGTCCTGGCCTGTCCGCGGGGGTGCAAAAGCCAACCAGACCGTCAATATCCTGGACACAAGCGTGATCATCGACGGGCGCATCGCGGACATTGTGGAGACAGGGTTCCTGGGGGGGCTTCTCATCATTCCCGAATTTGTTCTGCAGGAGCTTCAGCACATAGCCGACAGTCCCGATCCCACGCGAAGAGTCCGCGGACGGCGGGGGCTGGACATCATCAAGCGGCTTCAGCAGGAAAATTCCGTGGAAGTCAAAATAGATCGCCAGGACTTCGATAACCTCAATGAAGTGGATGCCAAACTCGTTGCTCTCGCATTGCGTTTGAGTGGAAAGATCGTGACCAACGACTACAATCTTTCCAAGGTTGCAGAAGTTCAGGGAATTCAGGTTCTCAATATCAACCAGCTGGCCAATGCCCTCAAGCCGGTGGTCCTGCCGGGTGAAGTCCTTCGACTGCATATTCTCAAGGAAGGCAAGGAGCATGGCCAGGGCATCGCCTATCTCGAAGACGGGACCATGGTGGTTGTGGAAAACGCCAGCAGATTTCTCGGAAAAGAAGTGGATGTTTCCGTAACGAGCATTCTGCAGACGACCGCAGGAAGACTCATTTTCACAACCTTGAAAAATGGGGAGCACAACCGGCATCAGCACTGAAAAAGGGGTTCACGGAAATGTGGTGGATCCCTTTCATCGGGCATAGGAGATCGGAGGCGGGGCGTTGACTGCCTCCGATTTTTTTGTCTCACAGGAAAGAATGTCTTGAAAGGGCTTGAAACAAGGGAAACACTTGCTCATCGAGTGTTCGTCGTCCAGGGTGAGGATGCGGGAATGCGTCTGGATGCATTCCTGAGCAGCAGGACCGATGAAATTTCAAGGAGTCATTTCAAGGGGCTCATTCAGGATGGCCATGTTTTGGTCAATTCCCGCCGGGTAAAGCCAAGCTGGGAGCTGAAAGAAGGAGACCAGGTGGACGTCCGGCTGCCATCCGGGTCTGAACACCCGCGGCGGCTCACTCCCCAAAAGCAGTCCCTGGACATACTGTATGAAGATGAGGAACTTCTGGTGATCAACAAGGCGCCAGGGGTGGTTGTGCACCCGGGCGCAGGCCACCAGGAAGGCACCCTCGTTCACGGGCTCCTTGCCCACTGTTCCAGCCTTGCCACCCAGGGTGGCCCCTTGAGGCCTGGAATCGTCCACAGGCTCGATCGAGACACATCGGGCGCCATGGTTGTGGCCAAAAGTGATCGGGCTTACCTGCGGCTCATAGAGCAGTTCAAAAGCCATGAGGTGTTGAAAGAATACCTGGCTCTCACCCACGGAAAATTTTCTCAAAAGCAGGGAACCATCGAGACACTCATGGACCGGCATCCGGGAGAGCGCAAAAAGATGGCGGTCACCCTGGGAAAGGGAAGGGGGGCTCTCACCCGGTGGCAGCTGGAAAAGGAATTGGGTGAAGTGTCCCTCCTGAGAATTCGAATCACCACGGGAAGGACTCATCAAATTCGAGTCCACCTCAGCCATATTCATCGTCCCGTGGTGGGCGACGAGACATACGGAGGAGGCAGGCGGCGGCTGCGTTCCATAACTTCAGAGCAGACGCGCAGGGTGCTCCTTGGAGTCAATCGCCAGCTGCTGCATGCCTTTTCCCTGGGGTTCAGGCATCCAGTGCGGGAAACCCCCCTGCATTTTTCCGCCCCTCTGAGCAGGGACTTCAAAGAAATCCTGCAGGCTCTCGAAGAACTTCATTCAATTGAAATTTCAGACCGTTTCTGAAGTTGGAATGAGTCGCCGCTCATTGAAGCCTTGGAGGCATGGGGCACGGACACTGGCCCCTTCTTTTTCGAGAGGGGGTCGTTGTTTTCCCGTATGCTAGCCCCCGATCCGTCTTTGAAGCTGACGTAACTTGTCCACGAATTCTCTTGTGGCGGCGGTTTCACGGTGTTCCACCACATGAGGGGTGATGGCGATGATCAGCTCCGTTCGATCGCCGGCTTTGGACCTCGAGGCAAAAAGTGGGGAAATGATGGGCAGATCTCCCAGAAGTGGAATTCCTCTCTTGCTTTGAGTTTCCGTCTGCTGAATGATGCCTCCGATGACCACGGTGGATTCATTGTGCGCCAGCAGGGTGGTTTTGATGTTTCGCTCCGTGAAGCGGGGAGCGGTGGTCCCCCCCACATCGACCAGAACGGGGTCCGTACGGCGAATGGTCTGCTCCACCTCCATGCGCACCAGGCCCCCAGCGGTGATGTGGGGCCTCACATTGAGAATGATGCCCGTTTCGGCGTACTGAATAGAGGTCAGAAGGGTTCCTCCCGTTTCACCTCCAAGGGCGCTGAAGCCGGGAATGGGTTCCCGCCCGCCCACCTGAATGGAGGCCTCCTTATTGTCCGTTGCCAGAAGGGTGGGTGTGGACAGGACATTCACGTCCGTTTTTGTGGCCAGAAGGGAGATGAGGGCCGCGACCTTTCCATCGACGCTTCCCCAGAAAACGTCCAGTCCTCCTGCGGCGGCACTTGTGGCTGACCTGCCCAGGTCCGCCAGCCCATGTGCGGCGGTGAAGCGTCCGCTTTTTCCCGCGATGTCCATGCCGATATCCTTAAAAAACCATTCCAGGCCGTATTGAAGATCTTTGGTGAGTGTGACCTCCGCGATGAGAACTTCGATGAGAACGGCCCGGGGCAATATGTCCAGCTGCTCGATGGTTCTCTTGATTCGGGCGTAGTCCGGCGCATTGGCGCGAATGACGATGGCGTTGTTGACCTCATCAGGGATGATCATCACTTCTCCCGTGAGCATCGTTTCCACTTCCACCCCTTGATTGACCCGGGTGGTGATTCCGTTTCGACCTGTTGTGACCATCCCCGCCCGCGCAGGATTATTGCCTGTGTTGGCCGGGTTGGTGGCGGCAAAGGCCGATCCGGAAGGATTGGATGAAGATCCAAAGGCTGATGCGGCCCCCGGGTTGGGCGATTGAGCGCTCGTGCCCGCGGCGGTGCCTCCAAAGGTGGCGCCAGATCCGGCTGTGGCGCCGCCGAAAGTGGGTTGTGCGCTGTTGCCCGTGTTGCGCCCAGCGGCAGAAAAACCTGTGCCTCCACCGAAGGAGGTGCCGAAGCCGGGCCGGGCTGCCGATGGAACGACTCTTTGATCCAGGCGTCGCTCGGCCACACCTCCACGAAGCCCATAGACCTGGGACAGTATGTCGGCGATATCTCTGGCCAGGCCATTCTGCACGAAATAGACGTTGATTTGTTCCCCGCTTTCGAGACCCTGAACGTCGATGGCCGTGAGCCAGTACTTGGCCGTTTTCAGCAGCTCATAGTTTTGAGCGAGAACCAGGACGCCGCCATAGTTGATCAGGGGAATGAAAGCGAGGTTGTTGCGCACCGTGCTCTCTCGGAACAGGTTGAGTTTGCCCATGAGAGACTCCATGCTCTGAACGGCATCCTGGGGAGTGATGGACTGGAGAGGCACGATTTCCATGCTCACTTCCCGAAGAATATTCACATCGAGAGCCTTGAGCATTTCCACAATGCTGCGGGCATTGGCGATATTTTCCACAAAAATGAGGCTGTTGGTGAGTGAGTCCGTGGTGATGGGCCGCCCTGGCGTGAGAAAGAACCTGACGGTGTTGACGGCCTGGCTCACGTCCATGTAAAGGAGCCGGTAAATGACAATGATGGGCCTGGCCCCTCCCTTTTCGTCCCGGAGAAGCTGTTCCGTGGCGATGGGAAGGCCACTGCTGGCACTTCTTTGGAGAGGTTGAATGTGGTAGATTCCATTGCGCGGCACCACGGAGATGTTGTTGGCCTCGTAGATTTTGGTGATCATCTGGAACATTTCGTTTTTGGTGAATTCGCCGTCCAGATAAAAGCTGATTCTCCCCTGAACTGTGGGATCAAGGACATAGTTGAGGCGCAGATACTCTCCAAATATCTGGGAACTCACTTCTGCAATGTCCACTTTTTCAAAGTGGAAAGCGATTCTTTGGGTCTCCTGACCCAGGGAAGGCGGGGCATGGGGAGCCTGTGCAGTGAGTCCCATCAGTCCCGTTTGAATTTCGCCACGAAGGCTTGGAAAAGGGCGGGTCTCTTCCTCCGCATACCTGTCGTCCGGGGCTTCATGAGCGTCCCTGCTCAGGGGTTCATGCCGCTGATCCTCTTGGTGGGGTGGGGGCGAATAATGTGCCGGGAACTCCTGCCTGGGAGCCTGTGGGGCGGGTTGTGTTGATGCGCAGCCACTGAGGAAAACGGCCAAGATGATGGCAGCAAGAACTTGGCACCTGTTCATATGCAATCCCTTCTCAAAAAAATATAATGCAACTCAATCTCTTCAGGTTCTGCCATTTATTTCCATGAGCGCTGCAAGAATCACGTTGACCACCAGGTCCGGTCCCGCTCGCCGCTGTATCTTTTGGATATTTATCTCCCGAACCACCATGGCTGTTTCCATTTCATGAATGGTTTGCAGAAAGTGATGCAGGCCCCTCACATCCGTCTGCAGGTTGAACCTCAGATGTACTTCCTGGTAGAGCCCATATTCCTTGCTTGCCAGGACCTGATAGGTTTTGACTTCCAGTGCGTGCCGTTCCCCGCCCCTGGAAAGCTGCTCCCCCATTGAAGCGGCCAGCTGATAAGGGTCGTTTCCCCGGAAAAGCCGCTTTTGCATGACGGTGAGTTCTTCCTGCCTTCTCTGCAGATTTTCCCGAATGCTCCCCGCCTCTTTCAGCCTCTCGCTGTACCTCGCCGCCAGTTCTTTCTGCTGTGCGTGGTGGCTCTTGAGAGCCGCTTTCTCGGCCCCCAAGGGAGCGACCATCATCAGGTGGATGGCCAGCAGCACAACCAAAAGGGCGAACACAGCAATGA
>SLCH01000211.1 GCA_007125915.1 Syntrophobacteraceae bacterium
GCGGTCCACCCCATCTACAGCAGGTTTTTCAAGGCGGTCAAAGACTCCCTGAACAAGAAGGGACTCAACATTCCCATCCACATCCTCAAGGCCGACGGGGGCACCATGAGCCTTGAAGCCTCCCTTCTCTCCCCGGGGCAGACCATATTGTCGGGCCCGGCGGCCAGCGTCATGGGATCGCTCCCCTTTGCATCCCTCGAAGATGAAACCCTCGTGCTCGACATTGGGGGCACCACCACGGACATGGCCATTCTCATTCACCGTGTGCCCCTTCTCGACCCTGTGGGGTGTGAGCTGGGCGGCTACAAGACCCTCATTCGTTCCCTCAAAACCTACTCCATCGGCGTGGGGGGGGACAGCACCGTCGGTGTCGTTGACGGAAGATTGAAAATTGGTCCTGGACGAGATGGCCCCGCAATGGCTTATGGGGGGCCCACACCCACCCCCACCGATGCCTTGTTTGTGCTGGGAAAAATCAACAACGGGGACGCTGAGGCATCACGGAAGGGCTTGGAACCCATAGCGGCAGCGTTGGACATGACCCTGGAGGACGTGGCCAACGAGGTGTTCGACCACGCGTGCCAGATGATTCTCAACGCCGCCGCCGAGATGATCGAAGACATCAACAGCAAGCCCGTTTACACCGTTCAGGAACTGCTCGAAGGCTATCAGGTGCAGCCCCAGGAAATTCTCGTTCTGGGAGGGCCGGCCCCCTACTTCGCCTTCCGGCTGGCAGCGCTGACCGATTTCCAAGTTCATGTGGTCCCCCAGTGGCAGGTGGCCAATGCAGTGGGTGCGGCCCTCGCCAAGAACACGTCTGAGGTGACCCTTTTTGCTGATACGGAAAGGGGGATCGCCATCGCTCCGGGAGAAAAGTTCTACCAGCAGATCAACAAGAATTTCGATCAGAAAAACGCCGTGGAGCTTGCCTTTGAGCTTCTGAAGAACAAATGCATCAAGGAAGGAGCGGTGGAATCGGAACTGGAAATGGAAGTCCTGGAAAATGTCCAGTTCAATATGGTGCGGGATTTCTACACCACGGGCAGGAACATTCGTGTAAAGGTTCAGGTGAAACCGGGCTTGGTGTCCGAGTACAAAGACATTGCCGCAAGCATGATCAATGCTTCTCCATCGGAGAAAATGCCGGAAAAATAGGACGGAAACAACCCGCGGACCACTGTGTCTGCGCAAAGACCGTTGCAAGGAGCCACAGGATGCTGAGCGTAAAAACAAAGACGGGACTGGTTTTTTTCCCTGCCTTCGACTGGGCCATCAGCCCCACACACCCCGAAAGGGAAGAGCGCCTGCTCTATACGCAAGATCAAGTGTTTGAGGAAGGTCTCCTGGACATCGATGGCATCATCGAATACAAGCCGGACCTTGCAACCATTCAGGATGTGAGACGGGTGCACTTTTGCGTGCCCGATGAGTGGAGTGTTCTGACCGAGTCCCACCTCATCAGCGCAGGCGGCGCCAAAACCATCGGCATGCAGGTGCTTGAAAAGAATGTGGAGCGGGGGTTTGCCCTGGTGCGACCGCCGGGGCACCATGCCATGAGAGTGGTCCATGGTGCACGAGGCTTCTGCAACATCAATATTGAAGCCATCATGGTGGAATATTTGCGGGAGGCCTATCAGGTGGACCGCGTGGCCATTGTGGACACCGATTGCCATCACGGCGACGGCACGCAGGACATCTACTGGCACGATCCCGACACCCTTTTCATCTCCCTTCACCAGGATGGGCGCACTCTTTACCCTGGCACGGGATTCGGCTACGAGATGGGAGGACCTTCCGCCGCGGGAACCACCATCAACATACCCCTGCCCCCGCAAACATCTGAAGAGGGTTTTCTGTACACGCTGGATCACGCCATCCTGCCCATACTCAACGACTTCAAGCCGGAGATCATTGTCAATTCCGCCGGGCAGGACAACCATTACACAGACCCCATCACCAACATGAACTTTTCCGCTCAGGGCTATGCGGAACTCACGCGGAGACTCCAGCCCCACATCGCGGTCCTCGAAGGAGGCTATTCCATCGAGACCGCCCTGCCCTACATCAATGTGGGCATCATCATGGCCCTGGCGGGAATGGACTTCAGCAAAGTGAGAGAGCCTGACTACCGGCCTGAAAGAATTCGCCAGACAGCAGAAACCGCGGAGCAGGTGAAACGCGTGGTTGCCGATGTTTTGGAGTGTTGGGAGAAGGGGCCCCGATTGAGAGAAAAGCACCGCCTGGAAAAAAAGTCCCATAAACGGGAACGGTCCGTTTTCTACGACACGGACAACATCCTGGAAACGCAGCTGGAAGAACTGCAGACCTGCCGAGACTGCAGCGGAGTCCTCAGCATAGACTCGGAAACGGACCGGGGCCACCATGTGCTGGCCATTCACATTCCGAGAAAAGGGTGCAACGAATGCCGCGAATTGGGGTACCGGCTCTATGACGGGGCCAACTCGAGAATGTATCACCAGGTTTTTTTGCAGGATCGCACCCATGACCAATACCTGGTGAGAAAAAATTGAGTCGAGAGACCATGGAGCTTCCCTGCTTAAAGGATTTCACTCTGCCGCAACTGGAAGACTGGGTGGAACGCATCGGCGAGCGGCGTTTCAGGGCCCGGCAGCTCTTTCGGCACATTTATGTGAGGGGCGTCACTTCCTGGAGCGAGTGCAGCGACCTGAGCAAAATGTTCAGAACTCAGCTGGAGTATGGAAGCCGGCTGAACGCCATGGAACTTCGGGAGAGCCGCCGGTCCCGGGATGGAACGGTCAAGTATCTTTTTGCTTTGCATGACGGCCACTGCATCGAAACGGTCATGATTCCCGATGCTCCGCGCACCACCCTGTGCCTTTCCAGCCAGGTGGGATGTGCCATGGGGTGCAGATTCTGCGTCACCGGATCCTTAGGACTCAAGCGCAACCTGTCAACGGCCGAAATCGTCGACCAGGTCTGCCAGGTTCAAAAGCATCTTCCAACCAGGCAAAAAATCACCAACCTGGTTTTCATGGGCATGGGAGAGCCCCTGGCAAACTACGAGCCGGTTGTGGAAGCCATCTCCATTCTCACGGATCCCAGCGGCCTCGACTTTTCTCACCGGCGCATCACCCTGTCTACGGTGGGCCTGGTGCCCCAGCTGCGTCGCTTGGGCAGGGAAAGCCCCATCAACCTTGCCATCAGCCTTCACGCTCCGGAAAATGGCCTTCGAAGCCGCCTGATGCCTGTGAACAAAACTCATTCGCTGGAAAACCTCATGGCCGCATGCAGAGACTACCCCCTGGCTCCACGCAAGCGGATCACTTTTGAATACATCCTCATGGGAGGCCTCAACGACCAGCCTCTGCACGCACGGCAACTGGTCAGCCTTCTGGCTGGAATTCGTGCCAAGGTCAACCTCATTCCCCTAAACCCTCATGAGGGGTGCCCGTTCCAACAGCCCAAAGAAGAAGCAGTGCTCCGCTTTCAGGAGCTGGTGCAAAAAGCGGGATACACGGCCATTATCAGACAGAGCAGGGGGGCGGACATTGGAGCAGCCTGCGGTCAGCTGGCCGCTGAATACCAAGAATCAAACCCCAATGAAGGGGAGACTTCACCAGGAGGGAAAGTTGACGGCGGCTAAACCGGATTTCACCAAGCAGCAGGGGTTGCTTCCATCCATCGTCCAGGATGCAAGAACGGGGAAGGTCCTCATGCTGGCTTACATGAACGATCTGGCCTGGGAAGAGACGCTTCGGACGGGCAAGGCACATTACTGGAGTCGTTCCCGGCAAAAGCTCTGGCTCAAAGGCGAGGAATCGGGGCACGTGCAGAAAGTCATGGATATTTACCTGGATTGTGACCTGGATGCCATTCTTCTGAAGGTAGAACAGGTGGGCGGGGCAGCCTGCCACACAGGCCATGAGAGCTGCTTTTATCGCAAGTATTCACAAGGAACCCTTCAGGTGGAAGGTTCCCCCCTTTTTGATCCTCAGGAGGTCTACAAAAAGTGAAACAACTCGTGCTGGGCATCCCCAAGGGAAGCCTTCAAGAATCGACCATCAGGCTTTTTCGCCAAGCGGGCTGGAGGATTTCTCTTTCAGACAGAAATTACTTTCCCGAAATCAATGACCCCGAAATCAGCTGTTCCATCTGCCGCGCACAGGAAATGTCGCGCTACGTGGAAACGGGCACCTTCGACGTGGGTCTCACGGGAAAGGACTGGATCATGGAAAATGATTCCGACGTGGCCGTCATCACGGACCTCATTTACTCCAAAGTGAGCCAGAGACCCGCGCGCTGGGTGCTTGCCGTCCCCATGGATTCGCCCGTCCGTGAACTCAAGGATCTTCAGGGAAAAAAAATAGCCACGGAACTGGTCAACTTCACGCGCCGCTATTTTGCTGCGGAAGGCATAGATGTTGAAGTGGAGTTTTCCTGGGGAGCCACAGAAGCCAAAGTCATTGCGGGACTGTGCGACGCCATCGTGGAGGTGACGGAGACGGGAACCACCATGCGGGCCAACGGCCTGCGCATCGCCAAGGAGCTCATGCAGTCCAACACGCAGCTCATCGCTCACAGGAAGTCCTGGGAGGATCCTTGGAAGCGTCAAAAAATTGAAGAAATTTCCATGCTCCTTCAGGCGGCTCTTCGGGCGGAAGAACTGGTGGGCTTGAAAATGAATGTTCCGGAAGAAATTCTGGGAGAGGTCATTCAACTGCTGCCAAGCCTCAACGCACCCACCATCGCACACCTCTACCAAAGCCAATGGCTGTCGGTGGAAACGGTGGTTTCCAAAAATCTGGTGAGAGAACTGGTGCCTCAATTGATCAAATGCGGCGCCCAAGGCGTCATTGAGTATTCCCTCAACAAGGTGATCTGATGTCATTGCAAAGACTTTCTGCTCAAATCACTGTTCTGGTGTTTCTTTTCCTGGTCCATGGCTGCGCCACCATGGAAAGAGACATACCTGACCGATACTCTGCAGATGAATTGAGAGGAATGGGTGAGAAATTCCTCATCGCAGAGGATTACAACCAGGCGCTCAAGTTTTTTCACTGGGCAAAAGATAAGAATCCCAATGACCCTCTCACCCACTACGACCTTGGGATCACCTACGATGAACTGTCCATGAGCACGGAAGCCCTGCACCACCTCAATCGTGCCATAGAGCTTTCCCCAAACTACTCGGACGCCTACAACGCCCTTGGACGCCATTATGCCAGGGAAGGAGACTTGGACCAGGCTCAGGTGAACTTTGAGAAAGCCCTCTCCAATCCTCTTTACGAGACCTCCCATCTGGCTCTCTTCAATTTGGGTCTCCTCTTCGAAAAACGGGGGGATCCGGGCATGGCTCTTCAGTATTACGAAGAAGCCACACGAAGGTTTCCACGCTACGGGCTGGCCTACTACCGCATGGGGAAAATACTCGAAGCTCACAGGATGGGAGATGAGGCGAGGCTCGCCTATGGCAAAGCGGTGGAATACGCACCCAACATGCCCGAAGCCCACCTTCGCTACGGTGTGATGTGTTATCTCGTTGGGGAACTGGAAAATGCCTTTTATTCTCTCGACCGTGTCCTGAGACTCGCGCCCAATACGATCATGGCCCAAGAGGCAAGATCGTACCTGTCACACATCAACACCGTCCTGGATACCGGCACGGGAAGCAGGCCGGTTACAACGCACAGGGATCCCCTCACCAGGGTCGAGGTCATGAGGGACAGGGACCTGTCCACGAGCCCCTCTGCACAAGTGCACTCTCACGCTCATGGAAGGCCTTCCACTCCCAGTGTGTCCGAACCCCAGGTGCGGGAAACGCCCACAGCCCCTCCAACACAGGCAGCGATTCCTGAGGGCGCCCACCAGGAAATGGTCTCACAGAAATGGGCCTACATCGTCCAGGTGGGATCCTATCTTCATCGGCCCAATGCGGAGAGGCTTGCAAGAAACCTGGAAAGCAAAGGCTACGAAGCCACGGTCAAGGAATTTGCCCACGAGGTCCTGGGAAATCTCCATGTGGTTCAGCTGAAACCCGTGGGCAACCGTTCGCAAGCTCTTGAGCTTGTGAAAAGCATCGAAAAAGACGGCATGGGGGAAGCCATTGTCATCAGGATGTCAATTCAATGACACCCTTCCCGTGCGTGTCCCTGTGCCCTTTGGCGGAAGGGCCGCCACGGCAGTCCCCTCATCCATTCCCCCCTTTCATCAGGGGCTCAAGATTCCATTGAAGGATAGAAAAAATTGATCTGCAGGCGAGTGGAAGAAATCAAACCCTTTATTGTGATGGATGTCCTGGAACGGGCTCAGGAACTGGAGGCAAGGGGAGAATCCATCATTCATCTGGAAATTGGCGAGCCTGACTTCGGCACCCCCGAAGCCATCAAGCAGGCCGCTGTGGAAGCCATTCAGCGGAACGAAACCCGCTACACCCACAGCCTTGGAACCCCGCAGCTTCGTGAAGCCATATGCGCCTATTACGCGCAAAATTACGGAGTCTACCACCTTGAACCCGATCAGGTCATCGTCACATCGGGAACCTCCCCTGCCTTTCTCGTCGCCCTGGCAGCCATTTTGGAATGCGGCGATGAAGTCATTCTCTCAGATCCACATTACGCCTGCTACCCAAACTTCATCAATTTTCTGGAAGCCACCCCCAAAAGAATCGGCGTCCATGAAGAAGACGGCTTTCAGTATCGGCCCGAAAACATTGCGTCGGCCATTTCACCAAGAACAAAGGCCATTCTCGTCAACTCCCCGTCCAATCCCACCGGCACCCTTTTGGAACCCGAAAGAATGTCTGAAATAGCCGGCCTGGGTCCCTGGGTTCTCAGCGATGAAATCTACCACGGCCTCGTTTACGAGGAACGTGCCCGCTCCATGCTTGAGTTCACCGACCGTTGCGTGGTGTTCAACGGTTTTTCCAAGCTTTTTTCCATGACCGGTTGGCGCCTGGGGTATCTCATCGCCCCCCGGGAGCTCATTCGCCCCATACAAAAACTCGTTCAGAATTTTTTTATCTCGGCAGGATCCGTGGCTCAGGCTGCGGGCTTGGCGGCACTCACCGATGAAACAGTGAAAAAAGATGTGGAAATCATGGTTCACCGTTACAATCGAAGGCGGCAGTACATGATCCCGCGCCTCAAAGAGATGGGCTTCGGCATTTCCGTGGAACCCACGGGAGCGTTTTACGTCTTCGCCAATGCCAAAAAGTTCACCGGCGATTCTTACGGGTTTGCCTTTGAAATTCTCGAGCAGGCAAAGGTGGGCGTAACACCTGGAGTCGATTTTGGTTCCAACGGCGAAGGCTACATTCGCTTCAGCTACGCAAACTCCCTTGAAAACATCTCTCAGGGTCTGGACAGAATTGAGAACTATCTCAAAAACCGCCATAAAGGTTGATTTATCTTAAAGTCATGGTTTCTGCGCTCACCATAAAGTCAGCGGAATTCATCAAGTCCGCGTTTCAACCCGCCCATTATCCTGCGGCAGAATTGCCGGAAGTGGCCTTTGCAGGCCGATCCAATGTGGGGAAATCATCACTCATCAACTGCCTCGCCCAGCGTAAAAAGCTGGTGCGCACCAGCCGCACCCCAGGTCAGACTCAGGCCATCAATTTTTTTCTCATCAACAAGGGGTTTTACTTTGTGGATTTACCGGGCTACGGCTTCGCAAAAGTCCCTCAGCGCATCAAGGCACAGTGGGGTCCCATGGTGGAGACCTATCTGACCCAGAGATCCACCCTCAAAGGAGTGGTCCACATCTTGGACCTCAGGCATCCTCCTACCCCTGAGGACCTTGCTCTGTGGCAGTGGCTTGCCATTCAAAACATCCCCTCGGTGCCTGTCCTGACCAAGGCGGACAAACTGAAACGGAGCAAATGGCAGGCACTCGTCATTGAGGCGGCGGCCCACCTGGGAATTTCAGCGGATTCTTTTGTGCTCTTTTCTTCCGAAACGGGACAGGGCAGAAACCAGCTCATGCAAATCCTGGAC
>SLCH01000107.1 GCA_007125915.1 Syntrophobacteraceae bacterium
AGTCGATGGAATTCTTCTCCCGGAATGGTGTGCAGAGAAAGGACCGCCACATGAGTGTAGCCTTCGTCCATGAGGCCGGCCATAGCCGTTTCTGGAGAATGAAAGACTTTTCCCTGTGCTGCGAGACGCTTGCGAACAATGCCCGACGTATAAGCCCAGCGCACTTCGATTTCGGGAAAGGCTTCGCGAACTCGGACATCGATGTGGTCCAGAGCCTTACGAGCTTCAGGCACTGTCGTGCCAAATGCGGCCAGTAAAATCGCCTTTTTGGGTTCCCTCTTTTCCCCATGGCCTGCAAGGGCCTGCCCTGACATCATCACACAGAGTCCCATGATCAATCCCCACATTTTGAGTGATTTCCCGTTTTTCATTTCCGAAGCGGCCTCCTGTATCCACATTGGTTTTCCGGGCACTATGGTCATAGATGAAACTCCAGAGAAAAAATCTTCATCCTTGCCCTCACCCACCAGGTGCGATGGAGCACCCGGAAAGCCGCCACGGAAACCCTCGGACGGCAGAATGGAAAGGTACCCGGCTTGGGGGCTCCCCCCAAAAAAAAACCTCAGAACTCTTGCTCTGAGGATTGCACCCTGTTTCACTTGATCCTTCTTAGACGATTGACCCGGCATGTCCGCGTACGGGCGAATCAACCCTTCAGGCAGGTCTTCTGACTCACGGATCTCCCTACTCTCCGCCCCTTCCCCTTCGGCACTCGCCGAAGAGTGGCTTCCACCGGATTTCGTCCCCGTTCACAGCGGCGGGACCGCTCCCGAATCACACGGGATTCCCTTTTAAACTCCAAGGCACCTGAAGGCCCATGAAAATTTCAGATTCTATTAGCATGAGCCCCATTGAAATGCCAATCTTTTTTAGGAGCTTGCTCACAGGTCTTTGAGAAGCATGTTTTCCGAACCACCCCTCAATCGCTCTTCAAGGGTTGCCAAAGAACGGGAAATCTTTTCAAATTCCCCCTTCCGTGACAGCATGATTTCCTCCTGGCCGCAATGTTCCAGAGACCGGAGCACATAATCAACGGTGACCTTGGAAGAATCCACGGTGGGCTGATAGATGGGTTCGCTGCCCGAACTGGTTCTGCCTTCGGAAACAATGCCCGCAGACATCAAATCGTTGAGGGCAGCCTGAACAAAGACCACGGGAAGCGCAAGGGACTCGGATAGAGTGCGCTCTCCAGCAGGCGGTTCACCCTGTGCAAATCGTTTCACCAGCAGAAGCATCACTGAAAGCGCGAGAATCTTTTTGGCATAGGGACTCATTTGAGCCACGTCCATCTCGTATTCATGATGATCCACGTTCTGGTGAGCGCAAGCGATTTCCCCGCCCACCATGACGATCATCCAGCTGGTCTGCAGCCACACGAGAAAAAGGGGCAAGGCGGCAAAACTTCCATAAACGGCATTGTATTGGGAAACCCCTATCTGGAAAGTAATGTAAATCTGCTGAAATGCCAGATAAAGTGAGCCGGCAATGACTCCCGCAAGGATGGCTGAAGTCAGTTTCACATGGGTGTTTGGCATCACCGCGTAGAGAAGAGTGAACAAGAGCCACAGCACCACCATGGGCAGCAATTCAAGGGTTCGAAAGATTGCAGGTCCAAAAAATTCCAGCAGCCTGAACCTTTCCACCACAAAGGTGACCTCGGCGGTCACCATGACCGTGAGAGCGCTTGAAATGAGAAGCAACACGGGACAAAGAAAAAACAATGCGGGATAATCTGTCAGCTTGCGGATGAAGCTTCGCCCCGTTTGGACTTTCCAGATTTCGTTGAAAGAGTCCTCGATGTTTCCAAAGACTCGAATGATGGACCAGAAAAGCACCACAATTCCCACCCCCGCGAGAACCCCTCCCTTTGTGGTTTCCAGCAAATTGTGAGAGAACTCGATGAACATGGAGATGACTTCCTCCTGCCCATGCAAGTGCTCAAGAATCTGCTTCTCCAGATACCGGCTCAAACCAAAACCTTGTGCAATCCCAAAAAGCAGAGCCAGAAGGGGAACCACTGAAAGCAGGGAATAAAAAGTGAGGCTGGAAGCACGCAGATAGGTTCTGCCGTCGGAAATCCCCCGGAATGCCAACAGCAATATTCGAAGAAATCTTATGAAAAAAGCCTTGATCCTGGATGTCTCGGATGCTCGAATTCTCCAGAGATCTTCCCTGAAGAATTCCCATACCCTGGATATCATCGATGCACACACCTTTTCATGGGTAAGACCATATCGTTGTCCAGCTTTTTTTTATTTTCATTTTCCAGTTTAACACATGGGAATCCCCGGCTCATTGAAAAAGATCAGTTTCGACGCACACCTGCAAAGGACAAAAAGCTCTTCAGGCCATCTTTGTTTGCTTGCTTTTTCATCCGTGGAGACTATAATGCCTCGAAATTGAGGGAGTTCGATATTTTGAGTCAGCCAGGAATTCGGTCATTCGCTTAGAATAGAGCGGCTCCAAATCAGCCTCAAAGTAGCGCACTGCAAAAACGAAAATGAACAATTTGGAAAGGAACAAGAGATGGCGGAAGGCCGAGTGAAATGGTTCAACGATCAAAAAGGCTATGGATTCATCGCTGCAGACAACGGCAAGGAACTTTTTGTGCACCACAGTGCCATCGAGGGCGTTGGTTTCAAAAGCCTTGAAGAAGGTCAAAAAGTTAGCTTTGATGAAGAAAAGGGCGCCAAAGGCCCCCAGGCTGTCCGGGTGAAGAAACTTTAGACCATAGAAAAGCTTCAGAAGCACACAAAAGAATGAGCCGGAGCATGACTCCGGCTCATTCTTTTGTGCATCCTGCCAATGCAGTGGCGAGCAGATCCTTCCGCTCATTTTCCACACCATCGAAAGGTTTGTGCGATGAACATTTACGTGGGCAATCTTCCCTTCAACATCACAGAGGAAGACTTGAAAGCAATGTTTGAAGAATTTGGCAATATAGAAAGCATCAAACTGATTTCCGACAGGTTTTCCGGTCAGAAAAAAGGATTTGGATTTGTGGAGATGCCGGACAACTCCGAAGCGGACCGAGCCATAAAAGCGCTGAACGGAAGACTGGTCAACGGAAAGAACATCAAGGTCAACCAGGCAAACCCCGGCGGCAAGCGTCAGTCAAAACCAAAACGCCACTAGACTTCAGGCCCCCTGCCATATTTTGCTTGAACCCCCAAAGGGTCAATGACAGCCGGCCAGAAGGTCTGGCAAATCAAAAAGGACCTTCATGGATACGGCTCAACCTTTCCAGTGTGGTGCGAGAAGATCAACCCGAGTGAATTCTCAAGCCACCAGGGTGATGCGGCTGAATCCCCCTGCCATCCGTTCCACCTTGATTTGAGTGGGGATTTCGTCGGCCAATCGCTTCACGTGGGAAATGACCCCCACCATCTTTCCATTGGACCGCAGACTTTTGAGTACGGCGATCACCTTGTAGAGCATTTCTTCATCCAAGGTTCCAAAACCTTCATCGAGGAAAAGCGATTCAATTTTACGATGTTTGCCCGCCATGTCCGAGAGACCAAGGGCAAGACACAAACTCACCAGAAAGGCCTCCCCTCCCGAGAGGGTCTTCACAGAGCGGAGTTTGTTTTCCTGCAGAAAATCCTGCACCACCATGCCAAGACCATTGCTGTCGCGGTAACCGAGGGAATAACGGCCGCTCAGGCTGGTCAAATAATGGTTGCTCTTTTCTATGAGGCGATCAAGCATGAGGCGCTGCACTCTGCTGCGCCGCTCAGCCTGGTCCCGGGAGAGGAGCGCACTCTGCTCCCCCACCACCTCCCCCCAGATCTTCTCCTGAGTGGCAATGGCCTGAAGGATTTCCCGGTACTCCCTTTCTGCTTCACCATAGCGGCTCAGGGCGGTCTCCACCTCGTGAAGCATGCGCTGCAATTCATCCTTCCGTTTGGCGGCATCGGTGATTTTCCAACGGACTGCGTCGGGAGACTCCCCCGCCAGCTCCAGGGAACGGATTGATTCCAGCTCATTTTGAGCCGCCAAGGCCCTTGACCGGGCCTCCTGCAAAGCATTTTCAGCTTCCTGGAACTGTATGGCAATCTCCTGCTCCCTTTGCAAAAACCAGAGCAGTTGCCGCAGTTCTTCCAGATGGGGAAAGCCATGGGACTCAGCTTTCTCCGCGAGGGCCCCTTCCTCCCTTATGCAATCGTCCTTCAGCTTCCCTGCTTCCTGCTTCCACTGGGGCAACAAGCTCTCAAGCTCCTGAATCCTCAGGCGCAAAGATTCCATCTCCTGCTCAAAGGCAGACTCTTCAGCGGTGCAGCGATCGATCTCAGCTTCCACTGCCTGGCGCTTGCCCGCGGGATCCACCGTGCTGGAAGAAGTGTCCCGCTCATGTGCCAGATCTGTCAGTAGTGCCTGAAGGTCCTGCGTTTCACGGGCGAGATCTTCGATCTGGCCTCGAATTTCCTCTATCTCAACCGGCAGCCTCTCTTTGCGCTTTTCAAGGGAGAGTATCTCCTCGCTATAGCCCCTGTGCTCGTCACTTTTGAGACTGTAAACTTCATGGCGGCTCCTCAGGCGCATGAGCGGCCCTGTATCGGCCCGGAACAGATCCTGAACGGGCGGCACCTCTTCGCCACACGTGGTGAAACGGTTTTCCATTTCCTCACGAATGGATTTGTGTTCTTCTTGCAACCCTTCAATTCGGTCGGTGACGGCGGCCAACTCCGCCACAGCACCCTCATGACGGGCCAGGGCAGCTTCTCTCAACTGATCTCTGGAGGCCAGGTCCTCTGTCTTCTTTTCCAGGGAACGCCCCGCAAGATCTCCCCAAAATTTGTTCCAACGGGCGGAACGAATTCGCCTTTTGATGCGGCGAATCTCCTCCTTGTTGACCTGAATCTCCTTTTTGACACCAGCAATGTCGGTGATGTTCCAATCCACCCCTGCTTCAGCGCAGAACTTTGCCCACTCCCCCAGGAGACGCTCCGCAGTCTGTCCCCGAATCCCAAGCTTCTGAGCATTTTCATGAAGCTTTGAAAGTTCTTCCTGGAGCCCCCTGATTCTTTGCGTCAACTCACGAACGGTCCCGTCCAGCTCGCTGAAATCGGGCAAGCCCTGGTCCACGTAGGGATGATCCAGAGATCCACAGAGAGGACAGGGCATGCCCCCTTCGAGTTCGGCACGTTCAGGAGCCAGCCTGCGAACGGCATCCCGCATTCGAATCCGCCCCTGCAGCTGCTTCAGTCCATCCTGCTCCAGATCGAGGGCCTCATGAAGAGCGCTCTCTTCCGCCTTCAGTTCTTCCATCCTGTTTTGCAGCTCTTCTCCATAGCCCTGCTGCTTGTATTGAGAACTGATTCTGAGGAGTTTCCAGCTCGCTGAGAGCTTCTTTCGCTGCTCCTCAAGGCTGCCTTTCAATGACTCCAGGGTCTCACCCTGCAGAGACTCCTCCAGGCGCCGATCCCTGACCGTTTTCCGCCGCAGCAGTCGCTCGGTGATGTAGCGTATTTTTTGCGCCGACGCCTGAGCCCGCTTCAAGTCTTTGAAAGCAAGCCGCTCCGTGTCCCTGGCCATTGCTCTCTTTTCCCGTTGGCGTTTCAAGTCCTCATGAGTGGATATGAGGCGCTCCCGCAGGCTCTCAAGAGCTGACAGCTGATCTCCCAGCCCGCTGTCGCGTGGATGCTCATCCAGCCAACGCTGAACTTCCCGGCGCTTCGCTTCCTGAGCCTCCATATTGCCCTCAATTTCAGCCTGCTCCCGCAGCCTTTCGTCCCTGGCGCGTTCGGCAGCCTCATACTGCCCCACCAGTTCAAGGAATCGTGCTCTGCCTTCTTCAATCTGCCGATCAAGCCGCGCTGCCGTATCCCACTCTTCCCCGTGATCGTCCAGCCGTGCACGAGCCTCTTTCAGTTCCTCCCGAACCTCCCTGAGAAGCCCCACCAGTTCCTGGATGCGATGGCTTGCGGTTTTGGCTTCTTCTTCCCCCTCCGTGATCTTGTCCTGCAGCTTGTCTCTTTCAGCCCACAGATTTTCCAGAGCCATCATTTCCTCCTGAAAAGGACGGGCTGATGCCCTGGCTTCTACAACGCGCTGAAGATCCTGCTGTGCCTGGAGATGGCTCCTTTCAGCCTGATCGAGGAGCTGGTCTGCCTCGCGGGCTGCGACTTGCACTTCCTCCAGCTTTTGGAGGCGATCCAAAACACTCTGAAGCTCTTCCGCAATCCTTTCCTGCTCCCGAATGTCCTCCTGAAGCTGTTCTCGGGATTGCCGGGCTTCCTGCACCTGGATTTTATCCGGTACGGGGAAAGCTGCTGCAGCTTCCTTCAACTGCTGCAGTCTTTCGCTTTCAGTGGCCACCTGGCTGCGGGCGGCCTCTTCCAGTTCCTGGGCGATTTCAGGTCCGATGATTCTCTCGAGGATCTCCGCCCTTTCATTTTCAAGGGCATTGAGGAATGCGGAAAACTCTCCCTGTGCCAAAAGTATGGAACGGCAGAAACGTTTGAAGTCCAGGCCCGTAAGTTCAGAAATTCGACTTCTGACCTTGATCACCCTGTCTTCCAGCAACTGGTCCTCTTCGTTGACATGGTAAAGGCTCATGCTGGGTGCATCCTGGGTTCCGTTTCCCCGCTGCATGGACCATCGGCTTCGGTAGAAGCTTTCCCCCAGAGAGAAGCTCACCTCCGAATAGGATTCCTTCCCATACCAGTTCATGATATCCAGGCCTGGACTCTTCAGGCGGGCGGTCTCACCATAGAGGGCCAGAGTGAGTGCATCCAGTATGGAGGACTTTCCCGATCCGTTGGGTCCCACGATGGCGAATAAACCCGTGTCGGACAGAGGTGGCCTGTCAAAGCGGATCTCCCACTCTCCATGGAGCGAATTGATGTTCTTAAACTTAAGGCCCAGTATCTTCATGGCTCTTCTCTTTCAGTTTCAACCGCGAAGACATGCGACGAAGGATTTCGTCCGCCTTCGGTGATATGACTTTTCAGTGCCGGCTTCACGCACAATAGGGTGCAGCCCTCTCCCTCATCAGGATTCAATGCATTCTACATGATTCTTGCCCCTTTTTTCGACACTAAAACCCCAAACCCTGCCCGCCCCTCACTTTCCGGGGAGACTTGTGACCGCAACGGCATTGGGGGATGGCAGTATATGTGCAAAAAAGTGGTCCCTTCGGGATGGGCGAAAGACAATGACTCCGCATGGAGGAGGTAACCCGCATCACCGGGAAGAGCCGTTCCTTTTCCTGCCAGACGCCCCCCCGTGGTGTACAGGGGATCGCCCACGAGAGGATGCCCTGCAAAGGCCATGTGCACGCGAATCTGATGGGGTCTTCCCGTCTCGATGGTGACCTCCACGAGAGAGTCCTGTTCACGACGCTCCAAAACACGCACAAGACTTTTGGCATATTTTCCGTCAGGATTAAAGGCATGAATCGTTCCCAGCCGAGGATGGTGCACCGGACCAATGGAAGCGTCCACAGTGAAATGATCTTCTGCCGGCTTGCCACAGATCAGGGCGCGATAAACCCGCTGCACCTCCCTGTTTCTGAAAGCCCTGCCGAGAGCGGATCGGGCCGGAGCCGTGCGCGCAAAGAGAAGGACCCCCGATGTGCCGCGCCCCAGACGGTGCATGGGTGTGGCTTCAGGATAGCTTTTGCGCACCAGCGCCAGGAGGGTGTGATCCAGGAAACCTCCCCCGGGCACCGCCGGCAGTCCTTTTGGCTTGGCCAGGGCCAGCAGATCCTTGTCCTCGTGAAGCACCGCATACACGAGGGGCACGTCGGGCTCTTTCCAGGGAGGCCTTTGCCAGGTGAGCCACTGTCCGGACTTCAAGAGGCAATCGGAGGTCACCACGCAATCATCGAGAAAGATTTGCCCCCTGTGCAGCCGCTCCCGCCAGGTCGCCCGATCCGAGTGACGATACTTGGCGCACAGATGGTCCAAAAGCCTGG
>SLCH01000202.1 GCA_007125915.1 Syntrophobacteraceae bacterium
ACTCGTTTGCTCTTGTTGTTGGCGTGACTGACGTTGTTGCCCACATGGGGCATCTTCCCGCAGAATTCACATTTTCTGCTCATGACCGGTTTCCTTTCTCCGTGGTGCGTTTTATTGAAAAACCAAGTGATATTGGGTGTTTACTTGAGCATAAAAAGCCAGGGCACATCAAAAGAGATCATTTACCACAACGCATTGAAAAGGGCAAGGTTTTTGATGATTCCTGTTTATGGACCGGTTCACTCGATGGTGAGGTAAGGCTTTGACTTTTTTTCCTCATCGTCTTTTTCCAGCCGGTCTTCCAGTTCTCCGATATATGCCGCGAGGGTGTTGCCCGCCTGTTCCACGGACGATTTCAGCTCACTGTCCAATTGATCCATGCGTGTGTGCACTTCCTCCTGCCACTGGCTGATGCGCCCTTCGAGGTTTTCCAGGCGTTCTTCCAGAAAAGCTCTCAATTCCGTGAAGCGGGAAGTTTCAACCTGCTCGGCCAGCTCACGCTGCGCTCTTGCTTCTTTCGCATAGCGGCGTGTTTCGATGATCACCGAGGTCTGCAGGTAAACGACGAAGGTGAGAAACATGACGGTGAGAACTCCCGCAAGCACCAGCATGACAAATCCCAGGGGTGCTTCCACGGTGGTGAACACCAGGGAGAGGTGCGTTGAAGTCATGAATTGACTCCAGTTGACGATGGCAAAAGTGGCCGTGGCCCCCATGATCAGCAGCAGGAGAAGTGTGCGCAAATACATTGTGTTTCTTCCTTTCAAAATGTGCCTCGTTTCAATTCCCACTCAATAATTCACCGCCGAACATTTTCCAAACGCACCGAAATTGGAACTGTTTTTAATGACTGGCTCTTCACAAATAAAGGGTTCGCAGGTGATGCGAGGTCATTTCCATACCTTTGGCGAAATGCAGAAATGTGCACGAAAACAGGGCTCCCATCAAGGCCAGATATACGGAAAGGGGTTCAGGGGGACGCAATTTTTTTGCGGGGCAGTGACTGCGCCGCGAAAAAACCCTCGGGCACGTTGCCGCGGATGGTGATATTATAATAGCTCGAATCAGACAAATTTGATTCGGAGAAGAGCACATACGGCGCATGATTCTAGTTCATCAAAGTCTGCATATCAAGGCCCGAAACCATGGATTTTCCCGCTCATGGGCAGGTGGAGCGAAAATGGTTTTCAAGGCTGACCAGGAGTGATTCCCCATGTACGAGACGAGCATGGAGTCCGTCCTCGAGGACGCCCTCGCTTTGGCCGAAGCCTGGCAGAATCAGGCCAATGGACTTCTCACTTCCGAGGAAAAGAAAGCCCACAAAAAGCTGGCCCGAATCCTGAGCCATCCGCCAGACAAAGTGCTGCTCACCCGTTTGATCGACCAGAGTTTCCGTTCGTCCCGGAACAAGAGAGTGGCAGACCAGGTTTCTCATTTGCTCAGCAGGTGGGGAGTTCCAAGGTTTTTCACCCTTTACGAGAGACTTCTCGTGCATTTTTTTCTCAAAATTGGACGACATTTTCCCCGCATTGCGGTTCCCCGAATGGTCGAACGGATAAGGCAGGAGAGCCGCCGCTCGGTCATTCCGGGGGAAGAGGAGGCGTTCCTGGCCCACCTTCGCCAGAGGAAAAAAGAAGGGGTGGTCATGAACATCAACCATTTGGGAGAGGTGGTCCTTGGGGAAGAAGAGGCGCAGCGGCGACTGGCTCAGTACGTTCAAGCGCTGGAATCCCCTCATGTCCAATACATTTCAGTGAAGATTTCCACTCTCTATTCTCAGATCCATGCCCTTGACATGGAAAACACGGTGGCGGTCCTTGTGGACAGGCTGGCCCATCTCTACAGGGCCGCAGCCAAGAATCGCTGGGAAAGCCCAGATGGCTCCCTCAAACCCAAATTTGTCAATCTGGACATGGAGGAATACAGAGACCTGGCCATCACCCAAAAGGCCTTCATGCAAGCCCTCGACCTGGACGAGTTTCGAGGACATGCGGCGGGCATTGCTCTTCAGGCCTATCTTCCCGATTCTCTTGAGATTCAAAAAGAGCTCACTCAATGGGCTCGGCGGCGTACGGCCGAAGGGGGGGCTTCCATCAAGCTCCGCATCGTCAAGGGAGCCAATATGGAAATGGAGCAGGTCGAATCTTCCCTGCACAATTGGCCCCTGGCCCCTTTTGACAACAAACTGGATGTGGATGCCAACTACAAGAAAATGTTGGAATATGGAATGATTCCCGAAAACATTCAAGCGGTTCACCTGGGGGTGGGCTCCCACAATCTCTTTGAGCTGGCCTATGCCTGCAGGCTCGCTGAAAAGCAGGGCGTCAAGGAATGCTTGAGCTTTGAAATGCTGGAGGGAATGGCTGACCATGTGCGCCGCGCCATTCAGGAGTCTGGCGCCCAGGTCGTACTTTATGCTCCTGTGGCCACCCGCAGCGATTTTATCAATGCGATCGGTTACCTGGTGCGAAGGCTGGATGAAAATACGGGGGAGGAAAACTTTCTTCGCTATTCGAGCCGGCTGAGAACCGGTTCCAGGGAATGGGCATTTCTGAAGGATCAGTTCGTAGCTTCCTGGCATCATCGTGACCGGGTGCGCCAGGAGCCTCATCGCATTCAAAACCGTTTGACCGAAAATTTCACAAAGAAGATGGGGACGTTCCATGAGGGGGAATTCAACAATGAGCCCGATACGGACTGGTCACTGAAAGAAAATCGGCGATGGGCAGATCTCATCAGGGAAAGGTGGAAAAAGAGTCCTCAAGACACCCCCATGTCCATTCCACTGGTCATAGCCGGTGAGGAGATTTTTGAAGGCCGGGACAAGAAGGAGTGCCTGGATCCTTCCCGGCATGAGGAAAAGGTTTGCGTGGCCACATATGTTCTGGGGAACGACGACGACGTGGAACGGGCTGTGGCCGTCGCTCAAAGGGATCCTGACGGGTGGCGCTCCAAGCCCCTTGAAGAGCGGCATCGCATCCTCGCACAGGTGGCCATGGAGTTGAGGAAGGCTCGAGGAGATCTCATCGGTGCCGCTGCAGCCAACACGGGCAAGGTCTTCACGGAATCGGACCCAGAGGTGTCAGAAGCTGTGGATTTCGCCGAGTTTTACCCCTATTCGGCACGTGCTTTTGAACAGTTCAACCGGGTTGAATGCAGGGGGAAAGGGGTGGGTGTGGTCGTGTCTCCCTGGAATTTTCCCATCGCCATTCCATGTGGCGGCATCACCGCTTCCCTCGCTGCGGGAAACACGGTCATTTTCAAGCCGTCTTCCCAGGCTGTTCTGGTGGCCTGGGTTCTCTGTCAATGTTTCTGGAATGCGGGTGTTTCCAGAAACGTGCTCCAGTTTCTCCCCTGTTCGGGTTCCACAACGGGCAGTCGACTGGTGGGCCACCGGCGCGTGTCCTATGTGATTCTCACGGGAGGCACGGAAACGGGACTGGAAATGTTGAAACAACGACCGGACATGCATCTGTGCGCCGAGACGGGGGGCAAGAATGCGACCATCGTCACGGCCATGGCCGATCGTGACCAGGCTGTCAGAAATGTCCTTCATTCCGCTTTCAGCAATTCGGGTCAGAAATGTTCAGCCACTTCACTTTTGATTCTTGAAAAAGAGGTTTACGAAGACAGCAACTTTCGAAGGCAGCTGGTGGATGCCTGCCGGAGCATCTCGACGGGTTCTCCATGGGAGTTCAAGAATAAGATGGGACCCCTCATCGCTCCTCCTCAAAAGGAGCTGGAAAAGGCTCTCACGGAGCTCGAACCCGGAGAATCCTGGGCTCTCAAACCCGAGCCCCTTGAAGGAAATCCACACCTCTGGTCTCCTGGAATCAAGTGGGGAGTCCGGCCTCTTTCCAGAACTCACATGACGGAATTTTTTGGCCCCCTTCTGGGGGTGATGCGCGGGGACAACCTGGACCATGCCATCGAGTTGGTGAACCAGACGGGGTATGGTTTGACTTCGGGCCTCGAGAGCCTGGACAGCCGGGAACAGGAAAAATGGAAAGGGGCGGTCAAAGCGGGAAACCTCTACATCAATCGAGGCACCACAGGAGCCATCACACTCAGACAGCCTTTCGGCGGCATGGGAAAATCGGCCCTCGGAGGCGGCGTCAAGGCGGGCGGGCCTGATTATGTGGCCCAGTTCATGGATTTTCAGGAAACGGGCTTCCCTGAGGGCGAAGCGGTTCGCCAAGAACATGAAATCCTTCGCCTGGCCCTGGATTGGAGACAAAAGATTTATTGGGGCCAGTTGGAAGAGCACGGGAGAGACCTGGAAAAGACGGTGCGCGCCATCAAGAGTTATCTCCACCGCTGGGAAACTCATTTCAGAAACCCCAGGGATTTTTTTCATCTGCGAGGCCAGGACAATCTTTTCCAATACCTCCCTGTGGGAGAAGTGATCGTTCGAGTGCATGAGGAGGACAGTCTTTTCGAAACTCTTGCCCGCATAGGGGCCGCAAGGATCACGGGATGCCCTTTATGGGTGAGCTTGCCCCCCCATCTTGAGAATGCCGCCGTGGGTTTTCTCCTGGGAACTCATGGAAAGCGCATCCTGGGAGGAGCTCAGATCTTGAGACACACCGAGGGGGAGTTGGCGGCCCGTGTGGCGCACATTCAAAGAATCCGCTATGCTGCGCCTCATCGGGTTTCCCGGGAAGTCCTGGAGGCTGCCGCTGCAAGAGGGTTCCACATCGCGCGCAGTCCCGTTTTCATGGAAGGGCGCCTGGAATTGCTCCAGTACCTGCACCAGCAAAGCATCTGTGACACCTATCACCGGTACGGCAATCTGGGAGAACGGGCGGTGATGGGAAACCGGGCATCGTGAGCGGGGAGCATTCGAGCCATTCTGGAGCGGTGGCGTCATTGTCTGAGAGATGCGGGTCGTGATTGCAGTGTGGCAGAAAGCTTTCCGCTTCCCGGTCCCCTCATGAGACGATCCATCGTCGGGAAGGTGCAGCGAGGGTGGTGCTCCCCTCAAAGCCTGCGAATGAGCAGCTCCAGTCGCTTGGTCTGTTCCCTGCTCAACTGCTGGTCTCTATAGACCGCTCTTTCCAGCTCTTCCACGAAAACTCTGCTCGCTTCCCGCAAATCCTTCTCCTGGATTCGGTTCACGAACTCTTCCAACCCTTCCTGGGGGCTTCTCTTGTACCCATGTGCAGCCAGCCGTCTGGAAAACTTGGTGACCAGCCGCTTTTCCATGGGTGGCCGGTTTCCCAAAAAGGCCAGCCCGCCGAAAATCAACAGGACCAAAAGGAAGCCCCCCACAAAGGGGAGCATTTGCCGGGTGGTGCGATCCCATGGAAAAGGGGGGTTGGCAAGGATATTCCTTGCAGCCTCTGCAAGGGCAATTTGTTGGGAAAGGTCGTAATTGATGACGAATCTGGCCCAGTAAAAATGGAATGTGTCGATTGCCAGCCGGAACTGGTGAGACAGGGGGGATTCAAATCTGCCCAGTGTTTCCAGGGGCATGGAAGGCGTCGGATCCAGCCGCACCCATCCCTTGGAGGGAATGTACGCCTCCACCCACACATGGGCATGTTTTTGGGTGACCAGGTAGTATCCGGCGGCACCATTGTAGATTCCTCCCCTGTAACCTCCCACAACACGCGAGGGAATGTCCGCCATGCGCAGCATCAATGCGAGGGCGGAGGCAAAATATTCACAGTTGCCTTCCTTTGTTTTCAGGAGAAAATCTTTGAGGGGATCGTCCGAAACGGGGAGTTCACTCAGGGTGTAGGTGAAACCTTCAGCCTGGAAAAAATGGCGAAGCCGTTCCATTTTTTCCAGGTGAGAGGATGAATTGGCCAGGACTTCATCCACGAGCCTTCGAATTTGCGGAGCATGACTCGGTGGAAGCTGCAGGTAATGATGATGGTGCGATAAGGTTTCGGGCAACAGTTCCGATGCAACGGATTTGGCCGTGTATCGCAGCTTCCTCTGGGGAATGTCCTGCAGTGAAAAAGTGAGGCCGGGAAGCATCCTGAGGTTTTCTCCCCTGACGAAAATGGGTTTGTCCAGTGCGAAAAGATGGTGCCCCCCATAGGGTTCAAGGTAGATGACCTGGTGCACCTCCTTTCCTCTCGGGGCACCCGGTTGCCCCTGGTGAACCTGAAAGCTTCTTCTCCACGTGGTTCCTGTGAATTCGTCCAGCACGATTCCCCGCCAGTAGAGGGACTTTTCATGGGCAGGTTCCATGACGGCGCGAAAGACCACGCTCCTGTCCAGCTGAATGGTAGAAACTTCACCCAGAGTGACTCGGTCGCTGAAGCCCGACCTGGCCTCCATTTCGTATCCCGGCAGATGCATCATGGGGTGAGGAATTCTTGGAAGGACCAGAAAAAAAACAATGGTCAGGGGAAGAGCGAGGAGGCAAATGAGGGCGGAAGATTTTAGAATTTTCCCGAGGTGCTCCATGGAAAGGGTCATGTCTGCCTGCTGGGACCGGTGAGTCAGGACCATGAGGGATGTGGTGAGAAGGATGCTCAGGAGAATGAAGTGCACAAGAAAAATGGCGCTGATCGACAAAAGGCTGGAACCCACCAGAAGAAGAAGGGAAAGGAGGTAAATCTGCAAGTGATCTCTGGCCTTCCTGGTTTCCAGCAGCTTCAATCCCAGGAGAATGACGAGCGCCTCCAGCAGGGGTTCGATCATGCGTGTGGGCTGCAGGCGAAGCAAAACGGGGAGAATGACCGCCAGGGAGAGAACATTGACCAGCCAGCGGGGTATGATGAGAGTGGCCTTTTTGTCCCTGTATAGGGCCAGCAGGAAGAGGCCTGCTGCCGCAGCGGCGAAAAACCAGTGCACATGCCGGAACACGCAGGCAAAGGCTGCAGCTGCGCAGGTGTAGGCCAGAAAATTGAGAACGGCTTCAAGTCTCATGGTGAAGGGCCAGTTTTCTGAGCAACTGGTGTTTGTGTGAAGCCAGAAGGCCGGGCTGGAGTTTTTCGTTGTCCATGATCACCACTATGGGCGAACGGGAACGAGAGATTTTCAGGATGAGGTGAGTCAGGTGCGAGAGTTCCTTTTCCAGTTCATCCCCCTGGATTTGTTCCACATGGATGGTGGGATTGTGGTACTGGAGCGCTGCAAGCTCCTTGGTTTTCAGGATTCCTGTCCTGGCTGTCGCTTTCCAGTGAATGGTTTTGAGCGGGTCCCCGGCCGTATAGTCTCTGATGGACAAAATGTCGGCGTCGTGGCCGGGAAAGGATGAAAAGCGATCGCCCTGGCGCGGGCTTATCAGTTCCCGAAGCACAAGATCAGGTCCTGGAAGGGGCCTGGGATAGACGATGAGCTGCACATGAAGGGGGCAGGTGCGGTAGCGGGTGAAGAGATTGAAGGGAAAGGGAGAGGAAAGCTCCAGGGCATGGATGAAGTTGCGCCCTCGTTTGTCCAGGGTCAACATGAGGGTTTTTTCCTGCAGGCTCCTTTCCTGCACCAAGGGAAACAGAACAGATCTACCCATGATCGTCCCTTGAAGAAGAAAAGCCGGCCGGGATTTTCGCATATTACGGACGGAGACTTTGACGGGGAACTCGATGCCCGCGAAGATTTCCTCTGGAAAGCTCAGGGACACTTGGATGCCGAGCAGGTTCATGTGGCCGAGAATGCCTGAGGCGACCATGTAGCTCAAGAGAGCTGCGGCAATGATATAGACCAGGTTGTTCCCCGTGTTGACAGCGGAAAAACCAATGACGAGGGTCATCAGTATGTAAAAGTAACCGGACTTGGTGATACCGATCACACGGGAACGTCCACGCCGGAGAGAATGGA